>CALXMX010000036.1 GCA_944389575.1 uncultured Opitutales bacterium
CGAAAGCCTAAATGACGCGCGGAGCGCGCCCTTTAAAAATGGAGTTGCAAAGGGCTGCGCGGTTTGTTTCGGGCTTTTTGCGATTTTGCTTGAGCTTTTTTTGGGGGTGTCCAAATTTTTTTGCAACATACAACTTGAGCTGCGAAATGGACAAATCGAACCGCAAAAAATTGCCGGAGTACGTGATGAAGTTTAGAACCGACGGGTTTGTCGCGTTCTCGTACGCGCTCGTTGCGGCCATGTTGGTCTTGCAGGTCGCCCTTATAGTGTGGGCGTATTTTATGTAGATTTTTGCTTAACAGGTAGGGAATCGGAATGTTTCAGGACAATCTGGCGTATTCGGTGGCGACATTCTGCGTCGGCGGGTATCTTTTTTACATGTGGTGTTCCGACTGCGCGCACTATGCATCGCGCGGCTTCGACCGCAAGGGCGCCTTTCCCGGCGCGCGCCCGATTTCTGCGAAGTTCGTGTTTTTTGCGGCGGTTGCGGCGCTTGTCCTGCTGGGTATTCAGATGTCGGGCGAGAGCGCGTTGGGCGTGGTCGGCGAGCAGACGCGCGTGGGGGCTTTTGCGATATTTTCGTGGATAGCGGCGGCGTTCATAGAGGAGCTCGTATTCAGGGGGTACCTCGTAATCGACGGGAAGGGGACTGCGTGGCTGATTGCGGGCGCGGTTTTTTTCTCCCTGATATTCGCCTTGGCGCACCCGTTTTTGTGGGACTATAAAGTCGCCGAGGGCGCGTCGTGGCTGGCGGGGGAATGGATTTGGGACTTTTCCGTGAAGTCTTTTTACAGCACGCTGTGCGTGTTCGAGTGTTCGCTTCTGTTTTACTATTTGCGCTTTGCGCCGCAGAATCGCGGCCGTTCTCTGCTTCCGTGCGTTGCGGCGCACTTTGCCTACAACGCGGGAGTGTTTGCGGCGAAGGCCTTTCAGGGATTTGTCGAATGGACTTTCTGAGTTCCGGGCGGAAGTTTCTCATGCTGGCTCCGATGTCGGGGTATAGCGACTCCCCCCTTCGCCGCATGTGCCGCAGGTATGGGGCGGACGCGTGCGTGGGCGAGTTCGTCCACTCCCGCGCCGTTTTGTCGGGGGCGGACAAGGTGCTTGAAAAGATGCGGTTCGAGGAGGACGAACGCCCGTTCGGAATACAGATTTTCGGCTCCGACGAGCGCGAAATGTCGGAGGCGGCGGCTCTGGCTGCGGAGAGATTTTCTCCGGACTTCATAGACGTCAACTTCGGCTGTCCGGCGCACAGCGCGGTCGGGGCGGGCGCGGGGGCGGCACTGCTTAAGAATGTCGCGCAGATGAAGAAGATTGTGGCGGCGGTGTCGGCGTCGGTCCGGATTGCGGTGACCGCGAAAATGCGCACGGGGTGGGACGGCGGTTCCGTAATTGTCCCGCGCGCCGCGCTTGAGCTCGAGGAGGCCGGCGCGAAAATGATAACCCTGCACGGGCGCACGAAATCCGCCGGCTACGAGGGGGCGGCGGATTGGGGGCTGATTGAAAAGACCGCGGAGAGTCTGAAGATTCCGCTGGTCGGCAACGGGTCGGCGGAACTGCTTTCGGCGGGCGCGCTTCGGGCGTCGGCGTGCGCGGGATTCATGGTTGGGCGCGCGGCGCTGGGGAATCCGTGGGTGTTTGCCGAGATGAGGGCGCGCATCGACGGCGCCAATCCCCCGGCTCCCGCGACGGCAACCGAGCGCCTCGCGCTCGCGCTGGAATACGCCGAGGCTGTCTGCTCAGGCGGAAGGTCGGGAATTTCAAAAGAGAATTTGACGTTTGCAAAAAGCCAGATTATGCGTTTCATAAGAGGGTGCGAAGGTTTTAAAAAGCTTCGCGTTCAAATGCGCGAGGCGGATACGCTGGACGAATTGAAAGGTCTGATATGCCGGTTTTGCTGAAGAAAATATTTTCGCTTTTTTTGCTTTGCGCGTGCGCGCAGATAGCCTGCGCGGCTTCCTCCGAAGCGGGGACGGCCAGGGAGCGGCCCGGCAAGGGGGCGGATTCCGCGCTCTCCGAATCGGCAAAACTCCTCGAAGGGGGGCTGAGCTACTTTCTGCGCGGCGACTATTCCGCGGCGCGCGAGCTGTTCAAAAACGTCTCGAAAAAGGACGCGGAGAATTTCGGCGTCGCCCGCTATTACATCGCCTCTATGGACGCCTACGACGGAGAAAAGGACGGGGCGTATGCGAATTTTTTGGAGGCCGTAAAATACGCCCCGAAGCAGATAGGCGCGCTCGCGGCACTGCAATACGCAAAGCTTGCCGACGCCAACGGGGACTACGGGCTAATTCTCCGGAACCTGCCCCCGAGCGCGGAGGCGGCGGGAGCGCCTAAACTGCTGGACTACTACATCGCAAAAGCGCGTCTGGCGGACAAGTCCGACGCCCGCGGAAAGACGGATTTTTACGCGCGGCTTGAGCGCGAATTCGAGATTGCGGACTCCGCCTTTGCCGACGCCTACGTCTTTGACAGAAATTCCGGCGACGAATTGTTTGCCGGCGACGGCTTTTCGCCGCGGTCGCCCTCCTCTCTGGCCGCGCGCGCGCGGGCGAAGATGCTTTTGTCGGCAAAGGGCGCAGCAGGCGCGCCTACGGGAAATACCGCGGGCGGATTGGGCGGCGATTCCGCGGGCGAAAAGCTCGGCGCAGAGTTTGCCTCCGCCGGGTTTCTTGCTAAAGTGAGAGCGGCCGAAGACGGAAGCGCGAAAGATTTGGAAGGGTTGAAAAAGGCACTTGCATCGGACGGCAGGCACGCGCCGTTTGCATGGCGCGCCGCGCTCGCGCTCGCGCGCGAGTATTTTGCGGCGGGCGACTACGAGAAGGCCGCGGAATTTTCCGGCGAGGCCGTGTTGTTGGCTCCTCCGGATTTGCGCCTTTCGTGGCCGGCCGTGATGCTGCGCGGGGACGCCTTGAGAATGCTCAAGCTGTACGACGCCGCGCGCGAGTGCTACCTTAAGGTGGCAATGAGCAAGCTTCTGCGCGGCGAACCGCTTGCGGAATCCCTCTACAAGTGCGGAGTTTGCTGGTACGAACAGAAGGTCTGGGGAAAGGCGCATCCGTATTTCGAGCGCGTTTATATCGTGTTTTTCAAATTCGAGTATTGGGGCGCGCGGGCGTATTATTACGACGCCTCGACGCTTCTGATGATGGGCGAACGGCGCGACGCCGCGGCGGTTTTGCTGGAGTATTTCAAGCGCGCAAAAGACAAGACGTCTAAAATTTATCTCGACGCCCGCGAGCTTTACAGGGAGCAATGGGGCGAATCGCGGGCGTATGAACGCGCGAGGTCGCGCGCGGGAAAGTAGGGTGCTTCGGCGCGCCTTTGCGGTATTTTTTGAGAGTTTCGCGATAGTGCGTACTTAAAAAATCACTGCGCGCCTTTGCGGAATTATTTATTTTTGAATGCGCGCATAGTTTTTGCGCGTGCGGTTTTCAAACATGCGGTTTTGTACATGAGGTTTTGTAGAGGCGAGTTTTGCGCGTTGGGTTGTCGCGAGGTTTTGGGAATATTTTTTTGTGCGAGCGCGGTCGCTTCCGCCGCGGTTATTCTATGTAAGCGCGGTTTTTTTAAGCATGTGAACGTTTCAACAGTCGACACTTTTCCTCGCGGGTCTTGGGAGGCGTCGCGCGGGAAAAAACGTTTAATGTTTTTTATTGCCTTCTGCGGTCATTGCGGCGGCGGGTATTTTATCGCGGGCAAATTGCGCGTTTGCGAAATTTTTGCGCGGGCGCCTTTTGCCTTTGTCCGGCGCGCGGAGCGTTTTGTTTGCGGCCGGACAAATGTCTGATTGACTTTTTATGGAGGAATTTTTAGTCTGACGATTTAGAATTATCATGCAATTTCTTAAAATAGTTATCGCGATATTGGTTTCCGCGCTGGTTCTGGGATTCTTCTACGTGCTCACGCTGTTTTCCCCCTCCGCGTACGAGGAGGAATTTGAGACGTATCTCGACCCCAATGCGGACGCGGCGGCAATATTGAAGGAGTCGGAGCAGCTTGAGCGCGAATTTGAAGCTTCCGCGACGGCGTCCTCCACCCCCTCTCAGGCCGATCTCGACAAACTTCGCAGAGCCGTGCGCCTTCAGGAGCTCTACATCACGCGCTCGCGCACGTTCGACCGCTCTCCCTCCGAGCGTCTCATGCGCCTTCAGAAAAGGCTTCAGAATATAGAGGCGCAGCCGATGTACCAAAAGGTTTTGGAACTCGAAAACGAGGCCAAAGTGAAGCGCCAGCAGGGCAAATACGCCGAGGCCGCCGACCTGTTTCAAAAGGCCTACGACATTCAGATGCTGCTGAATGGCGACTATCCGTTTTCCAACTATAAGAACATTACAAAGAGCACGGATTTGGGCAGGCAGGTGAGGTTGATGCAAGCGCGCCCGGCTTACGAGGAGACCCTCGCCTTCGAGGAGGCCGCGCGCAAGGCCGCCTCCGAAAAGCGCTGGGAGGACGCCAGGAAAAATTACGAAAAGACGCTTGATTCCATACTCAAGATGAACACGCAGTTCCCCAATTCCGGCTACTCGGATTTCCTGCGGGTGCAACGGATAGAGGGCGAATTGGATTCGCTCAAGTCGGTCGATTTGAACTCGCAGATCTTGGAAAAGGAAAAGCAGGCGCGCAAGTTTGAGGGCGAGGGTTCGAGCACGCTCGCCGCGGAGGCGTACGGGGAAGCAGAAAATCTCCAGCGCGAGTTAAACCGCGTATATCCCAAGAGCGTCCATGCGTCGGACTCGCGCGTTTCGGAGTTTGAGCGCAAGAAAGTGGAGCTGGCCAGCAAGAAGCTCGCCGACGAGATCATATCGCAAGACGCCCTCTTGCGGCAGGCACTGTTAGAGGGCCGAGCTTCCGATGCGGCGCGCCTTTCGGACTCGCTGCTTCGCAAGGCGGAGTCTTTCGTGGAGCATTATCCGCGCAACGAAATCATAAATTCGGATTTCTCCATGCGCCTGCGCTATCTGAACTACATTTCCTCCGAAATAGGAAACATTCAAAAGGCGGTGGCCTCCAATCTGGTTCCCATCGGCGGCGGGGCGTCGATGTACAAGACGGAGATACCGCAGTCGCTCTTTAAGATGGTCATGCAGGAGAATCCGAGCAGGGACGCCGAGGACAAGGACAAGCCCGTCGATTCGGTCGCTTATGAGGACGTTCAGCGCTTCTGCAACAGGCTCGGCTGGGTGCTTGCGCGGGACGTTCGGCTGCCGACGCTTGCGGAGTTCAAGGCGGCGGTGGGTTCCCTGCGCTATACAAATTTGAACGACATTGCTTGGAGCAATCTCAACAGCGGCGGCAAGACGCACCGCGTTGCGACTAAGAAGGCCAACGACAGGGGATTTTTCGATTTGCTGGGCAACGTCTCCGAATACGTTTTGCCGGACGCCTCGAACTCCGCGAGCGGCGACGAGCTTTTCTTAGTCGGCGGCGGGGCCCAGACTTCGTCCGACGCCATAATGGATTTGGACATAAGGAAGGTCGACAAGAAGCACCGCAACCGCATGGGCGGCTT
>CALXMX010000037.1 GCA_944389575.1 uncultured Opitutales bacterium
CCGCCGCTTCTTCCGCCGCCGCTTTTTCCGCCGCCCGCCGGGGCGCCAAAGCGCCGCCGCCTACCGGCAAAGGCCGCACAACGGCGCAAAGCGCAAATTTTGCTTTTTAGAACGCGGAAAAAATGCCAAATTCCACACTATAGATGAACTTCGACGTAGAAAAAATAAGGGGAGACTTCCCGATACTTTCGCAGACGGTCAACGGCCGCCCGCTCGTCTATTTCGACAATGCCGCAACCGCCCAAAAGCCGGAATGCGTCATAGAAGCGGTTTCCGAATTTTACCGGCGCGACAACGCAAACATACACCGCAGCGCGCACGAGCTTAGCCGCCGCGCCACTTGCGCCTACGAAGACGCGCGCAAAACCGCGGCGGAATTTTTCGGAGTTCCGGAGGACTTTGAATGCGTATTTACGCGCGGGGCGACGGAGTCTCTCAACATTGTCGCCCAATGCTGGGGGGCTGCAAACCTGAAGCCCGGCGACGAAATTTTGCTCACGCAAATGGAGCACCACGCCAACATAGTTCCATGGCAGATTACCGCGCTGCGGACGGGGGCGAAAGTGGTTGTCGCAAACCTGCTTCCCGACGGTTCCCTGGATATGGACGACCTCGCCGCCAAAGCCGGAGAGCGCACGAAAATAATTTCGGCAACACACGCCTCCAACGTGCTCGGCACGGTCAACGACGTCGCAAAAATCGCGCAAATTGCGAAGTCCGTCGGCGCGAAGTTTTGTGTTGACGCCGCTCAGAGTGCGCCGCACTTTCTGGACGACATATCGAAATCCGGCTGCGATTTCGCCGCGATATCGTCGCACAAGTGCTGCGGGGCCGACGGGAGCGGGCTGCTGATAGGAAGGCGCAGCATACTGGACTCCATGCCGGTCTGGCAGGGCGGCGGGGACATGATAGAAAACGTCTCGTGGAAAGCCACGACATTCCGCCCCTCGCCCGAGAGGTTTGAGGCCGGCACACCCAACATATCCGGGGCGATAGGCTTTGCCGCGGCTATAAAATACCTTGAAAAGCTCGACATTCCCGCGGCGAAAGCGCACGAGCAAAAACTTCTGCAAGCCCTCACCGCGCGGCTGGAAAATATCGGCGGAATAAAAATTCACGGAACCGCCAAGCACAAAGTTAGCCTCGTTTCCTTCTCGTGCGCGGGCGTCCACCCGAACGACATCTCGACGCTAATGAACGCCGCGGGAATCGCAATTCGCACGGGACACCATTGCGCGGAGCCCCTCGCCTCCGCGCTCGGCGTTAGCGCGACATGCCGGGCCTCCATGGCCTTTTACAACACGCTCGAGGAAGTCGATTACTTCGCCGAGACTCTCGAGCGCGCAGTAAAGCTGCTGTCTTGATTGAACCGGCCCCGCCCTTTCCGAAGCGCAAAGAAAAGGCACTTCCTGCGCCGCTTTTCGCGCTTCCGCGGCAAAAGCCGCAATTCTTATACGCACACACAATCCGCATTAGGGCAAAACGAAAGGCGGATAAATTTTGCGTACACACATTGCCCAATCCGCGCTGAAACGAAGCGAAGGGCTTTAAACTGCAACCCGAACTTGCATTTCCCGCGCGCGAACGCCCGATGCGCCGCGCCCCCCCCCCCCCCCCGAATAGCCGACGCGCTTTGCGCCTCTTTGATGCGGCGCGGTATAAATCCATTCGCCTGCAAACGCGCAGCACATACACCCCTGCTTCTGATATACCCCGCGCGCAAATATGCAAACGCCACAGGCGGCGCGGCCATTATCAACGCGCACACATGGCAAAAGCGCAAGACGCCACCCCTATTGCCAAACTTCAAACGCGCGCACAAAATAAACGCGCACGAAATTAAAAAAAACGCTATCAACGCCTGAAAAATTTGCGCACGTGGCGCGACAAATCCGCCTCCGAATCCGGCGGGCAATTCCCGCACAAACTGTCCGCAAAACGGCGCGCGAAGTAGGGGCTTAGCGCATATCCCTTTGAACCGAAGCCGTTGAAGCAAAGTAGGCGGGAATCCGCGGGATACTCCCCTATATGCGGCCTCGTAGTGGCGGTACACGGGCGCACGCCCGCCTGGTGGCCGACAACCTTCGCGTCCCGACAGGCCGGAAGGATATTTTTGACGGCCGACTCCAGCTCCTCCCGCGCGGCGCGCGTTGGAATGGAATTTAGGTTTTCCCTGTCCCAAGTAGAGCCTATTCTGAAGCGCCCGCGCGCGCACTTCATAATCCAGTTTCCCCTGTGGACGACATATTCCGGAAGTTCCGCCCCGGATTCAATCTCCAGAATCTCCCCCTTCGCCGGCCTCCACGGAAGCCATGAAAAAAACGGATTTTCCACCGCGCTCCACCCCTCTGCGAACACTATTTTGCGCGCGGCAAGATTCTTGTAGCGCACGAGCGCGCTCTCCAACGCAAGTCGTGAAAAGTCGAAACGCTCCGCCACTAACGCGCGGCGGCGCACAAAGAATTTCCTGAACGCCTCCATCACCGCAGGAGCCTCCACCCAAGCGGATCTTCCTATCAAATGCGAGCCGCGCGAATCGTTGAGGCCGGGAAAGCTCCCGGGTGGCAGACTCGCCTCGACATATTCGGAGTAGTCCGGATTTTCGAGCCTCGAACGCCACAGCGCGCACTCCTCGTCCGAGCGGCACAACTGGAGAATCTTGCGCGTGTGGTAAAACTTTGCGCCCAATTCCCCCTCGAGCCTCGAATAAAAATCCATTGCGAACGGGTGGGCGAGCTCGCTTCTCCAGCTCTTCACAAGCCTCTTGCCGGTGATCGGATTTATGACCCCCGCAGCCACAACGCACGCGGCCG
>CALXMX010000038.1 GCA_944389575.1 uncultured Opitutales bacterium
CGAGCCAAACATGCCGTTCTACCAAGTTTTGCTGGCCTCGTTCGAGCGCACGAGCGACGACTGGCCGGCCGCGAGGCTCGGCCAGATGAAGTCCGCAAAAAACGCGAACACGGGGATAGTCAATGCGATCGACCTCGGAGAAAAGGCGGACATTCACCCGCAGAAAAAATTTGAAGTCGCCCGCAGGTTAGAGCGCGCAGTCATGCGCGACATATTCGGCCGCCGCGACATTCCGCAAAACTTCGCCACATTCGAGCGCGCCGAATTTGACGGGAATTCCGCTAAGCTCCGCTTAGGCTCGGACAAATCCTCCGTATTTCTCAAGGGCCCCCTGCGCGGCGTGGAAATAAAGACCGCAAAGAGCGGAGACAAGTGGAGGGAGGCTCCGGCCGCGAGGCTCGACGGCAATACCCTCGCCGTATCGTGCGAAGAAGGCGACGAAATAACCGGCGTGCGGCACCTTTGGAAAAACTGGGCGCAGGACGACGTGTGCCTCTGGATTGCCGACGACATGCCGCTCTTTCCCTTCATGCTGTTAAAAAACTAATCGAAAAAATGCCGGCAAACCGCCGCCCAGCCCATCGCCAAAAACCGCCCGCAGTGAAACTCGAGGCAATTGAGGCGGAGGGGCGGAAGGGGGGGGGTAAATTCCGACAGCGCGGCGCGCTATTTCAGGCGCGCCGGATAAATTCGCAATCTCCGGCCCACAAGCCGCCCTAAGCGACGCAAAATCCCCCAACCGGCCCAATGTCGAATCGTGGAGGAAGATTCAAAAGGCGGCGAAAGAAAAAGGCTATTTCAGCCAACGGCGCTCTCTATCTCCGATAAAGGTACGACCGCCTTCAACCATCGCATAACTCTTAAACTTTTTCCACAAAACATCTATCAGACACAAAAAGAATATGAAGCCGCCCACAACGCCAACATATACGACAATCTTTATCAGAATGTCCAATATGCTCATTAGAATTGTTGGTTCTTCGGCCATCTTCTTTACTTCTTACAATTAGAAACAAAAGTTTCATAAATCAATAGAAATCGGACGGAATATTGCGAAGGGAAAACGCGACATAGAAGCGGCGCGATTGCGCCTGTCCCGGGATTTCCAGCGGCGGAAGAAGCTTCGCCTTTCTCGGCGGATTCGGCGGGCTTTGCCAAATCTTCCGGCTTGGTCGACGTAAATTCTCCGCGCACGATCTTATAGATTTTTTGTTGCGCCCATTTAAAAAAAAAGACAACCGGCAATGCACGCTCCGCAAGCGCGGATTCGATAAAACTTTTTTCGCGCGCAAAAAAAATGCGTCCCGCGCCACACTTCGGGCGGGACGCGCAAACGCGCGCAATCGCGCGGTTAAAGTTAGATTCTACGCGCCTTCCGGAAGCGGCGCGATTGCGCCTGCCCCGGAATTTCCAGCGGCGGAAGAAGCTTCGCCTTTCCCGGCGGATTCGGCGGGCTTTGCCAAATCTTCCGGCTTGGTCGGCGTAAATTCTCCGCGCACGATCTTATAGACGTCCTCTCCGTCCACGGTCTCGCGCAGCATAAGCTCGGAAGCCAATATGTCCATTTTGTCGCGGTTCTTGGAAATTATATCCCTGGCGCGTTCGAGCTGCCCGCTGACAATCGCGTCAATTTCGGCGTCGATTGCCTGCGCGGTCTTTTCGCTGAAATGCTCCTCGCGCGCGATTTCCTTGCCGAGAAATATGTGGTCGTGATTGTCGCCAAGGGCAATTGGGCCGAGCGAGCTCATGCCCCAGTCGCACACCATCTTGCGGGCGATTTTTGTGGCCTGCTTGATGTCCGCCGCCGCGCCGTTGGTGATATCGGGAAATATTATCTCCTCTGCCACCCGGCCGCCGAGACTCGTGCAGATATGGTTTAAGAGGCTCTGCTTGGTCTCGGACAAAATGTCCTTGTTGGGAATGAACATCGTGGAGCCGAGACTGCGCCCGCGCGGAATTATGGTCACTTTGTGAACCCTCAATTTTCCGTCGTCTATGACCGCCTGCACTATGGCGTGCCCGGCCTCGTGGTAGGCGGTGAGCCTCCTTTCGGATTCGTCCATCAGTTTTTTT
The DNA here is from genome assembly GCA_944389575.1 of uncultured Opitutales bacterium. Taxonomy (GTDB): domain Bacteria; phylum Verrucomicrobiota; class Verrucomicrobiia; order Opitutales; family Intestinicryptomonadaceae; genus Merdousia. The sequence continues at coordinate 2,074 of CALXMX010000038.1, forward strand.
CGCTCGCGGCCGAAGAATATTTTGTCGCGCGCCTCCGATATGTCGGCGATTCGCACGATCTTCTCCGCCTTGCGCGCGGCGATAATGGCGGACTCGTTCAGCAGATTGGCCAAATCCGCACCCGAACAGCCGGGCGTCATCTTTGCGACCTCGGCCAAATCGACGTCGTCGGCCAGCTTTATTTTCTTGGCGTGAATCTTCAAAATTTCCTCGCGACCGTTGAGGTCGGGGAGGTCTATCGTCACCTGCCTGTCGAAGCGGCCGGGGCGCAGCAGGGCGCTGTCCAGGACGTCGGGCCGGTTTGTAGCGGCTATTATTATCACCCCGCTGTGCGCGTCGAATCCGTCCATTTCAACCAAGAGCGAGTTCAGCGTCTGCTCGCGCTCGTCGTGGCCGCCGCCCATTCCGGCCCCGCGCTGGCGGCCGACTGCGTCGATTTCGTCTATGAAAACGAGGCACGGGGCGTTCTTGCGCGCCTGTTCGAACATGTCGCGCACCCTCGCGGCCCCGACGCCGACAAACATCTCCACAAAATCCGAGCCGCTTATCGAGTAGAACGGGACGCCCGCTTCGCCCGCCACCGCGCGCGCCAGCAGCGTCTTGCCCGTTCCGGGAGGCCCGACCATCAATATGCCCTTGGGTATGCGCGCGCCTATGTCGCGGAAACGCTGGGGATTTTTGAGAAATTCGACCACTTCGGAAACTTCCTCCTTAGACTCGTCGCAGCCGGCGACGTCCGCGAACGTCACCCTGTCCTGTTCGGGCGACAGAAGTTTTGCGCGGCTCTTGCCGAATCCCATAGCCCCCCTGCCCGCCGCGCGCATTTGGCGGGTGAAGAGAAAATACAGCACGCCCACTATAATCAAAACCGGAAGTATGCTCGACAGCAGATTTCCCCAAAAGCTTCCCGCCGCAACCTCCCTGAGCGTCCACGGCGCGGACGGATCCGAAAGCTTTTTATAAGCCTCGTCCGTAATCCTTCCGCTGAACGAAAACGACAGAGTTCTGGGCGTGTCCTTCGGGGCGCCGTCCGTTCCGAAGAGCGGATTCTTCACCTTACCGTCGACGTTGTACCAATCCTTTCCGGCGGTCGGATCATTGCGCAAGGTGAGCTCGACCAGCTCGTCGCTTGAGGCGGCGCCCATCAGTCTGCGAATGTCGAAATTCTGGACGTTCGTAGCCGTCCCTTTGGGAAACATCACAAGCACCGTTATGACGGCGAGCAAAATCAACCAAATCGCGTACGGGCGGTTCGGCATTTTACCAAAATTTTTGATTTTGTCCTTATCCATATAAAAAACCGGAATATGAAATCCTATTTCTGGCGGAAGGTCAATTCTATTGCTTCGGGCGAATCCGCCAACGCGCGGGCGCGCGCGGGAGGCAGGCCGGGCGACCACAAGATTCCACCGCTTCCGCCATAGACAACCGGAAGGCGCCCCCGTTTCGCGGCCGGTACCTTTTTGGAGGAAAACAGCGACGACAGCGAGCGCGAAGAGCCAGCCCCCAGCGGCACATAGGAATCCCCCGGGCGGCGCGCGCGGGCGCGCAACGGCAGGTCGCCGGCTTCGGCAAGCGAGGCCATGTCCAGAAAAACCCCGGACGAATCGTCGTTTTCGCCGCCGAGAACCGCCGACATTTCCCGCGCGCCGAGCGAAACTTTTTTTACCTCCAAGACATCGCCCGTCGGCAGGAAATTTCTTCCCCACGACAATTCCATATCGTAAAAGTCCGCATTTTTGAAAGCGCGGGCCGGCTCTATTTTCAATATTTTTTCCGCGGGCTGCCAGCAGACGAATGCGTCTGCCACGCTCATTCTGCGGGGAAGCGCGCGGTTGGAGCAGACGGAGCGCACAAACGCGTCGGCCCCCTTGGAGCGCAGATTATCCAACAGGCCGCGCCCGGCCAAAAGCAGATAGAGGCACCGCCGAAAAAGCGCGGGGGTCGCCGCCGCCCTGTCGCCGAGAGCGAGGCTGTCAGACGCCGAAGCCATTTTCAAAACTCCGCCGACGCGCTCGACCGTTCCCTCGGGATTGGCCGCGCCAAGCTCCGCAAAGAGCTCCGCATCGACAAAATCCGACTCCTCCTGCATGAGGAACCGCACGCGCGCCGCCGACGCGCAGAAGTCCGAAGCGGAAATTTTTTCCGCCGCGGGAAGCATAACCGAACGCACGCGGTTGCGCAAAAATTCGCCCGAAAAATTCGATTCGTCCTCGCGCCAATCCAAGTCCGCAGCCTTAAGCATGGCGCGTATCTCAGACCGGCGAACCCGCAGCAAGGGCCTTGCAAAAACCGCGCCGCCCACAGTTGACACCGGGCGCGGAGCCGCAAACCCCTCAGGCCCCGAGCCCCTCATGAGGCGCATCAGGAGCGTCTCGCAGACGTCGTCTGCATTGTGCCCCTGCGCTATCGCGGAAAGCCCGCGGGAGACGGCGCACTCCTCAAAGAACTTCAGGCGCGCCCCCCTAAATTCGGCCTCAGACTTTTTCTCGGGAGGCCTCTCCGGCGAACCGCGAACAAAGCCGATTCCGAGCCCGCCGCAAAGTTCGCGCACAAACTCCTCGTCCAATCCGGAATTTGCGCGCGCGAGGTGGTTGAAGTGAAGCGCCTCGATTCTCCCCGCGCCCTCCGGGAAAAGCGCCGCAATACAGCGAATCAAAAACACCGAATCCGCCCCGCCCGAACACGCCACCCCGACTTTTCCGCCCGAAGCCAAAACCGACGAAATCTTATCCAGCGCCGAATCTTCAAAGTCAACCCGGCGCGAAAAATTTTCCGAAAGACAAACAGTCTTTAGCATAAAAACTCCAATTCTATCCGATTGCCCTCCAAGCCAAAAGTATGGACTCCGACGCAAGCGGAGGCAAAACATATCTGCACGCGGGCCTCGAAAACTCCAGCGCCCCCGACAGCCCGAAAAACGCGAACAGCGACGCCGCGCAGACAAACCCGTTATCCAGCGGGAAAGAGACGGACATGTCCGCAAGCCCGTTCCCCGTCTCCGCCGAATTGGACATCGCCCAAATCAAAAACCACGCCGCGCAATTTGCCCACATTCCGACGGCCGAAGGAAGCAGGAATGCCGCGAACCCGCAAAACACCACGCCCCCCGCCAGCGCGACAAAAACGGGCGAGTACAGCAGCGCGCCGTAGGACACGTAGGAAAAATAGTACGCGCTCAAAGGCGCGCCCGCAAAAAACGCGCCGAGCGAAATCGAAAACGCCCCGAAAAGCCACACGGCAAACGTCCTATAGCACTTCCAAAACGGGCTGCTCCAATCGTTCGGGATCGGATAGCACCTGTCGAAGCGCTCCTTCATGAACGACGCCAGCGGAAGTCCGTACAGAAATATCGACGCGACCACTCCGTACGAAAGAGAGAATCCCGCGTCAAACACGTACAATGGAGACGCCGCAAGCGCGACCGCCGCCGACAGCAGAAGCGCCCCCCACGCCTTCATTCCGCGACCGAGAGACAGAGCCAGCCAAAACGCCGCGACCATCATAAACGCGCGCATTGCCGACGGCCTTCCCCCGCATGCCTCCACATACGCAAACAGTATCGGAAGCGCAATCAGTGGCTGCATAATCCGCGGCAGCGAAAGCGCGCGGCAGACGAAATAAAGCAGGGCCGCCGCAAAGCCTACATGCAGCCCGCTTATCGCAAAAACGTGCATCGTTCCGGTTTTGGCGAAGCTTTCCTTTTGCAGTTTCGTCAGGCGGCTCTTGTCGCCCAAAAGCATCGCGCAATACGTCGCCGCGGGCTGGCTGCCCTCCTGAAAGGCGAAGGGAAAGACGTCGAGCCAGCCTTCCATGCGCGAATGCAAGTCGGCAAAAAACCTGTAAAACCCGAGCGCCCGCCCCACTATTTCAACGGAGTCGGAGGGCGCGGACAGCCTGTAATAAATTATCCTGTTGGCCAGATAGCGCTCAAATTCGCGCGACTTGTTCTCGTTATCGGAAACCCATTTCGAGCGTTTCGCCGCAACGCGAACGGGCTGGAGCAGCCCGCGGAAGCGCACGGTCTGCGAGCGCGTCAATTCCGGCGCGGGCTTCTCCTTTCTTCCGCCCCCCGCCGAAAACCAGACGCTTAGGCCCTCCAGTTTCGGAAAGCCCTCCGGCGCGGAAAGGATTTCCCCGACTCCGTAGCTTGAGCCGTTCGCCCCCCGCGACACCTCGTCCACGCGGAGCAGCACATCGACCGCCCTCGCCGTAAAATCCGGATACGGATTGGGCGTTGCCGAATGCGACGCATACGAGAAAAATCCGAAAAACGCCGCGCCGCACAACAGCGCCTCCGGAAGGCGCAGGGGCGCCTTTCTCCGCCAAAAGACAAACACCTTCAGCGTCAGAGCCGACAGCGCCAAAACCGCCGCCAAAAATCCCGACGCCGCAACCGCAATCCCGCCGCGCTCAAACGCGGAAACAGACAAGCAGCCAAACACCGCGCACAGCAGAAACGGCAACATCGGAAGCGCGAACGAACTGTGCCTTTCGCCCTCCGCGCGCAGAGAGCGACACATTCCGAAATTCTCCGGCCTGCCGTACTCCCGCGCCAATCTACTTCAACTCCACGATTTCCAATTCGGAAAGCAGGTCCGCGCTGGAATCGAATTTCAACTTTCCCATCGCGCCCTCGAAGGTTTTGTTTGAGAAAAACTTTCTCATGGATCCCGAAGTGGCTCCCGGCTCCGAAGCGGCGCGCGCTGCAAGCATTACGGCGTCGTAGCCGTAGGCGGCAAGCCACGAAGGCTTTGCGCCGAACTTTTTTTCGTAGGCCGCAACGAATTTTTTTGAGGTATCATTCGCGACTTTTCCGCACTCGTAGGCCGTCCGCAACTTGCCGAAGCGCAATCCCGGCATGGGCTTGGCCGCGTCCACAGGGAGCAAGCCGCACGTGGCGAGCAAAACGCCGTCGTAGCCGGAGTCCCTCACGCTCTTGGCAAAATCCCCAAGCTCGGTGCCGTCGCCTATGTAAAATACAAAACGGGGCTTCAGGCGGATTATCTGACCGCTGAAAATCCCAAAATTTTTCTCCCCCCTCTTAAAGGCGTCCGCGTACGCCTTGGCGGTGCCCTTGTTCAGATTGAAGCAAAAATACGCGGAATTGGAGCGCCCGCACAGGGTGTCCTCGTTCATGACGACATAGCACTGCTTTCTGTCCACAACCTCGATTTGCTCGGTCAGCAAGTCGCCCTCCTGCGCCCCGTTGACGAATATCCGCGTGGCGTTGTCGGTTCCGGTGGTCGCGGGCGGATAGGTCGTCATCAGGTTGAAAAAGCAATCCGAAAGCCGCCCGAAAACTTTGTACTGCGCCACGATTGCGTCGTCCAAGCCGACGTGGAACAGCTTTATCCCGCTGTCCGACATGCTCGCGAGCGTTTCAGAAAAGGCGAACTCCTCCTGCGCGCTGTCTCTTATTTCTAAGCGCAACGGCTTTCCGCCCACCCCGCCGGCCGCATTGATTTCCGATGCGGCAATCTGCATTCCGGAAAGTATCTCCGCCCCGGCGACGCAGTCCGCGCTCTTGCCGCCGAGAGGCAGGACGACCCCCATTCTCGACGCGTCGATAACCGCGCCCGAAGCCCTTGTATCCGAAGCCCCCGCGCTCGAATCCCCGCCGTTCCCGTCCGGAGACGAACACGCGCACAGCGCAAGCATGCCAGCCGCAAAAACACACTTTAACACATTCATAAAAAAACCTTGCGAAAAATATTTTAGTTCATTCTAACCCGCGCCCTATCAGCCTTAGGCCAGGCGCGCCTTAAGACCGCGCGCAAACCGGTCCCCGGGCGCAAAAAGAGCCTACAAGCACTCCGCCTTGAAATCCGCATCCATCTCGTCGGTGATTCTCTTTGCCTCGTCGACATCGCCTCCCCGCGCAAGCAGCACGGCCATTCTGCGGTGCCCGCGAACGCAGGGTTTCGAGAATATGCGCAAATCCGTATTCGGGCGCGAGAGAGCCTTGTCGAGATTCTTGTACACAAGCATGTCGCTATCGCCCTCCACGACGACCGCCTTGCTTGCGGACGGCCCGAACTGCTCTATGCGCGCAATCGGTATTCCCAAAAGCGCGCGGGCGTGCAGCGCGAACTGCGAAAGATTTTGGGAAATCATCGTGACCATGCCCGTGTCGTGGGGCCGCGGCGACACTTCGCTAAAGAGAACCTCCTCCCCCTTCACGAACATTTCCACGCCGAAAATTCCGTATCCGCCGAGCGCGTCCGTTATGAGCTTCGCATAGCTCTTCGCGCGCTCGAGAGCCGCCTCTTGCATCGGGTGCGGCTGCCAGCTGCGACGGTAGTCGCCGTCAACCTGAACGTGCCCTATCGGGGCGCAGAAAGACGTCCCCCCGCTGTGCCGCACGGTGAGCAGGGTAATTTCGTAGTCGAAATCCACAAAGCCCTCCACGATCACCCTGCCGCTTCCGGCGCGCCCGCCCGACTGCGAATACTCCCACGCGGAGGCGATGTCGGACTCCGACCTTACCACGCTCTGCCCGTGCCCGGAGGAGCTCATAATCGGCTTGACGACGCACGGCATTCCGATTTTTTTCACCGCCTCCTCAAACTCCCCCCTGTCGCCCGCGAACGCGTAGGGCGACGTTTTCATGCCGAGCTTTTCGGCCGCGAGCGTCCGTATGCCCTCGCGGTTCATTGTGAAGTTTACGGCCTCGGCGGTAGGCACCACGTTGAATCCGCGCTTTTGAAGCTCCAGAAGCTTTCCGGTAGCTATCGCCTCGACCTCGGGAATGATGTAGTCGGGCTTCTCCGCCAGGACAATCTCCTCGAGCTTTTCCGCGTCGAGCATGGATATTACGTACGACCTGTCGGCCACCTGCATG
>CALXMX010000039.1 GCA_944389575.1 uncultured Opitutales bacterium
GGGCCCGATACCGGCTTCGGGAAACGCGGCCGACGTTCCGAAAATCGCAATTTTTTTTTTTTTTTGCATGGAGTGGGCGTACGCGCTGTACGGCATATGGGCGGCCGGGGCGGCGGCCGTTCCGATAGACGCAAGCTCTTCCGACGACGAGCTTGAATTCATACTCCGCGACGCCGACTGTAGAATAATCTGCTGTACGCGCGAAAACCTGCGAAAGACCGAATGCGCGGCCGCGAAGCTGGAGCACGCCCCGAAGGCGGTCGCGCTGGAGGACTTGTTTCCCCTCGGCGGACCCGGCGAATCCGCCGGAAAAAACGCGGCGAATCCGCCGGAGGAAATCAGCCGCGAATCGGAAGAGCTCGGCCTGTTGGTTTACACGTCGGGAACGACGGGCAATCCTAAAGGCGTAATGCTGACATTCGCAAACATGTACGCAAACATGTGCGCCGTGGCGGAGGCCAAGTATTACGAGGAGGGCGTGCGCGTTTTGACGATGCTGCCGTTCCACCACATACTGCCGATAATGGGGACGCTCGTCATGCCGCTTTCAATCAACGGCAAAATGGTCTTTCCGAAGTCCATATCCCCGGCCGACATCGCGGCCGTTTTAGAGAAATACAGCGTCGACATGATAATAAGCGTGCCGCGCTTCTACGAGCTTTTGCACGCGAACATAATGGCGAAAATCGGGGCGTCTAAAATCGCGTCGCTCCTGTTTTGGATTGCGAAGATGGCCGACAGCCCCGCGCTCTCAAGGCGCCTGTTCGGCGCGGTGCACAAAAAATTCGGTGGCAAGGTGAAATTTTGGATTTCCGGCGGGGCCGCGCTGGACAAAAAAGTCTGGCGCGACCTCGACATATTGGGCTTCGGAATCCGCGAGGGCTACGGCATGACGGAATGCGCGCCGATAATCGCCTTCCCGCGCATCGGGCGCGTTAGGATAGGTTCCCCGGGGGAGGCGCTGCCGGGAATAGAGATAAGGATTGTAGACGGCGAAATATCGGTTCGCGGCGGAAACGTCACCGCTGGCTATTACAAGCGCCCAAAAGAGACGGCAGAGGCCATCCGCGACGGCTGGCTCTTCACCGGGGACATGGGATACGTCGATGAAGACGGCTTTTTGTTCATAACGGGAAGGCGCAAGGAAATAATAGTCTTGGCCAACGGGAAGAATCTGAATCCCGCCGACATGGAGGCGCAAATAAAGGCTCAGTCTCCGGAAGTGGTAGAATGCGGCGTGCTGATGCACGAGAACATGCTCAAGGCCATAGTGCGCGTGCCCGCCGAACTGCTTTCGCGCGGGGCGGAGGCCGCCGAGGAACACATACGCAACACGGTTATCCTTCCGTACAACAGGGGTACTGCCATGTACAAGCGCATAATCAAGTTTGCGCTCACGGACGGCGAGCTTCCGCGCACGCGCGTCGGGAAGCTGAAGCGCTTTCATTTGGCGTCCTACTTTGAGAACATATCCTCGGCAAAGCCCAAGCGGGAGTCTTTGCCGGAGCCTGATTCGGAAACATACCGCCGGCTGAAGAGCGTTCTCAAGGCGCAAATCGCCATGCCTCCCAGCGCGGACGCACACATGGAAATGGACTTGGGGCTGGACTCGCTCGGAAAAATCTCGATGCAGTGTTTTATCCGGGAAAATTACGGAGTCGAAATTTCCGAGCGCGACTTTGAAAAATATCCGTCGCTTAGAAAAATGTCCGCGTTAGTCGAGGAGTCGCGCAGCAAAAACTTCGAGCCTACCAACAGGAGCTTTTCGTGGCCCGACATAATAAACGGCCTGCCGCGCCCCGTTCTTCCGCGCCCGCACATGCTGCACTTCGCGTCAATCTTTGCGCTGCGCGCGCTGTCCAAACTGCTGTACAGGGTACACGCAAGCGGAACGCAAAATCTGGCGGGCGCGGCTCCGCTGATAATAGCGCCGAACCACCAATGCTATTTGGACGGGCTATTTGTATCGCAGAGCCTGACGAACGCGCAGGCGTTCAAGACGCGCTTTTTCGCAAAGACGCGCAGGATAATCAGGCGGGGATTCCTAAAGGCTTTCGCGCGGCGCAGCAATGTCCTGATTATGGACATAAACGACAACGTCAGCGGCTCGATAAGGGAGCTGGCGCAGGCTCTCCGGCAGGGGGAAAGTGTGATGATATTTCCGGAAGGCACGCGCACCAAGGACGGCTGCGTGGGGGAATTCAAGCAGACTTTCGCAATAATGGCAAAGGAGATGGGAGTGCCCGTAGTGCCGGTCGCAATACGCGGAGCCTACAACGCGCTCAAGGCGGGGGCGACGTTTCCAAAGCTGCTGTCCGACATTTACGTCGACTACCTTCCGCAAATGAAGGCGCGCGCGGACGAATCCTACGAGAACTTCGCCAAGCGCGTGCAGGAGGCGGTGGAGAAGAAATGCTCCGAACCGCTCCCCGCAAGGCAATAGCGGGAAATTTTTCGCCTCAAAAATCCGGCTTAAAGCCGGGTAAAAAAACGCTCGCAGCATAGCGCCTTTCGATTTTAAACGTTGGACGCTTCGCTGCATTACTTGCCGAGGGCGCCGCGTTTTCCAATTTTAGACATTTGCCGCGCGCAAAACGGCGGCGCGATAGCCCGCATTGCGCAAGACGGTTTGCGTAGGCGGCCGACTTGCAGCGGATAATCTCGCACGCCTATTTTACAATTCCCTTGAAAAGCCGCCGCCCGCAGCGGGTAAATATTTTTTAAAAAAAATTCGGCCCAACTCCGCAATCGCGCGCGGAAAAATTTTTTGCTCACTTGGGCGCACGCGGTTTTATCGCCGGCGCTAAAAAAATATCCGCAAAAAAAACTTCCCGACATTCCACTGCCGCCTGCGGGCATTTTCCAATTTTAGACATTTGCCGCGCGCAAATCGCCGGCGCGACAACCCGCATTGCGAAAAACGGTTTGCGTGAATGGCGGACGGGCGCAATCCATTTTTTAGCAACTTCCCCCTCCCTAGGGACGGGCGCAATTTTTTAACCCCTGCGCTTATCAAGCGACGGCCGCAATAAACATAGCCACACCGGCGTTTTCAACCGGCTTTAAAAGTTTCGCAGGCTTCCGCCTCCCACTTCGCAAACTCCGCCCGCAAAAGCCAAAGAGCCGCGACGCGGCCAAAAGCCCGCACGCCCGCGCGCGCGGCTAGGCAATCAAAACTCAAACGCGCTCGAACAATGCCCGCGCGGAGGTATTATCTCTATCTTCGGAAGTATCGGCGCAAGTTCCGAGGTGGAGGAAAGCAGATGCTCTATGTGTTCGCACCTGTTGCACTCGGCCGAAATATGCGCAAGAAACACCTTGCGTATCCGCTCCGGATTCAGCGTCTTTAACACGCTTATGGCGTCCGCGTTGGAAAGGTGGCCGTTGCGGCTCGATATGCGCATCTTCAGACGGTAGGGGCGCGACGAATTTTCGAGCATCACCGGGCAGTAGTTGCTCTCCAAAACCAATACGGACGCCCTGCGCGCGGCCTCGAGAACCTCCCGCGTGGGAAAGCCGAAGTCCGTCGCCCACACGAGCTCCTCGCCGCCGAATCTGAACGAATAGCCGACGCAGTCGTTCGTATCGTGCGGAACGCCGAAGGCTGAAACGGTCATGTCTCCAAACGAAAACGGCTCTGAGTTGCGAAATTCAAACCACGCCAGCGACCTCGTTTCGGGATAGGAATAAATCACGCTCTCGCGCGTGTCCCTATTCGCAAAGACCTTCAGCCCCGAAACTCCGCGAAACGACTTCAGCGCCTTGCAGTGATCGGAGTGCTCGTGCGTTATGAAAATCGCGTCTATGTCCCCGATTTCCATGCCGAATTTTCGCAGGTACGCCCCCACAGTCCTTATTCCGACGCCGGCGTCTATGAGAACGTTTTTGCCTCCGCACCTCAACAGAGCGCAATTCCCCGCGCTCGACGTCTCTATCACCTGGAAGAACATCAGTTCAGCCCGCGCAAAATGAACTCGTAAACATTGAGGCTGGCCGGCGTGTAAAACTTCATGGGCTGCCTCAAGACGCGATAGTATATCATGTTGTCGACATAAATTCGGCCTATGGAGAGAAGGCGGATTTCGTAGTCGGGCTCAAAGAGGTTGTCGCACACCACGATGACGTCCCTGCCGGCCTTGCTTATAAACTCCAATCCGCACGAATCCATGAGGAGCTCAAAGCCGAAGTACGTAGGCTCCGAATTTGCCTGCGGGGTAAACTCGTACAAGTCCTCCCTGTTTTTCTGTATTTTGAACTTGTTGTCTTCCTTAGTATAGCCTATCGAGTGGCGCCACACCTCAAGCGCGGTGTGCCTGCATTCCGCGAGATTGAACTCCCCGGTGAACGCGCGCCTGTTTCCGCACGCGTCGGGAAGCATGAAGTTGTTGTTGGCAAAATTGATGACCGCCCCGCCCATTCCTATCGCGTCGGTGGGAAGAACCTTCGACATGCGGAACTCCTCGCAGGGCATGGCGCGCAGCTGGAAGGCTCCGCCGTGAACCTGGACGAGGCTCAATTCGTAGGGAACCGTGTATGCACCGGAAAATTTTATAACTTCCGAAACGTCGCGCGGAATGTGCATGGGAGCCGGCTGAAACATTCCGGAGACTATTCTTCTGCCCTTCGGATCGTTCTGCCAAAGCGTCAGCCTCTTAAACTCGCCGTGGAAAAGCCTCAGCGGCTCGGCGGAATCCGGCTTGAAGGTCTTTCCGTCAAAGGAGCCGACATAGTAGCGACCGTCGCCGGAAAGGACGACCCAGCGGGGCTCGGAGGGAACTCCGGTGACATTCATTTTGAAAAGCTGCGCCGACGGGAAATCCGCGTCCAAAGTGCCCACGCGCTTCAAAGAGCGCAGCGAGTCCCCGGCGTATATCGCAATTTCCGTATCGCCGGAGGCCTTCCGCCGAACCTCATCTTCGGAGGCGACCTGAACTATATCCGTGCTGTTGGCGACGTCGTCCGCTATGCCGTCAAAGACCGCCTCGACGGGCTTTTCGTCAGCTCCGCCGGGCTTTGGAGCCTTTGCGGGCTCCGCCGAATCCGCGGACGCGCCGGACGGCCGCGGCTTTTCCCCCGCGCGTTCGGCGGAGGCGACGGCCGCAGTTTGGGAGGCGGGCGCGGCTCCGCCGGCGCTCTCGGCCTTCCCCGTAGGTTTCCCGCCGCGCGCGGCCGAAGCGGACGGGCGGACGGATTTTTTCTCGGTGCGCAGCAAAATCCACTTCTGGCTGTCGTCGTCAAAGAATAGATACGGATACTCACCGGAGCGCCCCAGTATCGGATTTATGGCCGAAAAATAATGGTTCTGCATGTCGGGCGAATACGACACGCAGTCGCCCACGCCCGGAATATTTCTAACGAATATCACCCCGCCCTCCGGCGTGCTGAACAGCCCGCTGCGATTCTTGGAATCTACAAACGAAGACGAAGCCGATTCGTCCGCCCGGCCGGTGGAGTCCAATTTGGTGTTAAGCGGAGGCATGTACGCCCAGCGCATCATGTCCGGGGAAAACGCGCGCCCCGTCAGAGGCCTGTTCTGCCCCTTCAAGGAGTAGCCGTCGAACATGTAATAGCTGTGCCACATTCCCTTGAAATGCGTCAGCGCGCCGACGTCCATCAGTTTGCCCGCGCGCGGGGAAAAGTGGAACGACGGCCGCGAATAGTCTCCCGTCCACTTTCTGTTGGGATAGGTGTCTGTAAACAAAAGCTTGGCCGCGCGCCCGGTCTTTCTGACATACGAAAACTCCAATTCGCGCCCCTTGTAGCCGGAGATGTCGACCTCCATGTACCAGTCCGGAGTGTCGCCCGCAGGAGCGAGCACCCCGCGCCCCCGCGCGACAACCTTCCCCGTGGCGACTTCCTTCAGCGTGAAATCCGAATCGTGCCCATAGGTGTTTATAGGAATGAAGGCGTATCTGGACTGCGCCGTAAACCTCTGCTTGTGCGGCGCGTTCGGATCCCTCTCCGAGACGGGCTTTCCGACCGAGGGAGCTTCGAGCATATTCGGCCTCGGAGGCGGAGCCACTATTATTTTATTGTCGCCGCTCCCCACTACCTTAACCCCGCCCGGCAGCCTCTTGACGGGAGTGTCCGCCGGAAATACGCCGACCGCGGGACGCCCCCTGCCCGCCGCATGAAGCTGGCACGCCGAAGCCGCCGCAAACGCGAGAAAAGCCGCCGCAATTCCCCGCGCAATATTTCCGAATCCGGACATAAAACCCTTATCCATTTAAAAATCCCTCGCCCCGAACTTTTGCGGCGCAAATCCGCCCGCCGGGGCTCCCAAAGCAATATCGTAAGATTTTACCGGATTCTTAAAGCGCGCGCGCGCCTTGTCAAGGAGTAAGCGAATATCCATGCGGCGGAATTTCCTTCCGGCACGCGGCCGGCGGCAGCATACCTTGCGGCGCCGGCCATTGGCCCTTCCCAGCGAAAGCCGCAGCCCCCCACCGAAAAGACGTTTCTGCGGAAGGCGCGCGGACGCTTGCGCCCAAAAAAGTTTTATCTGCTTGATAAATTGCGCCGCGCTGTTTGAATCGGCAGAATAAATATTTTTGGAAAGGACGGAACATGCTTAAATATTTTGAATGGTCGTTCGGCATTTTCATAGTGGGAATGTCTCTCGCGTTTTGGCGCGGCGAGGCGGCGCACGACGGCGCGGGATTTTTGTTTCTGTTCTACGCGATAGTCATCTGCACTCTCGAGATAAGCCTGTCGTTCGACAACGCGGTCATAAACGCGACGAAACTGGAAAAGATGTCGCGCGTATGGCGCAGGCGCTTTCTGACATGGGGCATAGCGATAGCGGTGTTCGGCATGAGGTTCGTATTCCCGATTCTGATAGTGTCGGCGTTTTCGGGCATATCGATGCTTGAGGTGCTCAAGCTCGCCCTCGAAAAGCCGGACTCCTACGCGGAGCACCTCGAAAAGGCGAATGTCGGAATATCCTCTTTCGGCGGCACCTTCCTGATGATGCTGTTTCTCGAATTCATGCTCGACCGCAAGAAGAAACTCCATTGGATTGCGCCGATAGAAAGGGCGCTCTTTAGCGCGGGAAAAATCCCGTTTGCGCCGACTATCTTTGCGTTCCTGTCGCTGCTGCTGCTCCAAATATTCCTGGATACCGACGACAGAATCGTGTCCATCATCGCCGGGACGATCGGAATATTTCTCCACCTCGGGATACACGGCTTGAGCGCAAAGCTCGAGCGCATGGCCGAACACGACAACGCGTTTGCGCTAAAGCACGCCGGATTGGCGGCTTTCATATACCTCGAACTCATAGACGCGTCGTTTTCGCTCGACGGGGTGTTGGGCGCCTTCGCGCTGACAAAGGACGTGGTTGTAATAGCCATCGGGCTCGCCGTGGGCGCGTTTTTCGTGAGGTCTCTCACGATAGTTTTGGTCGAGAAAAAGACGCTGGACAAATTCGTATATCTGACGCACGGGGCCTACTGGGCAATCGGCGCGCTCGCCACGATAATGCTGATAGCCACCGTCAGGGAGGTTCCGGAAATACTGACGGGCTCGTTGGGAATGGCGTTCATTCTGAGCTCGGCGTGGTCGTCGCACAGGCAGAATGTAAAAGCGGCCGGCTGACAAGCTTCGAGCCTCCGGGTCGGGCGAAGCGGATTTGGGCGGATTTCCCCGCGGGCACATTCGCCAAATTCTAATTCGCGCTCCAAAAATCCGGCCTTCTGAAATTCCCGCCTTTCGCAATTCCGACTTTCCGCAATTCCCGCCTCTCGGGCTTTTTCAAAGGCGGCTCTTTTTGCAATTTTCTCTTTAAAAACCGCAAAGATTTTTAAAAGCCGCGGAACGCCGCATTGCGCGCAAAAAACGCCGGCGGAAGGCGGGAGGCAGAAGCTATGAAAATATGTCCCAAGACAGATAGCACTCGCGCAGGAACCAAAACAAAAACAGGGCGACCGCCACATACAAAAGTTTTCTGACGGCCTTCCAAAGCTGGTCTGGCACCTCGTACCACCCGAATTCCCTGCGCACGCGCCGCGCCGCGCCCGGAGAATTTTTTTCGCGCCCGCCGGAAACATTCGCGCCGCCCTTGCCTTCGCGCCCGAATATCATGAATGAAAATTTGTACGCGCGCCCGTTTTTTGGCAACAATAAAAAATTCGCCGCGCGGCGGGAAAATGCCGCGGGAAAGAAAGTGCTGTGAAAATCTTCTAAAAAGAAAGTTGTTGAAAAAAAGACGGAAGGTGGCATTTAGAAAATATGAGTAAAGAAATTGAAGAGGGGCTGAAGCTCGATATAGACTTTGCAAAGCTCAAGAAAATAGCCGCATGCGCCGAGGACGTAATTCCGGCGGTCGCCCAGTGCTCGCAAACCGGGGAAGTTCTCATTGTCGGATACGCCAACAGGCTCGCCTTAGAGACGGCCGCAAAAGAGGGCATGGCCACATTCTGGAGCACTTCGCGCAACGAACTCTGGATAAAGGGCAAAACCAGCGGCGACTTTTTAAAGCTCGACGACATACTCGTCAACTGCGAGCAAAATTCCGTCGTTTACAAAGTGACGATGGTCGGAAAGGGCTCCTGCCACACGAAGGATACCTCCGGCAATCCGCGGCGCGGTTGCTACTACCGCAGGATAAAACTGGACGGCGGGAAACTCGGCGATCTGGAATTTCTGCCAGGCCAGCGCTGATGAGGCGCCCGCTCGCAAATCCGGCTGGCCGGCAGTCCGCCGCAACGCCGGCGCGCGGCTAAACAGGGCGCGCCCCGCCGCTTAAAAAATATTCTTCCGCCGCTTCATGCGCGCAAATTTTGCCGCCAAGCGCGAAAGCCCCCCTGCAAAAAAAGCTGGATTTTGGGGCGATTTTAAGATAGAAGCCGACACTATAAGCAAAACAATTTTATCGCATTTGAAACATTTACGCGTTTCGAGGCGGTAGTTTTTAACGGAACAAATTAAAACGCCATGAAGTTTAAAATAAACAAGGAACACTTTTCAACGGGGCTGCGCCAAGTGACGAACATAGTCAGCGCCAAACCGCAAATGGCGGTTCTGGGCAATGTGCTTATCAAGGCTGAAAACGACCGGGTAATGCTGACGTCCACAAATCTGGATCTCGGCATACGCTGCGCGATAAAGGCCGACGTTGAGGCCGAGGGCGACATCACGCTGCCGGCAAAGAAACTGGCCTCGCTCATAGCGGCCATGCCGCAGCAGGAAGTGACCGTGGAAAGCTCCGACGGCCAGACCGCGCGCATACGCTCCGGCCGCACGGACATCAAGCGCTTCAACGGCCTCAAGGCCGAGGACTTCCCCGCCCTGCCCAGCTTTGTGGACCAGCACAGCTACGAGCTTGGACCGCAGGAGCTGATGAATATGCTGCGCTCGGTGTCGTACGCGCAGAGCACGGACGAAAACAGATACATACTCAACAGCGTATTTTTCAATTTCGCCGAGGGCAAGCTCACGCTGGTAGCCACCGACGGCAGGCGCCTCGCGCTGATCTGGCGCGAAATGCCCATAAGCCAGGAGGACGAAGGCAGCATAATACTTCCGGCAAAAACTGTGGCGGAACTCTCAAAGCTGCTTGCGCAGGGGCAGAAAGTCAAAATCAGCTTTAGCGAGCGGCAGGTCGCCTTCGACATAGAAGTCAACGAGGACTCCGCCGAAAACGGCTTGGCCGGTTCGATATATCTTGTTTCAAAAATCGTCGAAGGGAACTATCCGAACTACAAACAGGTGATTCCCAAAGAGGCCGAACAGCGCATTAAGGTGGAGCGCGAACTCATGCTCGAAACCGTGCAGCGCGTGGCTTTGATGACGAACGACAAAAACAACTCCGTCCGCCTGAAGATTGCCGACAACTGCCTGGAAATATCCGGGCAGAGCGCGGAATACGGCGAGGCGCGCGAGCCCATCGAAGTTGAATACTCCGGCCCGGAAGTTCAAATCGGATTCAATCCCGAATTTCTGCTGAGCCCTCTGCGCAACGTTTCAAAGGACGAAGTTTACTTTGAATTTAAGGACGAAATGAGCCCGGGCGTATTCAAGACGTTGGACAATTTCCTCTGCGTGGTGATGCCGCTGCGCTCGTAAGGAAAAGATAGCCTGTCAAAAACGAAGACGCCGGAATGCGGGTTCGCGCATTTCGGCGTTTTTTTTGCGCCGCGCGAGCCTGCGCAATTCCATGCAATCTATGCTATGCGCGAAAAAGCGCGCGCCTTTTGAACGCACGGGCGTTTATACCGGCGTTTATAACGGTGTTTGTACGAATATTCAAAACGCGAATTTGGCAGCGGAATGTTGCAGAAATTGGAACATTGCGGAGATTGCGGGAATTGGGAAATCACCAACAAAGAATAGCGGCGAATCGGGAAAACGGCTTTGAACTTAGAGAAAATTTTTGTCCGCCACAAAAACGGATTAAAGTTTGAAACGGTTTTTCGGGAACGAAAAAAAATTCATCAAACAAACGCACATCGCGCTCAAAGCATTTATTCATTGAACGAACGCACATTGCGCGCGAACCAATTTTCACAAAATCTCCCGCCCGCGCTAAATGGGAAGGGAAAGGAGGTGAGGAAAGTCCGAAAAACATAAAGACTGCAACAACCATGCGAATCCGCCGCAATTTACCCTTCGCTTAAAAATCGCCCAACAGTTCCGAAGCGCGCAGAAATTTCAAACTACGCTTAATTTTTTTCAAAACCGAAACGCGCGATTGCAACAGAAGGCGCCGCGCGGAATAACCGCAAGGCGCGCGCGAAAAAAATCAAAAGGCGCAGTCGTACAAGGCGGGATCGACGCTCTCGAGAAACCTGCTCGGCGGACGCATCTCAAAATTTCCCCCGCTCGCCCCGACGCGCGGATACGAGATAATCAGATAGTCCATAGCCCGCGTGGCGGCGACGTAGAACAGGCGGCGCTCCTCCTCCACGTCGCCCTCCTCAATACTGCGCTTGGTGGGGAAAAGGCCGTCGGCCGCGCCAACTATAAACACTATCGGGAACTCCAACCCCTTCGCCTGATGAACGGTCATCAGCCGGACTTTGGAGACTTTCGCGTCGGCCTCCGACTCGGGGCGCGCGTCGGTCTCCAGAGCAATGTTGTCCAAAAAATCCCCGATATTGGCGTAGCGCCCCGCATATTCGTACAGCGCGTCAAAGTCGTCAACGCGCTCCTGCCAGTCGGCATACTGCGTTTTCATTACGGCGGAATACCAGCCCGAACACGCGGCCTTCACAAAATCCTTCGGAAGCGGATTGTCGGTTACAGTCGAATCCGCGCCCGGGGCGGACGCGGAATCACGAGCCGGCGAATCTCCGGCGGACTCCGAACCTGAGCCTTCCCCCTTTTCGCTCCCGCCCGCAGAAACGCGGCTTGCCGACGGCGAATCCGCACCCGGCGAAACGGCGCCGCCTGTAAAGAACAAATCCGCCTGAAAAACTCCCGGGGGATTTTCTCCGCCCGCGCCACTTTCGGAATCC
This sequence comes from uncultured Opitutales bacterium, assembly GCA_944389575.1. GTDB lineage: Bacteria > Verrucomicrobiota > Verrucomicrobiia > Opitutales > Intestinicryptomonadaceae > Merdousia. Next base: position 11,457 of record CALXMX010000039.1, read on the forward strand.
GCGCCAAAGCCGCCGGCGGCCGAAAGCGAACGCTCAAACATTTCCCGCAAGGCCGAAATGTCTGAAACCAGCTCTCCGAAAGACTCTCGCGCTCCCGCCGGCACCTTCGCCACCACGGGCTTGTCCGAAAAGGCCTCGAATATGGAAATTTTTTTCTTTTGCGAGCGTTCAAGAGCCGCCGCGAATATCTTGTTCGCCGTCTTTTCGCCGACTTTCGGGAGATATTTCAAAAGCCGCCAAAACGACATGAAGTCGCGCGGATTGGCCGCGAACCTAATCATGGCCGCCACGTCTTTTATGTGTGCCTGCTCAAAGAATTTCATTCCGCTCGTCATGACAAACGGAATGTTTTTATACTGCATTTGCAGCTGCAGATCCATGGCCTGAAAATGCGAGCGGTACAAAATCGCGATGTCGGAATAGCGGTACTTGCCCGACGATACGGCGTCGAGCACGCAGTCGGCCACCTGCCTGCCCTGCGAGGACGCGTCCATCGCGCGTATGACGAGCGGCTTCGAGGCTCCGCCGCGCGCGGCCACGAGAGACTTTTTGTACTCGTCGTCGGTGGGCATGCCCGACAGCACCGCGTTTGCGAAGTCGAGTATCTGCGGCGTGCTGCGGTAGTTGCGCTCTATCTTGAATACGGAGGCTGCGGGATAGCGGTCTTTGAAATGCAGTATGTTGTCTATCTGCGCCCCGCGCCACGAGTAAATGCACTGTGCGTCGTCCCCGACCGCGGTGAGGTCGCCCCTGTCGGCGAGCAAGTCCAGAATGCGGCACTGCAGGCTGTTTGTATCCTGATACTCGTCGACCAAAATGTTTCCGAAGCGCCCGGCGTATCTGGCGCGCACGGCGTCGTCCTCCTCGAGAAGGCGCTTCCAAAGCTCCAGCAGGTCGTCGAAATCGCAATAGTTTTTGCGGCGCTTGTCGAAGTCGTAAAATTTGGCTATGTCCGCGATCTGTTCGGCGGGGGTTTCAAGCCAGCTGAAACGCTCCGCCATCGTCTGCGGCACGCTCTTGCATGTGTTGCGCGCATAGCTGATTATATCGCGCAACAGCTTCACGCGGGGATTGTCCTTGACGGAAAAAAAGTTCGGGTACTCCTCCTCGACGCAGCGCTTCAAAAACGCCTCTGAGTCGTCGGAATCCAGAATTGTGAAGTCCGGCTCAACCCCTATCGCCCTGCCTTCGCGACGCAGGAATCTGTTGCCCACGCTGTGGAACGTCCCGCCCCAAAACGCATCGGGAGAAAACCCGGTGAGGGAAAAAATCCTGTCGAGCATTTCCCTGGCCGCCTTGTTGGTGAAGGTCAGCAGGAGTATCTCGCGCGGGGCGAACGAACACTCCGCCAAAAACCAGGCCACCCTGTACGTCAGCGTGCGGGTCTTCCCCGAGCCCGCCCCGGCGAGCACCAAAGCGGGTCTATTGTACGGAGCCGTCACCGCCGAAAACTGGGCCGGATTCAGCTCGCCCTCAAAATCTATCCCAAAATCGTTCACGAGGCAAACGCGCGGCGAACAGCCGATGCGAAAACGTTTATCGACATACCCCGCGGGCTAAAGCGCCAAGAATCTGAGAGCGGCCAAATATCCCTCGACCCCCATGCCGCATATCTGCGCCGCGCAAACCGGCGCCGTCAGAGAGCGCGAACGAAACTCCTCCCGCGCGTGAACGTTGGAAATGTGCACCTCCACAAACTTCATTCCGCTCCCGGCGATGCAGTCGCGCAACGCGACGCTCGTGTGGGTAAACGCGCCGGGATTGAACACCGCTGCCTCGTATCCGGCGTCCGCCAGCCGCGCAATCTCATCGACGAGCGCGCCCTCGTGGTTGGACTGAAAATCCGAGACCTCCACGCCGAGTTTGTCGGCCTCACGCCTGAAGGCGCCCACTATGTCCGCCAATGTTGTTTTCCCGTAAATTTCCGGCTCGCGCAAGCCGAGCCTGTCCATATTGACGCCGTTTATCAACGCTATCTTTTTCATCTTGGCAAAAAAGGCATGTTCTTCGATATTTTTCCTGCTCCATATCCTATAAGAGCGCGGATTTAATTTTAAAGAAAATTGTGCCCATTTTTTTAAGCGCAATCGGCAAACTCCCCCGCAAGAACATTTAGAATGCGGATTTAAAGCGGGACGCCGCGGCAATCGCGGACACCGCAGATTCTTAAAATGGCGGCGGCGAATTGCCGAAGCGAAGTTGGGCTTGAAAAAATTTTTACCTTCGCTCTAAAGCGGATTAAAGTTCAAAACGTTTTTTCGGGAGCGCAAAAATCCGCCGGACGGCCTCAGATTGCGGCGTACCATTCCATAAAACACCCGCGCGCTGGCTAAAATACATAAAGACAGCTGCGAAGCGCAAACCGGCGGCAATCCCGATGCGGGCCCCCGCAATTCCCCCTTCGCCGAAACGCGCCGAAATGCGCAGGTGTTTTTCAAATTCCGCTTTATTTTTTAAACTAAAATTCACGATACAGAACGCCGTACACCTCCGCGCGTGCCAGTGTGCGCGCGACGCCGTAGCGACGCGGCCGCTTTGAAATTCGCATTTGCCGCCCGCGCATGAACTCCCGATGTGTCCCGCATGCCGGACGGCGCATGCGCACGGCTCTTCCGCATTCCCCCATGCACCGCGCAAACTTTCCGTAAATCGACGCACAGCGGTACGGCCTATTTACCCTCTTCCACGCCTCAAATTTACATTTGCGCATTCGCCGCACAAGCGACCACTCTCCCGACCGGCGCGCGAGGCCGCAAACCGCTTTTCCCGCCTTGCGCCGTTTGTAGCGCAGACTTTTACAAGCCAGCCGTTTGATTGCCAAAGCGCCGCAAGCGGGCGCGCCGCCGCACGGCGCGCATTCCGCCTCCCTCCGCAATCCGTACGACTTTGCGCGCACACAGAGTTTTTTCCCGCAGAGCGCATCGGCTATTGCATTGAGGCAAAAAAAAGAGGCGCCCTTTCGGACGCCTCCGCCGTTTTTATTCACTAATCAATCAGTCCCCTCGGACACATGAAAAGGCTATTCGTTGATGAAGATTTGGAATCCGTTGTACGCCTCCATCGCGTGCTCGGAGATGTCGAGGCCTCTGAGTTCCTCGCTCTTGCCAACGCGCAGGCCGACGGTCTTCTTTATGGCGTAGAATATGACAAAGCTCGTCGCAACGCACGTTACAGCCACGGCCGCTATGCCTATTATTTGCGGCAGGAGTTCGTGGTCGGGCGAGAATATTCCGACCGCAAGCGTGCCCCATACGCCGCACACCAAGTGGACCGAAAGCGCGCCGACCGGATCGTCAATCCTTATCCTGTCAAAGAAGTACACCGAGAACACGACCACTATGCCGGAAATCAGGCCTATTATGCACGCGCTGGTAATCGACACGCAGTCCGCGCTCGCGGTAATGCCGACCAACCCCGCCAAGCAGCCGTTGAGCATCATGGAGAGGTCGGGCTTGCCTTGCGTAATCCACGACGTAATCATCGCCGCGACAAGGCCGGCCGAGGCCGAGAGCGCCGTCGTTGTGAACACATAGGCCACCATCACCGGATCCGCCGAGAAGACGGAAGCGCCGTTAAATCCGAACCAGCCGAACCAAAGAAGGAACACTCCGAGCGTCGCGAAACCGAGATTGCTGCCGGGCATTGCGCGGGTTTTCCCGTTGACATACTTTCCTATGCGCGGCCCGACCATAAAAGCTCCCACCAGCGCGGCCCAGCCGCCTACGGAATGGACGAACGTGGAGCCGGCCAGATCGTAGAATCCCAAATCCTTGAGCCAGCCTCCGCCCCAGCCCCACGAGCCTATGACGGTGTATCCGAGCGTCGCGTAAAATACCGCGAATATCAGATAGGCTGAAAACTTGATGCGCTCGGCAACCGCCCCGGAAACTATCGTGACGGCGGTCGCGGCAAACATGCCCTGAAAGATGAAGTCCGTCCAATAGGAATAGTTGCCGCCGTTGTACTCAATCGCGCCGGCCAGCCCTTCCGGACATGAAACCCCAAATCCTCCAAAGCCGAGAAATTTTCCGAGCAGCCACGAAGATTCTCCGGGATACATCAGGTTGAAGCCTATGATCACATAACTCAGCAGTCCTATGGCGACGGTGACCAAATTCTTGGCCAGAATGTTGACGCTGTTTTTTGCGCGCGACAATCCCGTTTCCACAAGGGCAAATCCCGGATGCATTGCGAACACCAATACGGCACCCAAAAGAATCCAGAGATTGTTTATCGTAAACATTTCCGGCGAAGCCTTTGCGGCCTCGGCGGCTGCGGCCACCTCTTGGGCGTTGGCCGTGGCGCATGCGGCGGCAAGAGCCGCAAGCGGAAGCGTGTTTTTCAAATTCATTTTCACATTCTCCTTGAATTAAAAATTTCCGGGAAACTTAACCTATGGCGGCGGGCCCCGTCTCGCGCGTGCGGACTCGTATGCACTCCCGTATGTCCAATACAAAGATTTTTCCGTCGCCGATTCTGTCGGTCTGCGCGCCCTTGATTATGGACTCTATGGTTACGTCGAGAAACTCGTCGTTCACCGCGATTTCAAGGCGCACCTTTTTGAGCAGATTGACCTCCGTCTCGCTCCCGCGATAACTCTCGGTATAGCCCTTTTGCCGTCCGCAACCGAGCGCATTCGTGACCGATATCCTGTAAATCTGGTTCTTGAAAAGCTCCTTCTTGACTTCTCCCAGTTGTTCAGGCTTGATATATGCTATTATCAGTTTCATGGTTTAGTTGAGTTAGATGTCTTTTATTTAGCATATCTTGTGCCAGTTTCTCGAAACGTATATTTTATTTTGATAATCAATAACTTATAGATTACGCGCTAAAATTGTAGCAACAAAAAAACGGCTACATTTTTGTAGCCGCAACATACGCGCACAACATTTTTGTATAGCGGGAAATTTCAACAGGAACCCGGCTTGCCGGCGGCAAGCGCCCCGGCCTAAAACCTCCCCGCAGGGCGCGATTCGCGCCGCATCAGGAACCGCGGATTGCGCCGTAAAGGGCAAGCGCGCTCTGCGCCCTATTGAGAATGTACAAATGTATTCCGGGAACGCCGGCGGACAGCAGTTCGTCTATCTGCGCGCGCGCCCAGCGTATGCCGATTTGCGCCGCCAGTTCCGCGTCGTCGCCGGCGGACAAAAGTTCCTCCGCAAGTTTTTCGGGAATTTCCGAAGAGCACATGGATTTGAAATTCATGACCTGCTTGTACGAAAGCGCGGGCAACACCGCCGCAACAATCGGCTTTTCTATTCCGGCCTCGCGGCACTTGCGGACAAAGTTAAAGTAATGGGAATTGTCGAAAAACATCTGCGTCACCACGAAGTCCGCCCCAGCGTCCACCTTGCGCTTGAGATTGGCGATGTCGGCCTCGAGGCTCTCGGCCTCCGGGTGCTTTTCGGGATAGCCCGCGCAGCCTATTGAGGCGTCCGGAAACTTTTGGCGCACAAATTCAACAAGCTCGTTCGCGTGCGAGAACCCGTCCGGAGCCGGAGAGAATCCAACCGCGTTTTTCGGCGGGTCGCCGCGAAGCGCCATGACACTCCTGAATCCGCTTCGCTTAAAGCGCTCGAGTATCGCCTCTATGTCGGCGCGCGAATTACCCAGACAGGCCAGATGCGGCATGACCTCAAAGCCGAATATGTCGCTCAAAAGCTCTCCGTAATCGACCGTGAGCTCGCGCGTCGACCCTCCCGCCCCGTAGGTAATGGAAACGTAGTCCGGGGAGGCCGTGTCCTTGAGTTTCTTTGCTGTGCGCAGTATCTGGCGCGCGCCCTCCTCGGTTTTCGGCGGATAAAACTCTACCGAAAACACTGTCTTACCGCTCGAAAACTTGTCTGCAATGCTTCCCTCAATCATCGCGCACATTTCATTTCAAAAGCCGAAAAAAATCAAGCTTTGAAACTTCGGCAAATTAAATTGACGCGGCGCTTGGGAAGGTGCGAAAATCGCGCGCAATGAACGGATTGCCCCACAGATCTTGGGTGGAAATAGATTTTTGCAGGCTGGAAAACAACGTGCGAAACATAAAGGCCTCCCTCCCCGGCGGCGTGAAATACGTATGCGTGGTAAAGGCGGACGCCTACGGGCACAGCATGCCGCAGGCGCTCCTGCGCTTCGTGCGGGGCGGCGCGGACGTGTTCGCCGTCGCCAATCTGTACGAGGCTTCAAGGGTGCGCGAAATAATTCCCGACAAGCCGATTCTCGTCCTAAGCCCGATGCTCAAAGAGGAGCGCCCGCTCGCATTCGACTACGCCGCAACCCCCGCGGTTTCTTCCGCCGACGAGGCCCGCGCCTTCGCGCGGCTCGCCCATGAGCGCGGCCGGCCGCTGAACGTGCAGATAAAAATCGACACCGGAATGGGGCGCGCCGGAATATGGCACGAAGAGGCCGACCGGGAAATACCGAAAATTCTGGAGACCGACGGAATAAGGGTATCCGGAATGTTCTCGCACTTTTCCTCCGCCGACTTCGACGCCGAATACACGAGGCGCCAGGCCGAAATCTTCCTGCGCATCGCAAGGAAATACGGCGCGCCCGGAATGCTCATTCACATTCACAATTCCGCGGCGATGCGCTACCTCCCGATTGTCCCGCCGCTGAACGCCGTCCGCATGGGGCTGATTCAGTACGGAATAAACCCCTTCACGGACAATGCGGGATTCGACAAGCTGAATATAATGCCGGTGCTCTCGTTTAAGTCGCGGGTGCTGGCCGTCTCGCGCGGCGCGCGCTCGCCGATTGCGTCGGTGTGCGCGGGATACGCCGACGGCGTGCCATCGGGATACTCAAAAGACGCGCGCGTGCTGATACGCGGCAAGCTCTGCCCGATAGTCGGCCCCGTGGGCCTCGACGAATTTACCGTCGACATAAGCCGGGCGCCGGACGCGCGCGCGGGCGACGAGGTCACGCTCATCGGAGAGCAGGAGGGCAACTCCATTTCTCTTCCGGATTACAGCCGTTGGACGCGGCGAATCCCCTGGGAAACCATGGTCGCAATTCCAAAGCGCGTCGCAAGGGTTCTAAAATATTGACGAGCCGCCGCGGATATTCGCGGCCGCCTTACCCCGCCCCGGCTCCTCGCCGCGCCGCGGCCGCAGATAATTGCGCTTAGCGCAAACCGCTGCGCTTCCCAAACCTCCCGCGCGGAGCGCGGCGGCTGCAATCCATTTTACAGCCGCCACCTTACAGCCGGCGCGGCGCCGTTCCCCGACGCCGACAACGCCGCCGGAAGTATTTAAAAAAACGCCCGCATGCTTTACACGCTTAGTATGCTTTAACGCCCGCACTCCTGCGGCCTTCCACGTTTAGAAAGTTCGCAGGCGAAAGAAAAAATTTTCCATAACTTTTCCCGCAATTTTTTTTGCAAGAAAGCGCGCGCCCGCAAAGAGACGCTCACTCAAAACCACGCAGAAGCATCTAAGCAAAAAAACAATTCCGCAATTTTAACTTTCCGGAAACATCGGAAAATTTGACATCGCAAAAATGGCGCGAAGCTTGAAACGCGCCTTAGCTTTCCAAAAAAAATTCCGCAATGACATTGCGGCGCGCTCCGCGTTCCCGCGACTTGCGACTTGCGCTTTTCTTTTGGACGCGCCCGCAAAAATTTCTCAACATTGCGCCCCCCGCGGCAGAACTTCCGAAGTCTTACTCCCGCAAAAGGCAGTTTTAAACATTGCTTCGCTTATAGAGCGACAAAAATATTTCCGGACGCAAATCCAGCGCGCAAAACCCGCCGCACCCATTTATGTGCCGGGAAAATTTTTCCGTTATCCCCCGCAATATCCCGCTTCCAAATTCCCCTTCCAAACGCCGCGGGAAAAAAGTTTTAGACGCGCACAAAAAAAAGACGCGGCTCCGGCGGGCACCCGCCGAAGCCGCGCCGCGCTACTGTGAATTGAATTTCTCCAGCGCGTACAAAATGTTTTCTCCGAGCTTCTGCAATGTGTCCATGCACTCCGCGTCGGAATCTATATCGCCCTTGTTTAACCCGAACCCCATGTTGAGGTAGGTCGACCCCACGACATACATCTCCGACATCAGCATCATGCAGTTCATGGACGCAATCGCCATGTCCGCCCCCGCCCTGCGCTGGGCGGACACCGCCGCTCCGACTTTCCTGCGCAAAATGCCGCCGTTGGCCCGACACACCACGCCGACCCTGTCTATAAACGCCTTCATCTCGGACGACACGTTCATAAAATACGACGGCGAGCCAAAAATAACCGCGTCGGCCCCCTCAATTTTTGCGATAGAGTCGTTTACTATGTCCTGCGCATACACGCACTTTTTGTTTTTAAGCTTTTTGCAAACTCCGCACGCGCGGCAGCCGCGAATGGGAATCCCGCCGACCTGCACAAGTTCCGTCTCCACGCCGCCGGCCTCGAGAACGGACAATACCTTCCTGAGCATCGCCTCCGTGTTACCGCCCGGACGCACGCTTCCGTTGAACGCCACCGCCTTCATCTGTTTTCAAATTCTCCCGATTTTTAAATCTCGGCGGAAATATCCGCGTCCGCCCCGTAATCGACCCCTTCGACGCCGAAGCCGAACAGCCTCAAAAATTCGCTCTTGTACGAGTCGAAATCCGTGAGCTCGCGCAGATTCTGCGACGTCACCTTCGGCCAGATCTCCATGACCTCCTTTTGAACCTGCTCGGAAAGCTCCCTGTCGTCCAAGCGGACGCGGCCGGCGTCGTCAAAGTCAAGGCAGTTGCCGTTGTAAAGCTGCGACGAAAAGAGGCGGTAAATCTGGTCGAGAGCGTCCTCGTGCGTCCCGTTCCTCTTCATGACGCCGTACAGCACGGACAAATACAGCGGAACCACGGGTATCGCGCTGCTGGCCTGCGTCACAATGGCCTTGTTGACAGACACGAACGCCTTTCCGCGGCGGACTTTCAACAGCGCGTCGATGCGTTCGGCCGCCTTCTCCAAGTCTTTTTTCGCCTGCCCGATGGTGCCCTCGCGGTATATGGGATACGTCAGCTCCGGCCCGATGTACGAATACGCCAGCGACGTGCAACCGTCGGCGATTACCCCGGCCTCGTCGAGAGCCTTTATCCAAAGCTCCCAATCTTCGCCGCCCATAGTTTTGACTGTCTCAAAGACCTCGCGCTCGTCCGCGCACGGGATTTTGGCCTCGCATATTTCTCCCTTGTCGGTGTCGAGGCTCTTGCTTGAAAATTCCGAATCCAGCGTCTTGAGCACGCTCTTGTAAACCTGCCCCGTCTCGGGGTCCGTGCGGCGCGGAGATGCGAGGGAGTACACAATCAAATCGACCTTCCCCTGCGGGGAATTTTTTATGGCTTCAATGGCGAGAGCTTTGGCCTCTTTGCCAAACGCATCCCCGTTTATGTTGGCGACGTACAGGCCAGCCTCCCGCGCGCGCTTGGAAAACTCCGCCGTGTTGTACCACCCCGCGCTCGCCGGACGGCCGCGCGCCGCGTCCGCCGGACGCTCAAAAAATACGCCGACAGTCGACGCCCCGCAGCCGAACGCCGCGCATATGCGGCTGGCCAGGCCGTACCCGGTCGACGCGCCTATCACCAGCGCGCACTTGCAGCCGCCCTTTATTTTTCCGGCGGACTCGACGCGCCCGATCTGCGAATCCACATTCGCCGCGCAGCCCTGCGGATGCGCCGTCACACACAAAAATCCCTTTACCTTCGGCTCTATTATCATTCGCGTTCCTTTCACGTAATATTGAAGCAGTTAAAATCAGTTTATCCTGTTGAGCATGTATTCTATCAGCGCCTTCATGAAGCCGCAGTCGGGGCTGAGGGAATCGCACATGCCGACGGCTTCCTCCGTCAGCCTTACCGCTATCCTGCGCGACTCCTCCACGCCGTAAAGCGACACGTACGTCATCTTCTCGTTCGCCGCGTCCAAACCCGTGGGCTTGCCCATTGCCGCACCGTCGCCCACCACGTCCAATATGTCGTCAATCACCTGGAACGCCAGCCCGATATTATGGCCGATTTTCCGCGCCAAATCGAGCTTCGGCCCGTCCGCAACGCCCCCCAGCCTCATGCCCATCGTCACAGCCGCGGTTATGAGTGCGGCGGTCTTGTTGTCGTGGATAAATTCGAGCCTGTCGGGAGTCATCTTCGCCTCGCGCTCGCCGAGGACGTCCTCCACCTGTCCGCCCACCATTCCGCGGCTTCCCGCCGCAAAGCCGAGGTCGCGCACAAGCCCGTTGGAAATTTCCGGAACGCCTTTGTAATATTCGCCCAAAAGCCAGAATGCGAGGGTCAAGAGGGCGTCGCCGGCAAGCAGCGCGATTGTCTCGTCAAACTTCACATGGCACGTCGGCTTGCCGCGGCGAAGTTCGGAGTTGTCCATGCACGGGAGGTCGTCGTGAATGAGCGAGTAGGTATGCAGGCATTCGATTGACACGCACGCAGGCAGGGGGTCTGACTTTGACGCAAACATGTCGCACGCCGCCAGAAGCAGCATTGGGCGCAGACGTTTTCCGCCGGCCTGCATGCTGTATCTCATCGCCCGGTGAATGACGGACGGGCGCGTGTCCGCAGGCGGAAGGCACTTGTCTATCGCCGCTTCGACGACCGAAAGTTTTTTGTCAAATTCTACCTTAAAATCTTCTTGCGTCATATGCCTTTCAATCATTTCCCAATCCCGATTTTTGTAAACCAAAAAAAACGCAAAATCAAACCGCCGCAACCCGCTTTTCACAGAACGTTCGCCTCACAAATCCAACGCATCAAAACGCATTTTTACAATGCGGCACGCCGCATTGCCAAAGACCTGTGCTAAAACCAATATTATAATCTTTGCCCCGCAGAGTTTGAGCAAAAAAAAGCGCCGCCCCCCGGCGCAAAATCAAACCGCCGCAGCACGCTTTTCACAGAACGTTCGCCGCATAAATCCAACGCATCAAAACGCGTTTTCACAATGCGGCACACCGCATTGCCAAAGACCTGTGCTAAAACCAATATTATAATCTTTGCCCCGCAGGGTTTGAGCAAAAAAAAGCGCCGCCCCCCGGCGCAAAATCAAACCGCCGCAGCACGCTTTTCACAGAACGTTCGCCGTACAAATCCAACGCATCAAAACGCATTTTCACAATGCGGCACACCGCCATGCCAAAGGCCTGTGCTAAAACCAATATTATAATCTTTGCCCCGCAGAGTTTGAGCAAAAAAAAGGCGCCGCGCCTTACGGCGAAGCGCCCCTTGCAAATGGGCTTGCGATTCTATATTCAAATCCGGCGAATCGAAAAACCTCCAAAAATTAAAGGCTCCAAAAAATCAGTCCGCCTTCGGAGCCGAAGCCGAACCGCCGTCGCGGCTGTGTTTGCGGAAGTTGCGGTTCTTATTGGAGAATTTCCCGCCGTTGGAGCGGCGGTTGCCGTCGAAGCGCTTTTTGTCCGCGCGGTTGAATTTCTTTCCGTCGCGGCCGCCCCTATATCCTTTTTTAGAATTGCTGAACTTGCGCTTCTTAGAGTCCTTTTTGCCGAAGAGCGACGCCACCACATTCTTTATGCGCTCAAAGAGCGATATGGACGGGCAGGAACACTCCGTAGCCGAGTAAGATATAACGCCGTCGTCCGTTTTCGGAGCGCGGCTGCCGCCGCGCATGCGCCTGTCGTGAAGGCGGACTTCAAGGGGCGCGGATGTTTCGCTCTGTGTCTCAAAAGCGGGGCCGTTGTGTTCGACCGACGCCCCCTCTGCCTCCGACTCTCCGGAAGCCGGGGCTTCAGCGCCCTCAACCGAAGAATTTTCATTTGAAAATCCGCCGCCGCGCCTGTCGCGCCGCCCGAATTTTTCGCGCCTGTCCGAATGGCGGCGCCCCTTTGGAGAGTCTCCGCCGCGCCACTGGCCTTCGCCGTCGCCGTAGCCGGAAACGTTCGAGCCGCTGAGCTTTTCCTTAAACTCCGCAACATTATTCAGCTCGCCGCAGCTTTCGCTCGCCGAGAGCGCGCGCTTAGACGCCCCGCCCCCGGAGCGGTTTCTCCCATTCTTGCGGATTGAAGGCCTGCTTTGCCCCGCCGCGGGAGCCGTAGATATTTCTGTTTCCGCACATGAGGCGGCATTTTCTTGAACCGTTCCCGAATCAGGCGCCGCATTGCCGCCATTATTATTGTCTTCTTCCATGATATTTATTTATATTCTGCCGAGAGATTTATATTTTATGTTATGTTTCTGTTAGCATGGCGCTTGGTGCGGAGAATGGGTGTCTGTTGCAACTCGAAAAACTCCGCCGCATAACGTTCGCGTTCGACCGCGCACGAACAAAAACCCAACGCCGCCTATGGCACATTGCAATAGGCAAAATTTAGTATCGGACAATCAACACATTTTTGTCGCAATTTCAAATAAAAAATCGCCGTATGCTGGAATCCCCCAATGATATAAGGGCTGAACTAAGAGCGGCATTCGACCGCCCCGCCCGTCTCTATGACAAAATATGCCGCCTATCCAAAATTTGAAAATATGCTGAAAATAAAAAGCGCCCGCCAAAGTTAAAAGGAGATTCCGGATTTCCCAAAATCCGGCCGCCGCGGCTTTGATTTGCAAATTTTTATTTTGTTTAATTCCAATTAATTCTGCAAAATTTTACCTCGTTCCCCAAGCCGGCGGCTCGCGATGCGAATCGGCGCCGAAAATTCCAGCTAAATCCCGGAATCGCCAATTTATTTGGCAAAATGCGCGCGCAAAAATCTAAGGCCTAAAGCCTAAAAGGCGCCCGCAATCAAAAAGACGGGCTAATGCCCCGCCATTTTCTCCAATTTGCGCCGGCTAAAAAACGCCGCACTCACCCGCCGTATCGGCACGCCGCTTGCGGCGGTCGCTTCTGGAAGCCAAAAGATTTAGGGCGGTAAGGGGATTTACTTAGATTTTTCCGCGGCCTTTGCGCGATCCGCCGAACCCGCGACCCTCTTCATAAATTCGAGCGCAATGGGCCTAAATCCGAACGCGACCGTCCCGTGATTCAGCCCCTGCAATTCGTAAATCTCCACAATGGGGGAAGTTCCCAATTTGCGCAACACCGAGGCCAATAGCAGATTCTCCTCGACGCGCTCCGGAAATTCGATTCTTCTGTCGCCCAAAATCAGGCAGACGGGAGGCATTTTGTTGCCGGCATTGCCGATTATGGAAAGCTCGTCGATTTTTGGCAGAAACTGCGGGGACTTGTCGCCCAAGTCTTTGCGCACCTGAAAGTGGGTCGTGGCCTGTCCGCTGAGAAGCAGGGCGCCGGCTATATCCGTGTTTTTCAAGCCGCGCTCGCGCATGTAGCGGGGCGAGGCCGCCACCATTCCGCTCAAATACGCCCCGGCGGAGTGTCCGCCTACAAATATCTTGTCTTTGTCTATCGAATACTTCCCGGCGTTTTCAAAGACCCACGCCACCGCGTCCGCGGCGTCCTCGATAGCCTCGTGGGCCTTTATATTCGGAGAGAGCCTGTAATTGGGAGCGACCACAACCCAACCCGCCTCCGAAAATCCCGCCGGAATCGACTTGTTCCCGCTGGAAATTCCGCCGCCGTGAAACCAGACAAGCGCGCCCGCAGGCTTGCCCGCCGGCACTTTAATGTCGAGCTTGCAACGCTGCTGAGAATAGTCGTCCGCGCGTTTAGAATACGGTATATCCCTATGGATTGCGCCCTTGTCCGCGGAAAATAGAAACGCCGGAAAGCCGAGCGCAAGCATAGCAAAAATCAAACCTTTCATATCAAGAATCCCCCTCTCGCAACACAAATTAACATGCAAACTTATGGATATGCAAAGCGAAAAAACTCTCAAGAGTTTTTTCGGCGGGCAAGCAGAATTACCGAATCCAGGCGCAAGAAAATCGTCTAGCGCAGAATGCGTTTCCAATTGCCGCCGCGCCGCAAAGCTTAATTTTGCGAAAATAAAGGAAATTCCCCGCATCGCGCGGCAAAATTTTCATTCGAGAAAAAATTGAAAAAACGAACATTAAAAAAGTTTTCCCGCGCCGGACGATTTTCGGCGCAAATCTGCGGGAGCGCGTTTGGAAGTTTGCATGGGAAACCGCCCCGATGTCGCGGCTGAACTGCGTTTTTACTCCGCGCGCAAGAGTTCCCGAAATGTTCCGCGCATTGAAATGTCCCGCGCATCGAAGCGCAATCCTGCGAACTTTCCTACGTTTGAAAAGCCGCTTCAAATTCCGCTTTATTTTTGGAGGCGAAAAAACATTTTCAAACTCGAATTTGAAACCGAGAGCCCGTCTCAAACCATTTAAAATATTGCGCACCGTTATTCCCAGCCCGCATTCCAAATATCGCCGCGCGCTAAAAATCACCGCATAAAAAATGTCCGCAGCCAAATAAAAATTTTTCCATAAAAAAATTCCGGATGGGCTAAACGCCCGCGCGAACGGACAAACTCAAAACGGCAAACGCGCAAAAAGAAACGCGCCAGATGCAGGGCGCACAAAACGCACACCGAGAGAAAAAACCGACAAGAGAACAAACGCTCGACAAAGCCGAATCCGCGCAATCAAACCCGCAAAAAACGCGCTTCACTCTCCGCTCCGAAAAAAACGCGCAGAAACAAATTCGCAAAAGAAACAAGCCCGCGGCCGAACGCCGTTAGACTTCCGCTATTTGGCCGCGCTCGAGATACAATGCGCGCGAAGTCATGCGGGCAAATGCGGGATTGTGGGTTATCAGCAGTATCGACGCCCCCTCATGGCTGCACAGCGACAGCAACATTTCCATGACCGACTCCGCCGTGGACTCGTCCAAATTTCCCGTCGGCTCGTCCGCCAATATTATTCTGGGCGAATTTACTATCGCCCGCGCTATCGCGACCCTCTGCTTTTCCCCGCCCGAAAGCTGCGAGGGCAAATGCCTCATGCGACCCTCGAGGCCGACGCGCGCCAAAAGGCCGCGCGCCCTCTCGCGAACCGCGCGGCCGAAATTTCCGCATATGCGCGCGGCGAGCTCCACATTCTCCAGCGCGTCGAGCTCCGGAACCAGGCAGTAATTCTGGAATACAAAGCCCATAAAGCCGCTGCGCAGGCGCGCCTGGCGCGAATTTGAAAGCCTGTCGACGCGCCGACCGTCCCAAAAAATCTCCCCGCGCGTCGGCGACTCCAAGCCAGCCAAGACGTTCATGAGAGTAGTTTTCCCCGCCCCGCTCTCTCCGCGCAGGCTCACGCTCTCTCCCCTGGCAATCTCCATTGAAAGCCCGCGCAAGACCTCCAAGTTTTCCCCGTTGGGAGAGCGGAACGTCTTGGCGACATTCGAGGCCCTCAAAACGATGTCCCGCACCTCACTCATTGCGCATGGCCTCCGAAATCTTCAACCTTGCCGCGCGAAAAGCAGGCAACAGCCCCGCAAGCGTGCACAAAACCGTGGAAAACGCGCAGGCTCTAAGCGCGTCGACAAGCTCGTACTTAACCGGCAGATGCGCGAAGTGGTAGAAGTCTATCAACGTCTGCCGCCCGACGACAAACTCGACAATGGGCTCGCGAAAATGCAATATTATCCACGTGAGAGCCAGCCCCGCGACCGAGCCGAGCGCGCCTATTATAAATCCCTGAATGCAGTATGTCAGCGCAATCTGCCAGGGGCGCGCTCCCATTGCGCCCATCAGACCTATCTCGCGCGTCTTTCGCAGTACAGAAGTGTAGAGCGATATGCATATCGAAAACGACGCCACTATTATAATCAGAACGATTATCAGCGACATCATCACCTTTTCCATCTTGATGACCCGCAAAAACGACTCGTTGCTGGTAAGCCAAGTGGAGACAGTGAAGGGAAAATCGACCGCCTTCCTGCCGACCTCCTTCGCCCATTTTGAGCAGTCCGCGCCGTCCTCAAGCCTGAGTATCACGGAGTGCGCCGCCCCGCCGAGGCTGTACAAATCCCTCATGCGGCGCAGCGAGACAAGCGCGATATTGCCGTCGACCTCCGAATACCCCGAAGCCAGCAAGCCGACGACCTTCAGGCGGACGGGCATGGGAATTTCGTCGCGCTTCATTTTGTCGAGAATCGTCGGGGCGACTATTTCCACGGTGTCGCCTACGCTTATTCCGCGCGAGGCCCCCATGTACTGGCCTATGATTACGGAGTCGTCGTCGAGGTCGTCTATGGAGCCCATTCTTATGAAGTCTTTTTCCTTTATCGGGAGAGCGCAGTCCTGCGAGATGGTGTCGTAGCTGCGCAACATCGGGAAAGCCGGCACGTTCTTATGAAGCATCATGACCGGGCCTCCCGCCATGATCTCCGCGCCCTTGACGCCGGGAAGCTTCAGCAGTTTCGCCTTTAACTCCTCCGCATTTTCTATGGGCCTGCCGCGATTGCGTATTATCACGTCGCCGGAGGTGTCGCGCAGCTTTTCGGATATTTGGGAGTGAAAGCCGTTCATCACGCTCTGGGTGCCGAAAAGCCCCAAGACGCCCAGCGCGACTCCGAGAACCGACACCGCCGCAAAAAAAGACGCCGGCCTGCCCGTCGGGAAGAGCTGCTTGAGCGCAATGTAAAGCCACCACTTCATCGCTTCGTCAAGGCCGGCCTACTCCTGCCTGCCCGCGCCCCCTTCTCCGGAAGCCGAAGCCGAGTTAGAGTTAGATTCCGAGTCGGAGTTTGAATTAGAGCCCGAATCCGAATTTGAGCCGGACTCCGGCTCCGAACCCGAAACTGACCCCGACCCCAAATCCGGCCTAAGCGAAGGGAACAGAATAGTATCGCGGATATTCGCCGCACCTGTCAGGAGGATAACGAGCCTGTCTATGCCGACGCCCATACCGCCGGCCGGCGGCATTCCGTATTCGAGCGCCGTAAGGAAATCCTCGTCGAGATTCTGCTTTTCCGCGCCGACCTGCGCCTCAAACATCTCGCGCTGAATGAACGGGTCGTTTTGCTCCGAGTACGCCGGCGCAATTTCCTGCCCGTTGATGCACAGCTCAAAGACGTCCAAGACGTCCGGATTGTCGCTATTGAGCTTGGCCAGCGGGCACAGCTGGCGGGGTATCTGGGTGACGAACGTGGGCTGAATGAGGTTCGGCTCCACAAGCTTTCCGTACACGTCGTCGGTAATTTCGTGGTCTTCGAGATTGGGATCGACTTTTATTTTCAGGCCGTTGTCGGCTATGAACTTTTCGTAAATGCGCATTTTGTCGTCCCGCGAACGGCTGAACCAATCGCCGTCGCCGATAGCTTCGACGACCAAATCGGAATACTTCGCCTCGCGCCACTGCCCGCCGAGCTCTATCACTCCGCCGTCGGCGCGCGGTATGCTGGTTGTCCCGATAACCCTTTCGCAGAGGCGCAAAATCATCGAGCGAATCAGCTCCATCATGCCGCGATAGTCGCTGTAAGCCTGATAGACTTCCAGCATTGTAAACTCCGGATTGTGCTTTCTGTCGAGCCCCTCGTTCCTAAAGACGCGGCTCATTTCAAACACGCGCTCAAACCCGCCGACGAGCATTCTCTTCAGATACAGCTCAAGGGCGATGCGCAGATAGAACGTGCAGTCGAGCGCGTTGAAATGCGTCGTGAAGGGACGCGCCGCCGCGCCGCCGGCGACGGAGTTGAGGCACGGGGTCTCCACCTCCACGAACTCGCGCTCCCACAAAAACTCGCGTATTTCGCGCACGATGCGGCTGCGCATGAAGAATCTCCGCCGGGAATCGGCGTTCACTATGAGGTCGAGATAGCGCTGGCGGTACCGCTGCTCGTCGTCGGTAAGGCCGTGCCATTTTTCGGGGAGCGGGCGCATGCTTTTTGAGAGCATCTTGTATTCCGACACGCGCACGGTGATTTCGCCGGTCTTAGTTTTAAACAGCTTTCCGCGCGCGCCTATGATGTCGCCGATATCGAGATTCTTCTTGAAGTCGTCGTTGTACACGCCCTCCGGAAGGGCGTCGCGCGAGACGTAGAGCTGGATTATGCCGTCGCGGTCGAGTATCTTCAGAAAGCTGGCCTTCCCCATTAGCCTGTAAACCGTTATGCGGCCGGCCACGCTCACTTCGTGTTCGGAGTTCTCGCCCTCCGGCGTGGAGGGATCGAAAGACTCGATCGCTGTTTTGCTCGTGTGCGTCTGGTTCCAGTGCGCGCGAAACGGGTCGAACCCCGAAGCGCGCATCTTATCGAGCTTTGCCTTGCGAACGGCAAATAGGTCGTGTGAATTGTCGGTCTGTGTATCTTGTCCGCTCATTTTGCTGTCAGAAAAAAACATTCATGCGCGCCCCGAAAAATACCGGCCGGCGCCATAAAAAATTAGAGTAAAAAAGAA
The DNA here is from genome assembly GCA_944389575.1 of uncultured Opitutales bacterium. Classification (GTDB taxonomy): domain Bacteria; phylum Verrucomicrobiota; class Verrucomicrobiia; order Opitutales; family Intestinicryptomonadaceae; genus Merdousia. The sequence goes on from CALXMX010000039.1 coordinate 29,688, forward strand.
TGTTCCAATCTGCGCGCTTTGGCAAGAAATAACTTCTCAACCCCCGCCGCAGCCGCGCCAGCATTTGCAGTATGCCGCAAATAATTTATCTCACCCCGCCGCAGCCGCGCCCGCGTTTGCCGCGCGCCGCAACCTCATTTTAATTTGAGCCGCCCGTATTCAAACCGCGCACACAATAATCACCCGCCCGCGCAAGGCAATACGCATCAAAAAAAACGACGCCGCTTTCAAATCGGCGCAGGATTGATATTTCGCAGGCAATGCAAAAAACTTACATCAAAGCGCATTCTCCCCCCCCAACCACGCAAAACGCCGTTTTGCAAACCGCGCCACCGCAAAGTACCGCAGCAAAACAGCGCCGCAAGAAAACGCTAATCGCGCGGCAAAACGGCCGCAGACTTGAGCGACTTCAGCAGGCCGTCCGCATCGGCAGCCCTTATCGACAGCGGCGCGGCGGAGAGCGGCACGCGCACATTTCCGTCCTTGTCCGCCGCAGGCCCCGCGCGCGGATTGCCGTTTATGTCGTAAAACTCCGCCGCCTGGTTGAATTTGACGAGCAGCGCCGGAGCGCGTTTGCGGCCGCGCGCGACATCTTCGGAAGTATCCCAAACGGCGGCTATCGCGCCCGAATTGGCGCGGTCCTCAAACACGTATGCGCGCACTCCCGCCGCGGGGCGCGCCTCCCCGACAAACCTGACGTCCGCATACAAATTCCCCAGCGTGTTCACCGCCTTGCACAGCAACAGCGCGCTCATGCGCGCGTCGAACGCCGGGTAATACACCCATATATTCACGGCCTCCACCTGCGGATAATATTTCAAAGCCGCCAAATACAGCCGCGCAAAGACGCAGGCCTGGTATATCTCCTGATTGTTAAAGTCGTACCCAAGCCTCCCGCTTGCATAATGGTCGTACCAGCGCGTGCCCCACAGGGGGATTGACACGTCGCATATATTGCCGCATTCGGAAATTTGTATGGGAACCCCCGCATGCCCGCGCGCGTCCATGTTGGCCTTGAGCATTGCGATGTTCGCGTCGAAGTCGTCCTCCGGGTCCACGTCGTAGGTGTCGTACATGTGGACTGTGATGTAGTCCCATTTAAAACCGTTGGCGACGGCGAGCTCCATATACTTGTTTATGGCCTCCACCCCGACCGGATAATTTTTCGCATACCTGCACGTCCCGTGCGTGGGCGACATCTTCAAATTCGGCCTGACTTCCAGCGCGGCCTTCCTGACGGCCGCCTGAATTTTGAAATACTCCTCAAAATTTCCCCGCACGCTCTGCTCCTCCTCGTTCGACGGGGCGTAGCACATCATCAGATCCTCCGGGTAGTTCTCCAGCTGGATTTTCACGTCGCGCTCGACAAGCTTCAAAATTTCAGGCGATACCTTTTTGCGGAAGTCGTCGCGCTTCATTTTTCGCAGCTGCGGAAGTATCGCCCTGTCCGTAGCCTCGATGTGCGAGCTAAACAGAGTGTTGTCTATCCTGTACCTTCTGAAAAGTTCGGTTGTCGGCTCCTTCAGCTTCATGAAAGCCGCGT
>CALXMX010000040.1 GCA_944389575.1 uncultured Opitutales bacterium
ATCTAGCACATGCGCGCGAAAACGTCCGCCGCCGCCCCGCTTGCGCCGCAGTACGAAAACTCCACGCCGCGCCCGTCGGCCAGCAGCTTCAGAAGCTCTTCGAGCCTCCCCACTGAATGCGACTTCCCCAAGTTTCCCGAATACAGCAGTCGCAGCGGTTCGCCCGGCCGCGGCTCTTTGCGCAAGTCGAGCCATTCGACAGCCTTCAGCGAAAAGGTCGGGCAGACGGCGGTCTCAACGTTCGGAGCGCGCTCTTTGACCAGTTCGCGCATGGCCTCGTCAAGGCAGACAACCAAATCGAATTTTTTGAGCAGCAGCCTGTCGACAGAATCCAAAGCCCTCCATACGCGGTTGGCGAGAGATTTTTTCGGAGTCGTGCGCACGCCGAAAACCGGGTGGTAATCCATCAGCCACAAAATTTTTTTGCGCCTGAAAACCCCGCACCAGAAGGCGTATGAAAGCTGAATCAGCGGCGGGGTCGTCCTAACAAAAACCGCGTCCGCGCGCGAAAACAGAATGCGGAACGCGGACGATAAGTGCATGTAGAAAAAATTGCACACGCGCTTGAACGCGAAGCCGTTTCCCCCGGCCCTCCTAAATATTCCCCCGGCGGTCTCCGCGCGTATGCCGGGATTGAGCGACTCTAACCTGGCCTGGACAAGCCCCCAAAGCGCGTCCGACTTTTCCCGCAGCGGCGCGCCGGCGTCGTCCGCGAACTCGAACACGTAGAGGATTGTCTTCATGCAAAAATGCGGAGTTCGGAATGCGGGCGGCGGCTAATGCGCCTCTTTTTTGGCCAGCTCAAAGTCGCTGTCGGTCATTATTTCGACCAGCTTTTTGAATGGGGTTTTCGGCTCCCAGCCAAGCTCTCTTTTCGCCTTTGCCGGATCGCCCAGAAGAAAATCCACTTCCGTCGGGCGGTAGTATTTCGGGGAGACTTCAATCACTGTCCTGCCCGTCTTTTTGTCTATGCCCTTTTCGTTTTCGGCCTCGCCGCGCCACTCTATCTCCATTCCGAGCCGCGCGAAGGAAAGCTCGGCAAACTCCCTGACGGTGTGCGTCTCATTTGTGGCGAGGACGTATTCCGAAGGGCTGTCCGCCTGAAGTATTCTCCACATGCCCTCGACGTATTCCGGGGCGTAGCCCCAATCCCGCTTGGAGTCCATGTTTCCCAGCACGAGCTTGTCCTGCAGCCCCAGCTTTATCCTGCCGGCGGCGCGGGTGATTTTGCGCGTGACAAAAGTCTCGCCCCTGCGCTCCGACTCGTGATTGAAGAGAATCCCGTTGCTGGCGAATATCCCGTAGGCCTCCCTGTAATTTATCACAATCCAGTACGCGTACTGCTTTGCGACCGCGTACGGGCTGCGGGGATAAAACGGCGTCTTTTCAGTCTGCGGAATCTCCTGCACAAGCCCGAACAGCTCCGAGGTGGAGGCCTGGTAGAACTTCGACTTCTTCGCAAGGCCGACGTCCTTGATTGCGTCCAGAAATCTCAGCGCAGCTATCGCGTCCACTTCCGCCGTATATTCCGGAACTTCAAAGCTCACCTTCACGTGGCTCTGCGCGCCGAGGTTGTAGATTTCGTCGGGCTGCGTCTTTTCGAGCAGCCTGTTCAGGTTCGACGAGTCCGTCAGATCGCCGTAGTGGAGGAAAAATCTGTCCTTAAATTCCGGATTGTTGTAAATGTGGTCGATTCGCTGCGTGTTGAACGAACTTGATCTGCGGATTATCCCGTGGACGGCGTAGCCTTTTGCAAGCAACAGTTCCGTCAAATACGAGCCGTCCTGCCCGGTGATTCCTGTAATGAGCGCATTTTTCATAATTTGCCTTTTTGTAATTGCGCGATTTTAGGTTTATGCGCGGGGCAGTGGCAAGTTTTTTTGACTAATTCCCCCAAGCCCGCACCCGCAAATCTCTGAGGGCGGCAAATTCCCGCGAGCCGCGCATAAAAATTCCCGCCAAGCCCGCGACGCAAAGGCTGCGCAAAGAAATCCGCAAGCATAGGCGCAAAGCAAGGGGCTTAAGAAAACTTACGCCTCCAAAGAAGTAGCAATACAAACAATTCGACACTTTCAACCGCAGCAAGCGCGCGAAGAACAAACAATCCGCGCCGGCAAACGCAGTTTTGAAGGGCGGCAAACGCCATGCAAAAAAACTCCGCCACTAAACAAAATGCGAAGCTCGAACGCCAAACTAATTGTTATCGCACAGGCGGCAAGCGGCGGCCGCAATCGCTATTTGACGCCCCGGTCGGCCAACTTCAATCGGAAGCCGCCCACCGCGCGTTTCCCCCTGCCCGCTCTCGCCGCCCGTTCCCGCCGTATATTTCTCACAGTCCGATTCCCAGCATCAGTTTCCAGACGCCCGCTTTCCGACGTCCCCTCTCCGGCCGCGCGAAAACCGGCGCGGCGAAAAGCCGCACGTAAAATTCGTATGCAAAACTCGCGTGCGAAACTCTACGCGCGAAACTCTATGCGCAACAGCCCCGCATGTAAAATCCCGCGCGCGGAATCTGCTTAAAAAACGCGGCTCAAACAAAAAAAATTTTTCGCCAAACCCGCAAGACTCGGCTGTCGAAAGGCTGGCGGCTTGCGAACTATCGGCCTGCGAGTTGCCTGTCTGCGGGCTGTCTTCCTGTGCGCTGGCGGTCTGCGAGTTGCCCGTCTATGAGCTGCCAGTCTGTGGAGTGTCGGCTTGCAAACTGGCGGTCTGCGGACTACCGGTCTGCGGGACGCCGACCTGCGAGTTCCTGCCCATTAGCTACCGGCCTGCGGACTGCCTGCTTGCGGTTTTTTTAACGCGCGAAGCCTTTGCGGCGCCCCGCCAAAAGCGATTACCGCCGCGCGCGGCAGCAACGCGAAGGCAATCAGCGCGGCCAGTCGTAGTCGAAACGCTCGATGTCCTCCTCGACCAAATCCGACCCCAGCTGTACTTCTATTATCTGGAGGCCGGAAACGGACTTTATAGCATGCTTGCGCCCGGCCTTGATTACTATCACGTCGCCCTGCTTTACCTCGGAAAGTTCGCCGTCCAGAACTAACAACCCCGTTCCGTCGACAACGGTCCAAATTTCGTCGCGCAATTTGTGGCGCTGGTAGCTTATGCAGCAGCCGTCGTTGAAGCGCAAAATTTTCGTCAGAGAATTTATGCCGTTGCCGTGGCTTCCGGCGCCCATCACCCTGTATTCCCCCCAGCGGCGCTCCTCGTACATCGGGCGAACCTTGCCGAAACCGGGAGAGCCCGTCAAGCCGCCGCTCGCGCCTTTTTCGCACAGCAAAATTCCGTCGGGGCTGGCCGCGACAATCGCGTTCCTTATCCCCGCGCAGACAATGGGAATGTCAAGCTCGTTTACGATGCTGGTGTTTTCGGAATCCTCCAGAACGGCCTTTCCGAAAGTGTCTCCGGAAAATTCCCGCGAGAGAGCGTCCCACGTGCCCAAGTCCTTCCATTCGCCGAAAAACGGAACGACCGCCACGGACTTCTCCTTCTCCGCCACCGCGCGGTCGAAACTGGTTTTTGGAAGTTCGGAATACGCCGCCCGCACAGCCTCAAACGACGCGCCTGCGGCAAATTCTCCAACCACCTTCTCCATATATCCCAATTTGAACGCGAAGATTCCCGCATTCCAAAAGGCGCCGGCCTCAATCAGCTCCCTTGCGCGATCGGCCGACGGCTTCTCCTCGACTAACGCAACGCGCTTGGCAACCCCGGATTCCCCTCCGGACTCCGCAAGGACATACCCGTAGTCCGCCGACGCCCCGCGCGGCGGCACGCCCATCAGAACGATATTCGCCTCGCCCCCCGCCGCGGCCTCGACCATTTTCGACACCGCGCCAAAATATCCGGCGTCCGTATAGGTGTCGACGGGCATCGCCACGACAATTTCATCTGCGGGACGTTTCATCTGGTCGGACAAATACGCCGACGCAAGGGCGATCGCCGGAAACGTGTCGCGCTGGTGGGGCTCGATTATTATGTTTTTGTCACTCCCGGTCTGGCTGATGACGGAGTCCCTCTGCTGGTAGCCCGTAACGACGTACACTCTCGCGCTGAGCCCGGACTGCCCTATCTGGCGCGCGATCCTCTGGAACATCGACTCGAGTTTCCCGTCCGGCGATTTGAGGAGCCTTAAAAACTGCTTTGAGCGCGCCCCGTTCGAGAGCGGCCACAGACGCATTCCGGAGCCGCCCGAAAGCAGCACTATGCTTATTGAGTTCATCTTCCCGATATTGTTTGCGGATATTTGCAACGCGGACGGCCGCCGTTTTTGGTCAAACGCAAATACTCGTTCGCCATTGTGGCCAGCGTTAAGAAAAATGTCAGCACGACAGAATTGTACAAAATTATGTCGAAATACGAATAAAAAAGCGCGGACAAGACGCCCATCGCCAAAACTAAGGCGAACGGCCGCGAGAACACCCCCATGCGCAAAAGCCCCGCCAGCCAAAATATCAGCATGCCGGCCGCAACCACAAACCAGAGCGCGCCGTATTCAAACAGAAACTGCAATATGTCGCAATGGGCGTTTTCCAGCACGGCAAGCCTCAAGGTGTCGGGTGTAGCGGAGTACTCCGGCATTCCGTAGGAGTCGTCCTTCGGCCATATTCTCGATACGTATGCGAAGGAGTTTGCGCCGTTTCCGAGAATCGCCCTCGATACGTCTCCGGACTGATAGCGGCAGTCGGGAGTTCCGCAGTTTTTTATCATGTCGCGCGCCAGCATTCTGAACTCGCCGCGCTTGCCCGCCATTTCCGCGAATCCTCCGCCGCCGTCGAACGCCCTTTCAAGCCTCTTGCCGATGGCAGACTCCGCCAAAAGCGGCGCGGCCGCAGCCGCTCCGACGCACAGCGCGGCAAGAAAGGCGGCAAAGATGAGCGCGAGCTTTTTTACACTTCCGCCGCGCGCCGCAAACGATATCGAAAGGGCCGTCGCCACCGCCAGGACCTCCGCCCCCCAGACGCACATCGCCCCAAAGCTCCGCGACATCAGCAAGGACGCCGAAAGCAGCGCAAGCCCGGCAGCGGACAGAAATAAATCCCGCCTCCGCTCCCGCTTGCGCAGCGCGCGCGCAAACAGGGCGAGCCCGCACGTCCCGCAGAGTATCATGTATGCGCCCATTTGATTCTTATAGAAGAATCCGCCGTACGGCACGCTTAGGTTCCGGTCGAAAATTCCCCAGATCCTGTGCGACTGCGGGCAGAGCGTCTGGTACGCCGCGGCCGCCACGGATATGGCGACGGCCGAGTAGAATATCGCGCGCGCAAAAAACAGGCAGTCATGCCTCGTTCTCAAATTCAGCC
>CALXMX010000041.1 GCA_944389575.1 uncultured Opitutales bacterium
CTATCACGGGGTGGTCGGCTTGGACACCAACGGGGCGAAGCAGGAGTTTTTGAAACTGGAGTTCGAGGACGGGGCGTATCTCTACCTTCCGCTTCACGAGTCTCACCTGCTGGGGCGGTACATAGGCTTAGACAGGCGGGTTCCGAAGCTTTCTAAGCTCGACGGCAAGTCGTGGACGAAAGTTCGCACCGCCGCCGAGCACGCCGCGCTGGACTACGCCGCAGAGCTTTTGGAAACGCAGTCTAAACGCGAGATATCGCAGGGGTTCGCCTTCCCGCCGGACGACGATTGGCAGAGGGCCTTCGACGGCGCCTTCGCGTATGTGGAGACCCCCGACCAGCTGCGGGCGATAGAGGAGGTAAAGGGCGACATGCAAAAGCCGTCTCCCATGGACCGCCTGCTCTGTGCGGACGTCGGGTTCGGCAAGACGGAGGTCGCAATGCGCGCGGTTTTCAAGGCGGCCATGGGCGGAAAGCAGAGCGCGGTTTTGTGCCCGACAACGGTCTTGTGCCAGCAGCATTTCAGGACGTTCCGCGAGCGCTTTGCCGGATTCCCGATAGTCGTGGAGATGCTCTCTCGCTTCCGGAGCGCCCGCGAGGCCGCTCAGATAAAGGAACAGCTGGCGGCGGGGAAGATAGACGTCATAATAGGAACGCACGCGCTACTTTCCTCCGACGTCGAATTTCGCGACTTGGGGCTGCTCGTAATCGACGAGGAGCACCGCTTCGGGGTGAGGCACAAGGAGCGCATAAAGAAGATAAGGCAGAGCGTGGACGTGCTATCCATGAGCGCTACCCCCATACCCCGCACGCTCTACTTCGCCATGATGGGCGCGCGGAAGATAAGCGTAATGGAAACGCCGCCGAAGGACAGGTTTCCCGTGGAGACATTCGTGCGCGAGTATTCGGACGACGTCGTAAGAAGCGCGATAAGCGCGGAGATCGCGCGCGGCGGCCAGGTGTTCTACCTGCACAACCGGGTTGCCACGATAGACGCGGCGGCCGAAAGGCTCAAGAGAATGTTTCCCGATTTGAGAATCGGCGTCGGGCACGGGCGCATGGACGAATTTAGGCTCGAAAGGCTGATGGCGGATTTCGTCGAGGGAAAGTACGACGTGCTCGTGTGCACCACGATAATAGAGTCCGGCCTCGACATACCCAACTGCAACACAATTATAATAGAGGGGGCGGACAAATTCGGGCTGGCGCAGCTCTACCAGCTCAGGGGAAGGGTCGGGAGGTTCACGCGTCGGGCGTATGCGTGGCTGCTGCTTCACAGGCACGCGGCGCTCGTGGAGAGCGCGCGCAAGAGGCTCGGGGCGATACGCCAGTACAACAAGCCCGGCGCGGGATTCAGGATAGCCGCGCGCGACCTCCAGCTGCGCGGCTGCGGAAACCTCCTCGGCGCGAGGCAGAGCGGCCACGTCGCGGGCGTGGGGTTCGACCTTTATTGCAGCCTGCTGAAAAAGAGCATCGCCCTGCTGAAGGGGGAGCGCAAGGCCTATTGGGTCAGGGCGAAAGTGTCGCTGCCGTTCATAGTCATGGGCGAGGGGGGCAAGTCGGACAATTCGCTTTCAAACGCGGAGACGCTCTACCAGGAAATGAAGATGAAGGAGTCCATTGCCGACAACGCCGAAGTCGCAAAGGCCTACATACCGAAGGAGTACATTCCGCAAACTTCGCTGCGCGTGGATTTGCACCGCAGGCTCTCGCAGGCCGAGTCCGTCGCCGAGGTAGAGGACGCGTACGCGCAGAGCGTCGACAGGTTCGGCCCCGTGCCGGAACCGGCGAAGATTTTGTTTTTACTTGCAAGAATAAGAATTTTGGCGGAGTCTAACCGGATAGTTTCCGTGGAGACGGAGGCGTCCGCGCTGAAGTTGGGGGAAAACTCCGGCGGCGGAATCCGGTATCTGCGCATAAACGGGCGCTTCCCGCGGCTGAGATCCAAAAGCGCGACGGGAAGGCTCGAGGAGATAGAGAACTTTTTAAGGCACACACTGCCATCTTTAAGACAGACATGAGGACAGCAAAGGCATATCTTGCGGCGGCCGCCCTGGCCGCGGCGGCGTCCGGCGCGGCGGCGCAGGGACTGTTTTCAAACGCCCCGCACGTGGCCTCGCCGGAGACGAAGAAGGTCGTCGGGAAGGACAACATCATCGCCATCGTGGAGGACCGCGTCATTACGCGCGAGGAGGTGATGAAGGAGGTCGAGCGCTTCATACCGCAGATAAGGTCGTCCTCCCGCTCCGAGTTCGAGTTCACGAAGCGCGTCAACGACTACATGAACGAAATCGTGCAGAACATGGTGGACCGCGAGCTGATTGTAAAGGACTTCAAGTCCAAGGGAATGAGCATTCCCCAATCCTATCTGGACACCCATTTCGACGACTACCTCAAGAGGGAGTTCAACGGCGAGCGCGCGGAGTTTATCAAATTCGTGCAGTCGCAGGGCAAGACCATAAAGCAGTTCCGCGACGAACAGGAAAAGGACATCATCGTCGGGTACATGCAGAATCAGAACCGCCAGAGCGCGGCCGAGATAAGCCCCAAGAAAATAATAGACTACTACAACGCTCACAAAGACAAGTGGTATTCTCCAGCGAGCGTCAAGATAAGGCTGATAACTCTCAAGACGGGAATGAACGCGACTCTTGAGGACAACAAAAAGCTTGCCGAGGACATAATGAAGCGAATCAAGGCCGGCGAGGATTTTTCCGAGCTCGCCCGCAAGTACAGCAAGGACGACAGCTCCGCAAAGGGAGGCGACTGGGGCTGGTACAAGAAGGGCGACCTCAATCCGCAGCTTGACGCCAAGACCTTTGCGCTCGACGTCGGGGGCGTCACGGAGCCGGTCGTTCTTGGCGACATGATTTTCATACTGAAGGTCGAGGACAAAAAGCCCGACGGCGTTCAGAAGCTCGACGACGTGCGCGAACAGATCGAGTGGACGATTGTCGAGGAAAATTCGAAGGTATCCTACCAAAAGTGGATTGAGGGGCTGCGCAAAAAGGCGTTTGTAAAATATTTTCAATAGCCCATTGGCGCGCGCGGGGTGCGGGATTGAAAAATTCTGCAGCCCGATTTAATTCTCGTCCGATTTAATTCTTTACACGCCCGCCTCGTTCGGTAATATCCTTTCCGCAAAATTAACCGGCTGGTTTATGGACAGGAGACATTTCATTCGCAGTATCTTTGTTGCCGCGGCCGCGGCTGGAACTTCGACGGTTTTAAGGGCGCAGGACGAGAATACCGTAAAGTCGCTGAATTTGGCGTTCAGAAAAATAGGCTTCAATCCGAAGGCTAAGGGTTGCGGATATTTTGTGATAATGGCGGATCCGCACTACGCGGCCCCGGGAACGAATTTGAAGTCTTCGGCGATGGAATGCATGCCGAAGGTAATTAAGGAGATAAAGTCTCAGGCGGACGCGCCGAGCTTCATAATAACGCTGGGGGACCTCGTGTCGAGCGGCAATCCGTGCTTCGGGGCGAGCATTAAGAACACGGACAATATGATGCGCGAATTTGACATGTTCAAGTCGCACATGGCGGAGCTTGCCCCGATTCCGTACAAGGTTGTCGTCGGCAACCACGACTGCACGGGGCCGCGCGACACGGAGTTTAAAGACTTCAAAAAGGCGTTTCCCTCGCAGCCGTTGTATGAGTCGTTCGACTTCAACGGGATTCACTGCATAATCCTAAACGGCGGGCACTGCGGCATGCTGGACGACGAGCAGCAAAAATGGCTTCTCGACGACATCAAGAGCGTAAAGGACGGGCAGAATATAATAATTTTCGTCCACCAGCCGCTCGGGGCGATACGCAGCGAGTGGAAGCTGAGCAAGAGCGTGCGCGACGCCGTGTCGAATTTTTCCGGCGACGTGTTCGTCTTTGCCGGCCACAACCACGCGCACAACGTGGGGGTGCTCAAGACTCGCGGGGGCAAGCGCATTTCGCAGGTGACGGTCGAGGCTTTCAGGCAAAACAACGCTCCGGTTTACTGGGTGTGCTGCGTGCGCAACGGCGCGATTGTCGGCGCCATATTTCGGGACCGCAACGGCGATTTCAGAATCATAGACACAACCCACGCCAAAGCTTCGGACTGGCTTCTACCGTGGGAGGGCATGGACGTTTTGGCGACATTTGACAACTCGAGCCCGGAATTTCACGAGACCGCCAGAAAGGGCGGTGACTGCGTGTATTTTTATTTCTATTTGAAGCATCTCGAGGGGTGGCTGGACTTGTCCAAAATAGATTCGGACTATTCTACGCTCTACCTGATGGGAACGACTTTGAAGCGCAAGGGGGATCCGTCGAAAGACGCGAAGCTCTGGCTCTCGGCCGACGGGAAGAATTTTGAAGAGGTCAAGATTGGCCCGCAGGCGGCCAATTTGTCCTGCAAGGTTGAGCTGCCTCCAAAGCTGCGCAACGCGAAAAAGCTTTTCTTTAAAATGGATTTTCCGTACACCGACGGCGGCTTTACGGGATTTGCAATAGCTAAATAGCTATTCGGAGGGATATACATGAGGGGGTTGTCTGTTTTTATATGCGCGGCGCTTTTGGTTGCCGCGTGTTTTTGCGCGAGCGCCGAAGTAAAAGAGGTAAACGGCTGCCAACTGCGCCTGAAGGCCTCGCGCGAGGGGTCTGAATACGCAAAGGGGGAGACTGCTGAATTTGTTTTGACCGCCCTCAAGGGCGGGGCTCCCGACGATAGGGAGCTCTCGGTCTCGGGGGAGATAACCAAAGACGGCGTTCCCATGAACCGCAAGTTTGAGGGAAAGCTCAAGGACGGGAAATTCTCCGTTTCGGCAAAGCTTGACGAGCCGGGATTTCTAAGCTGCAAGATGCGCGTCAAAGTTCCCTCGGCCGACGGCGGTGAAAAGACGGCGGAGCTTCTTGCGGGCGCGGCGTTTTCGCCTCTGGAAATCAAGCCCTCCGCGCACGCGCCGGACGACTTTGACGAATACTGGCGTCGCCAGCGTGAAATTCTGTCGGCAATTCCTATGAATGTGAAGCTCGTTCCGGTGAAGTACGGCGGCATCGAGGTTTACGACCTCAAGGCGGATTCGTTCAACGGGAAGCTCAGTGCGTATATGGCCATGCCCAAAAACGCCGCGGCGAAATCTCTTCCGGCGATAATTCTGACGCACGGCGCGGGGGTTCGCTCGTCGTCGATTGGGAGCGCGGCCGCATGGGCGCGAAGGGGATTTTTGGCGTTGGACTTCAACGCGCACGGCCTGCCTAACGGACAGCCGAAAGAGTTTTACAAGAATTTGGCGGACGGCGAACTGAAGGACTATCGCACGCGGGGCGGCGACGACCGCGACAAGGTTTTCTTCCGCACCCTCTATATGCGCCTGATGCGCGCCATGGACGTGGCGATGGCGCAGCCTCAGTGGGACGGTAAGACGCTCGTGGTCTTTGGGGGAAGCCAGGGAGGCGGGCAGGCGCTGGCCGCCGCGGGATTGTATCCCGACAAAGTGACCGTCTGCGTCTCCATGTATCCGGCTATGTGCGACCACACCGGGCCGGGCGTCGGGAGGGCAAGCGGCTGGCCGCACTATGTGCGCCCGAGTAGGGTTGACTCTTACGATCCCCGCTTAGTCGAGGGCGCGCGCTACATAGACGCGGTAAATTTGGCCTCGCGCATAAAGTGCAGAACTTTCATGATGATAAACTACGCGGATCCGGTCTGCGCGCCGACTTCGTGCTATGCCGCTTACAATGCGATTTCCGCGCCCAAGAGCGTCTATGTGAACGAGGAGTCCAGGCACGCCCCCGCAAAGGGTTCGGTGGGCGAGCTTACCGAACAGGTGCGCGAATATTTGAAATCCGCGCAAGGCGGAAAGCCCGCAAAATAGGCGAAATAAATCCGCCGATGTGGATTAATTGCGCCGCTATAAGCGGCGGCGCGCGCGAATTGCGGTATTGGCGAACGAACTGCGCCATGGGAAACTGCGCCATGGCGAATTGCGGCGGGCTGTTGGCGGGTTGTCCGGAAGCTCCCGGGCAGGTGATGGAAATCAACGGTAAGATGTACAAGCAGTATCGCGGAATGGGCGGCCTTGCGGCGATGAAGCCCGGAAGCGCGGCGAGGTACGGCCGCGACATGAAGAGCAAGACCGACAAAATTACCGCGGAGGGAGTGGAGGCTCTCAAGGAGGTTTCCTCTTCTCTCGACGATTCGCTAAGGACTTCTGTGGGCGGCATACAGAGCGGCATGGGATATCTCGGAGCGGGTTTGCGCTTCGCTCATGGCGTAGCGCGGCGGGTTCAGGTGTGGCGGGCGGAAGCGAAATTACCGGCGGGCGTTTGAAATTTTTTCGGCTAAAAAAATTGTTTTTTGCTTGGCGCGTAAACGTTTTGCGCGGGCGCGTTTTTGCGCCGGGTATGCGTCGGATACATTTCGGAGCATGGCATGTTTTTGCCTCTGAAGCAAAACGGGCGCGCACGGGAGGATGCGGCGAGTGCGGGGTTGCCGCCGCGAATCTTGAATGAGCCTTGAGGCCTGCGCGAAAACTCGCGGGAGCGTTTGGGAATATTTGGGGCGCGTTCGGGGCGCGTTCTGGAAGCGGCGCATTTGCGGCGCGGCGCGGCGGGCAAGCGTCGCATGCGTTTTCACTTTGCTTGCGGCGGTAAATTGACGAAAAGATATAATATCATTCGGATTTTATGAAACGTTTGATTTTAGAGACGCCGAGATTGCGGCTGTGCGAAATGGATTTTTCCGATCTGCGGAGCCTGTCCGCAATATTGCAGGACGAAAGCGTAATGTATGCCTACAACGGGGCCTTCAGCGACGAGGAAACCGCGATGTGGCTGGAAAAGCAGATTCGGCGCTATAAGGAATTTGGATTTGGGTTGTGGGGAGCGTTTCTGAAAGACACCGGTGAAATGATAGGCCAATGCGGCGTCACCATGTAGGAGTATAAGTCCGCGCAAATTCCCGAAATCGGCTATCTGCTCGCCCATAAGTATTGGCATGAGGGCTATGCGATCGAAGCGGCGGCGGCTTGCAGGGAATACGGCTTTGACGCTCTGCGTTTTGATGCGCTGTACTCCGTTATTAGAGACACAAACATCGCGTCGCAAAAAGTGGCGATTCGCATGGGAATGCGTCCAATCGGGGCCGTAGTCAAACATTATCGCGGGGCGGACATGCCGCATACAGTTTTTTGCATAAGGCGGGAGGAGCGCGGGCAAAATGAAAAAGTTTAATTGCCCCTTAACTTGCGCCCTTTCCGCGGATGCGCGTTTGCTTCTTTGAAAAGTCTCCGCTTCGAGCGGACAAAGAGGCGGGGGACTATGGAAATTGAATCGGTTTCCAATCCGCCGGAACATTGTTCAAAAACGGGGAAACGAGGGGAGACTCAAAAACGGGGGCGCGTTCAAAAACGAGGGGATTTCTTCCATGCGATATTTCCTTCCCGCCATTACCCTTATGCTTCAAAGCGGCATGATTTATATTTGAAGGAAGAATTTGAGCCGGCGCGCGCGGAGATAAAAAAACGCAGGCAGTTTTTCTGCCTTTGCGGCGTTCCTTTGCGGCGCGGCCGGCGGATGGGCTTGGGGCAGGGCGGAGGAGTCGCGTATTTGTCGGCGAGTGCTTTGTCGGCATGTGCTTTGTCGGCGCGTGCTTTGTCGGCATGTGTTTTGTCGGCGCGTGCTTGTGCAAGGTAGGAAAATTGCATCTTCGACAGTGCGGAATTGTGCCCGGCGGAGAAGCCGTTCGTCCCGCCGGAGAAGTTGCCCGCTCGCCGGATAAGCCGCGCGCCCCGTCGATAAGCGGCGCACCTTGTCGATAAACCGCGCGCCTCCCCGGATAAGCCGCGCGCCCCGCCGGAGGATTCGGCCTCGTTTCGCGCTTTTATCTCCCCCCGGCGCCTGCGAGGGTTTTTTGGGGCGAAAAATTTGTTTGACACCCCGCCGGCCCAAGTCTAATTCCGCTTAGGGAAAATCGACCGGTTATGGCTTACAATATAGACGATAAATTCTTTCTTCCCGCAGACAAATTCTTTGCCGCAAACGCGGCCGAGGGCCTTACGTACGACGACGTCTCTTTGGCGACGCTGTATTCCGACATTCTTCCGCGGCAGACGCGCTTAGACACGTCGCTTTCCGACACCATAAGGCTTTCGCTTCCGATAATTTCCTCAGATATGGATACCGTCACCGAATCGCAGATGGCAATCGGAATGGCGCGCAACGGAGGGCTGGGTCTTATCCATTGCAATATGAGCCAGGCCGAGCAGCTTGGAGAGGTGAAGAAGGTAAAGAACTACGTCCACGGATTGATTAGGGAGCCGATAAAGGTCTCTCCCGACAGTTTTATAGGCGACGTTCTCCGCTTAGTTCACGATAAGAATTTCCGCTTCCGCACCTTTCCGGTGGTCGATAAGGACAACAAGCTCGTGGGGCTTTTGCCGGGTAGCATAGTTAAGGAGAGGTATGCTTCGCTCCACGTTTCCAAGGCTATGACGCCGCGCAAAGACGTGTACACTATTTCCCAGAAAAAGCTCGGCTCCGACCCGATTAAGGCTGCAGACAAATTTTTCGACGAGCATTTCGGCGTTCACAAGCTGCTGGTCGTCGACGATTCCGACAAGCTGTGCGGGCTTTTTACCCTAAGCGATATCGAGCGGATAATTTCCGAGAAGGGCCTGAACCTCCAGCATGCGAGGGACTCGAAGTTTCGCCTTTTGTGCGGGGCGTCGATTGCCATGATGCGCACTCCCGACGGCAAGCTGGACTTCGACAACATAATATCGCACGTGGGCGCCCTCGTTGACGCGGGGCTCGACGTTGCGGCGGTATCGACGGCGCACGGCTTCACAAAGGGAGTGGGCGACACCGTTAAGGCGCTGCGCAAGGCGTTCAAGGGCCTGACTATCATCGGCGGAAATGTGACGAGCGCCTCCGGCGTGGAGTTCCTCGCCAAAATGGGGGCGGACGCGATAAAGATCGGGCAGGGGCCGGGATCGATATGCACGACGCGCATAGTTGCGGGCGTCGGCATTCCGCAGCTTACCGCGCTGTACGTGTGCACAAAGGTTGCGCGCAAACTCGGGGTTCGCACGATAGCCGACGGCGGCATAACCAAGAGCGGAGACATGGTTAAGGCGCTCACTCTGGCGGACGCCATGATTTGCGGCGGGCTGTTGGCGGGCTGTCCGGAAGCTCCCGGGCAGGTGATGGAAATCAACGGGAAGATGTACAAGCAGTATCGCGGAATGGGCAGCCTTGCGGCGATGAAGGCCGGAAGCGCGGCGAGGTACGGCCACGACATGAAGAGCAAGACCGACAAAATTACCGCGGAGGGAGTGGAGGCTCTCAAGGAGGTTTCCACTTCTCTCGACGATTCGCTAAGGACTTTTGTGGGCGGCATACAGAGCGGCATGGGGTATCTCGGAGCTCCGAATCTCGCGGCGCTCCGCAAGAACGCGCGCTACATACGCGTCAGCGGCGCGGGACAGCGCGAGAGCAATCCGCACGACATCATTGAAGTTAAGAAGTCGAAATAGTTTTTTTGCTTCGCGCGTCTTGCGCGCGCAGTTTTTCCACGCGCGCGCGTTTAATTGGCTTTTGGTCTCGATTTTTTGCGGCGCCTTTTGAGCGCGGCGGCTTGTTAGAAGTTTGCCGGGTTAAGTGGCGTGGAAATTTTTTATTTTTTTGTGCGGATTATCTGAATAAATTTTCGCGTCGCCATGAAAGTTTAAGAAGTCGAAATAGCTTTTTTGCTTCGCGCGTCTTGCGCGCGCAGTTTTTCCACGCGCGCGCGTTTAATTGGCTTTTGGTCTCGATTTTTTTGCGGCGCCTTTTGAGTGCGGCGGCTTGTTAGAAGTTTGTTCGGTTAAATGAAAAATGCCGCGCACATATTTTATTTATGCGGTCGGTATTTTTTCTTTCGGCGCCGATTTGGGAATAATTTTTTGCATAGAACGACCGGAAATGCGGGCTTAATAATTGCATTTTGCAAATGCAAAAACGCGGCTGCGCATGAAGGCGCGGTTCCGCCTAAGCTATGTTTTCATGCGCGCTGCGCCGCGGGATGAATGTTTGAATGTTGAAGGGGCTAACGAACGCGCGCGGCGAAAGGGACTTTGGCGCACGTAGAGCGGCGGCTTAAAAGAACCGCTTGCGCCAGTCTATGGGGACGGCTCCGAGTTTTTGTCCCCTCGGCGATTTCTTCCCGAACCAGACTTTTTGCCTGTATTCCTTGCCCTCGAATTTGTACGACACGTCATACATTCCGTAGAAACCCTCAAAGTGCGCGGATTTCGTGGGCTTGTCATAGGAGACATTCGTCTGCCAGTCTTTTGCTATTAGCTGTTCGAGAGCGCGGTACGAAGCCTTCGGCGTTAGATCGTCTTTTATCAGTCCGCCCATGAGGTGCGCCTCGTTGGACGCCGCCTGTCCGTCGCGCATGTTCCACCAGGTGATTGCCTCAACCGCCGGATGGCTGAAAAACAGCCGGTACGCCTGCCTTGCAAAATACGCCTGCGCTTCCTCGCCGCGGCTCGTGGGAATGGTGATTTCCGTGACGTGAATCGGCCTGCCCAGTTTGGCGTAGCCATCAAGGACTTTGGCCATATCGCGCGGGGTGAAGGTTTTCCCGTCCAGCACGTCCCCGAAAGCCTTGTCCGAGAAAAAGTGGAATTGCAATCCTATGCCGTCGAGCTTAGCGCCGCGGTCTATGAGGCTTTTTGCGAGCATGTAAAAGCGCCCCGTTTCGCCGTTTTTTATGTACTGGTACCACGCGGCGGTGGTCTCGTTGATGAGGAATACGTCGTCGGGCGGCAGCAGGCGTTCGGCCTCCTTGAAAGTTTTAAAGACGTAGTCGTCGTACAGGATCGCGCCGTCGTTGATATAGTCGGCGGCTTCGTTAACCACGTCCCAGATTTTTATTCTTCTGCGGTAGCGTTCCGCGATGTTGCGGATGTTGCGGTTTGCGGCGGCCTCGACGAGCTTTGGATCTTTGAGGTCGAGCGCCCATGCGGGCATGAAGTGCGCCACGCTTATAGGCCACGCGAAGGTGTGCCCCTTGGGGGTTATCCCGTTTTTCTCGCAGAAGGCGAGGGCGGTGTCGGACTGCATCACCGTCGGATTGCTGGTGTACGACAGGTCTATGTTTTCGTCGTTCGAGTAGTCCCAGCGGAATTTTCCCTCCTGGGGCTCGACCCTGCGCCATACCGTGGCGACCGTTCCGTAGTTGAAAATGCGCTTGTAGAGATCGGCGTATTTGTCGATCTGTTCCCTGGAATATTTTACGGGCTGCCCGTCGGCGACAGAGCGCGAAGCGTACGCGCCGAAGAGAAATTCGTGGCGGGCGAGCCTTATTTTCAAGTCCTCCACGCTCTTGTCGAAGTCAAGGTAGAATTCGCTCATCCTGTTGGCGCGTATGCCGGTTTCTATGCGCGCCTTCGTCACGGGGTTTTCCCAGAGGTCGCGCATTTTCTGCGGGATTTGCCCGTCGGCGGCGCAGAGCCCCGAGGACGCGCACGCGCACAGAAATATTACCGTCTTTTTCATTTTTTAGTTTCCTTTCCCATTCATTGTTCAAATTGCGCCTTCGTCCTGCGGCATATTTTTCGACGCTGCGAAAAATTTGTATCTGTCGGCGCGGTAAAGTGAAAACTCTATTTCCGCCACTTCGCCGTTGCCGCAGACCGTTGCGCCCTCGAACGTAATTAGCGCGGAGGGCTTTGCGCCGACCCGCTCGCCCCGTCGGACATGTTCCCCCACTTGCCGTTTATGCAGACCAACACCGCGTCCAGCGGACGTTCGGCGACCGACTTTTTTATCTCGCCTAAAAGTCGTATTCCCTGCCCGGGACAAGTTCGTCGCACTTAATCGAGCATGCGCGCACTTTCGAGATGAAATTTTTTGGGTCGGCGGTATTTTTTGAAAAGAGGCCGTAGTGCATGGGAACGGCTCTGGCAGGCTTGAGATAGGCGACAAGCTCTGCGGCCTCGCCGTCGGACATGTTCCCCCACTTGCCGTTTATGCAGACCAACACCGCGTCCAACGGACGTCCGGCGACGGACTTTTTTATCTCGCCGGGAAGGGAAGGCTCGCAGAGGGTGTCGCCGCTCAGGTAAGTCAGGCGTCCGGCGGCGGTTATCAGCGCGCCTATCGCGTATTTTTCGGTGTGGTAGGCCTTTACCGCCTCTATTTCGATGTCGCCGAATTTCGTCCGCCCGCCGACGTCGAGCGTCTCAAAGCGCCCCGCGTCAAATCCCGATTTTTTGAAGTGCGAAAACGTGCTCGCGGGGCCGACGAATCGGCAGTTTGGATATTTCTTTACTATCGGCTCCACGGTGGCCTCGTCGTAGTGGTCGGCGTGGTCGTGGGTGAAAAGCACGATGTCGGGCTTCAATTCCTCAAACGCAATCGGGACGGTGACCATGCGCCCGAGTCCGGAAAAGTACAGTTTGTTGGATAAGTACGGATCGGCCACAAGGCGCGTTTTCCCGTCGTCGAATATGAATCCGCCCTGGCATATCCATGTGAGTTTAAGAGGCTTCATGTCTTGCAAGCGCTTCCCTGCGGGGCGCGAATTTTCAAGTGAAATTTTTTTGCGCGCCCGCCGTTGGCATTACGGATTTCTTATTTCTGCCGCTTGTAAACGGCGGTCTTATGTTTTGGGAAGCCGTGTGTGGCGTCCTGCACGAACTCGATCGACACGGGGGCTGTGATGCTGTTGTAGAGGGCGGCCTCTCCCGAAGGCGGGCACACGTAGTCCCCGAGGCCCGCGCGTATGGCGACGGGGCACTTTACGCGCTTGGCGAAGTTTATGGTGTCGAAATACAGCCTGTTCGGAAGCGGTTCCGGCAGCCAGCCGCTGAAGCGCCCGTGGTATTTGCCAGCGAGGTCGGCCATCCAGGGAACGGCGACGTTCAGCTTCGTGACGTTTCCGTCGAGCGCGCCCATTGCGAACGACTGGAACGCGCCCATCGAGCCGCCGCCGACCTCCAAGTCCTTTCCGTTCCATGTCGGAAGGCTCTTTGCATAGCGCAGGGCGGCGAGGTCGCGCATTATCATTCCGTCGAAGTACGAATCTTTGGGGGAGTCCAACGTTTTTTCCCAGGCAAATCCCTTCAGCTTTCCGGCCTTGAGCTCGTCGTAATAGCTCTTGGGCTTTCCGATGTCCACGCTGTGCGAGCACATAGACACGCCGATTGCGTCGCCATACATCGCCGGATACGGCGAGGCCCAGCCGTATCCCTGGAAGTTTGCGCGTATCTTCAGGGATTTGTCGGCGGCGTTTTTCGGGTATGTGATGTATCCGCGCGCGGGGTCGCCGATTGTCGGGATCGAAAATTCGTACACTTCAAAATTCGGATTGACGGGCTTTCCGTCGGGGGTCGTCTCCACGCGCTTAAGATCGGCTTTTATGGGGGCCTTCGAGTATTCCGCCACGCGCTGTTTCCAGTATGCGTCGAAGTCGTCCGGCTCCGGGACGGACTGCGCGAGCTTTTCGATGTCGGCCCCGGCTCCGCCGTCGTACGGGCGGCAGAAGTTTCTGTCGGGGCGGCCGTTTTCGTCCAAGACGTTTATTTGAAGGTGGACGAAGCCGGGCTTGTCGAGCGAGGTTTCGACGATTACGGGCTTGTCGGAATCCTGCACGCCCTCGAATCCCTTTCCGTCCTCGCCGCGCATGACGTATTTTATTTTGCGGCCCGTGACGGGCTTTCCATCGTCGGCCAAAGCGACGCGGAATTTTATCTTCTCTCCGACTTTGTATGAGAGCGCGTCCTTATCGCACGTCCCCTCAAACAGGGGCGCGCCCGAAAGCAGGGAAAGGAACGCCGTTATGGAAACAAATGAAGCAAATGCTGCAATTTTTTTCATGGCAAAAATAATATTCCGCCCTTCGGTCTTTTCAAGAATTTTTTAAGGAAAAAACGCGCGGCTTCAAAAACTTGAGGATTCGGCGAAAGCGCGCCGGAAGCGTTAAAGCGGAAGTGCGCGCGCAAATTGGCGCGGGTGGTTTGCCTTTTTTGCGCGGCGGATTTTTTGCCGGCGAACGTTCGGCTTTGCTGGGGCGATTCGCGCGGCGGCTTTGCGGCCGCCTTAAGGTTTGCGGGCGTCGCCGCAAGGCGGAGAGATGCGGGGACATTTTGCAAGCGCCGCGGCGCCAAATGCGTTTTTAACGCTTCAGGAAGGCCCTTTTTGCGCGTCTTTGCAAACGGGGGAAGCGGGAGGGGGTTGCATTACGCGTTGAATATTGCCGGCCCTCGCGGCGGCGCTTGCGCGGGATTCGCGCGGCGTTTGCGCGGCGGATTTTTTGCCGCCGGATTTTTTTGCGGATAAGGTGCGCGTTTTTTTTGTCCGTTTTCTTCCGCGCGGGCGTTTCTCGCGTGGGCGTTGGGGGGGCGCTTCGGATACGG
>CALXMX010000042.1 GCA_944389575.1 uncultured Opitutales bacterium
GCATTTTGAGTGCGCGCCGCGGGATTTAAAACGTGCGGGGTGCACGTCTATGCGCAAAGTCGGGCGGATTTGCGGGAGGGGCCTGCCGTTGGGGCGGTTGCGCGAAGGGCGCGTTGCCCGCGGCAAGAATGCGCGCTCTTTATGGACATATTCACGCCCGCAAAAAGCGACCGGCAGAGGCGGGAATGAAAAATGCGTTTTTTTCAGGGCGGCGGGTGAAATTGCTTGCAAGCCGGCTTAGTTTCTGCGGGAATATCAAATAAGGCCGGGAACCATGCAATTGGCGGAGTCGCCAACCCCGCCAGGTTCGGAAGGAAGCAACGGTAACGATTTTCCCAATGTGCTGTGGCAAACCCGGCCCCAAATCCATATTTTGCGGCGCGCTCGGAAAATTCCGGCGCGCGCGCGCTTTAATCGGACGCGATTTCACATGTCTCCAAAGAACAGAGAGCCGCAATCGGGCGCAGAAAACAAGCTGCGGCACGTCGCCATAATAATGGACGGCAACGGAAGGTGGGCCAGAGAGAGGGGAAAGGGCCGCATATACGGACACGCAAAAGGCGCGGAAAAAGTCGGAGAGATAATGCAGGCGGCAAATGAAATAGGCGTCGAATACCTAACGCTCTACGCGTTCTCCTCTGAAAACTGGAACAGGCCGAAGGACGAAGTCTCCGGGCTGATGCGGCTGCTGGCGAAGACCGTGCGCCTAAACCGCGCCAAATTCATAAAAAACAAGACGCGGCTGATGACGATAGGCGACATCTCCGCCCTGCCGAAATTCTGCCGGAGAGAGCTCGACCTGCTGAAGGAGCAAACCTCCCGCTTTGCCGGGCGCAATCTTGTATTGGCACTCAACTACGGCTCGCGCGACGAGGTTGTGCGGGCGGTCAGAAAAATCGCCGCAAAATCCGCCGCCGGCGAGATATCGCCGGAAGGCGTCACGTGGCAGACATTGAGCGAAAACCTCGACACCGTTGGAATCCCCGACCCCGACCTGCTAATACGCACGTCCGGCGAGCTGAGGCTGAGCAACTATCTGCTGCTGCAATCCGCCTACACGGAACTCTACTTCTCGAAACAATACTGGCCGGATTTCTCCCGGGAGGAATTCATAGCGGCCGTCAACGAATACCGGCGCCGCGAGAGGCGCTACGGGCTCACCGGAGAGCAGGTAAAGTAGGAAACGGGCCGAACATGGCGGCGAGGATATTCAGCACGATTTCACTGTGGGCCGTCGCAATAGCGGCGGTGGTTTTTGCGGGGGCGTTCGGCCTGGCGGTTTTGGTGTGGGCGCTCGCGGCCGGGGCGCTGGCCGAGGCGCTCGCGGCCTGCCGAAAAATGGGCTTTTCCCCGATGTCCGGAATCTGCCAGGCGGCGTGCGCGGCAATAATTCTCGGCGGGTGGTGCGCGGCGGAGAAGTACGGCGAGATCGGGATGTCGATACCGCTGATAGTGTGCGCGGCCGTACCCGTGTTGCTTTTAAAAGATCCGTTCGGGAATTTCTGGAGCAAGAGCCTCCTTCCGTCGCTGCTGGCCATTCTGGCGATTCCGTTCGCTCTCCAGTGGTTGGTGTTCATGCCGCAGAAATTCGGCCTGATGTTTCCGATAATGGTTTTGGCGGCGGCGAAATTCTCGGACGTCGGGGCGTTTGTCATAGGCAAGGGATTCGGGCGCAGAAAACTGGCGCCTGAGACAAGCCCCAACAAGACGTGGGAGGGCGCAATCGGGGGGATATTCTCGGCGGCGGCGGTGGCGGCGGCGTTCGCCTGGGGCTTTCACGGAACTCAGCTGATGCCGAAAAATTTTCTCCCGACCGACGCGATCGTATTCGGCGCGGCGATAGGCGCGTGCGCGATAGCGTCCGATTTGCTCGAATCCGCATTCAAGCGCAGAGCGCGGGTGAAGGACTCCGGGAAAATCATACCGGGCATAGGCGGAATACTGGATTTGGCGGACTCGCTCCTGCTCAGCGCGCCTGCGGCGGTGGCGATGGCGGCCGTCATGAATTAGCGCTGAAACATGAATTTGGGCTGAAACTAAAAAGCTTTCTCAAGAAAAATGTCCGAAGTTAGAAATCTGACGATACTCGGAGCGACCGGCTCGATAGGCGACAGCACCCTGCAAGTCGTCCGCGCAAATCCGGACAGGCTGAAGGTTGCCGCCATAGCGGGAAACAAAAACTGCGAAAAGCTCGCAAAAATAGCGGCGGAATTTTCAGTAAAACACGTGGCCATAAACGATCCGGATGCGTTCGAGCGAGCCCGCAAATCCGGACTTTTCGGCTCGGCGAAGCTCTACCGCGGAAGCGAGGGCCTCATGGAAGTCTCAACGCTCGGCCACTCCGACACGCTCGTCGCCGCAGTCGTGGGGACGACCGCCCTCAAGCCGACGCTCGCGGCGATAGAGGCCGGCAAGGACATCGCGCTGGCGAACAAGGAACTCCTCGTAATGGCGGGAAAATTCGTCATGGGCGCGGCAGAGCGCAAGGGCGTAAAAATGCTTCCGCTGGACAGCGAGCACAACGCCGTATTTCAATGTATGGTCGGGGAGCGCAAGAAGGACGTCGCAAAGCTTTTGATTACGGCCTCTGGCGGAATGTTCCGCGACTACACTCGCGAGCAGATGCTCAACATAAAGCCGCAGGACGCCCTGAAACACCCCAACTGGAAAATGGGCGCAAAAGTGACGATAGACTC
The DNA here is from genome assembly GCA_944389575.1 of uncultured Opitutales bacterium. Classification (GTDB taxonomy): domain Bacteria; phylum Verrucomicrobiota; class Verrucomicrobiia; order Opitutales; family Intestinicryptomonadaceae; genus Merdousia. Next base: position 2,697 of record CALXMX010000042.1, read on the forward strand.
CTCCACACTCGCAAACAAGGGGCTGGAGGTCATCGAGGCGCGCTGGCTGTTCGGGGTTTCGGCGGAGCAGATACAGGTTGTGGTGCAAAAGCAGAGCATAGTGCACTCCATGGTTCAGTTTACCGACGGCTCGGTGAAGGCGCACATGTCGCCGCCGTCGATGACGTTCGCAATTTCGCACAGCCTCCTCGCTCCGGAGCGCGGAAGGTTCGCGGTCGAGCCGCTCGATTTCTCCAAGCCGTTCTCAATCGACTTCGCCCCGCCGGACACGGAAAAGTTCCCCTGCCTGAAGTACGCCTTCGACGCCCTGCGCAAGGGGGGAACGGCGACGACGGCGTTTAACGCGTCGAACGAAGTGGCCGTGGCGCGCTTCATAGAGGGGCGGCTGCCGTGGATAAAAATACCGGAGGTCGTCGGCGGGACGCTCGAGGCGGAGCCGGCGGCCGACCCGCAGACGCTCGACGACGTTCTGGAGGCCGACGCGCGCGCGCGGGCAACCGCGGAAAAAATCGCGGCGCAAATCGCGGAAGGGTAATCCGGCATGTCGGCCTACTCCGAAATGTTTTCAAACACGTGGGCGCTGGCGATGGTGCTCCTGTTTTTCGGCGGCTCGATTTTCGTGCACGAGCTGGGGCACTTTCTCGCGGCGAAGTGGCGCGGGCTGAAAGTTCTGCGTTTCTCGATAGGCTTCGGGCCGAGGCTGTTTTCGTGGACGGGTGCGGACGGGTGCAAGTACATGCTGTCTCTCCTGCCGCTCGGCGGGTACGTCGCGCTTCCGCAGCTGGCCGACATGGGGGCGCTCGAGGGGGGCGAAAGGGAGGACGCGAACGCCAAGAAGCTTCCGCCGATATCCGCCTGGGACAAAATAATAGTGAGCGCGGCGGGCGCGTTTTTCAACGTTCTCTTCGCCGCGGCGCTGGCCGCCGCCGTCTGGGCGATAGGCCTTCCGTCCAGTCCCTACGACGAATCCGGCACGATAGGATACGTCCCGGAATATCTGACGGACGCGTCGGGGGCGAAAATCCCGTCTCCGGCGCGCGCGGCGGGGCTGCGGGCGGGAGACAAAATAGTTTCGATAGACGGGGCGAAAGTCGAAAAATTTTCCGACGTAATAGAAAAAATCGCGCTCGGCTCCGGCCGCGGCGCAGACGGGGCGCCGACGGCGCAAATGCGCATAGAGCGCGAGGGAAAGGCGATCGACGTCCAGCTGAAGCCCGTCCTCGTAAACACTAACGTCAGAACGTCGGACGCGATACGAATGATAGGGGTGGCTCCGGCCCAACATATGACGGTGGGCGCCGTCATGAAGAACTCCCCGGCCGAGCGCGGGGGGCTGAAGCCGGGCGACGAGGTCGTGTCGATAAACGGCGTCGCCCTGCACTCCCAGCAGCAGCTCCCGGACTTTCTGGCCGAGCACGGTGAGGACAAGCCCGTGGCTCTCACACTGCTGCGCCGCGCAAAGCCGATAGTTCTGAAACTCAAGCCCGAAAAAATAACCCTCACAAAGCCCCTTTGCGAAATAGCGATAGGCGGCGGGGGGACGCTCTCCCTGATAACCTCCGGAGGCGCGGACGGGCAGCCGGAGCGCGTGAAGACGCTTTCGGGGAAAATCGACAACCCGTACTTCGACCAAATACGCGCCGGGGACGTCCTCTATGCGGCCGACGGAAAGCGCATATCGAACGTCACGCAGCTGAACGCGCTGATAAACCACGTCGGGGGGCGCGAGAAAATCAAGCTGTCGTTCATGTCGCCCGACATGCGCCTGAAGGACGTTTTTCTTCCGCGCCAATCGTCGTCGAAAATCCTTCCGCCGAAGGAGCGCGTCATGCTGGGGTATTCGATAATCGCGAAGAAGTCGGTCTCGCACCCGTCGATACCGGAGCAGTTTGCCGACGCGCTCGAGCGCACATGGAGTGCGCTGTACAGCCTCGCAAACCCCAAGAGCGACGTCGGGATAAGCTCGCTGGCCGGGCCGGTCGACATAGGCAGGGTGATCTACCAGCTGTCTCTTCAGGACATATCGCTGGTGCTGTCGTTCGCAGTGCTTCTGAACATAAACCTCGCGATACTTAACCTGCTGCCCATACCCGTTCTCGACGGGGGGCACATAATGTTCGCGGCGATTGCGGGAATATCGGGGCGGAAAATCCCGCCCACGGTTGTGGCGGCAATCCAGGGGATATTCTCCGTGCTGTTCGTCTCGCTCATGGTTTACGTGGTGTGCATAGGCTTTATGCGCTGGTCGGGAGACGCCCGCATGGAGGAGTCGAGCGGAATGCTCTCGGAATACTACATCAAAAACATCACCTTCAAGAACAATGAATAGTTATTGCGAATCCAGATTTGAATGCGTGCGCTCGCCCTCGCGCGCCGTCGACGTGGGCGGAGTGCGGATAGGCGGCGGGGCGCCGATAGTCGTCCAGTCAATGACCAACACCAAGACGCAGGATGTGGAGGCGTCGGTCAAGCAATGCATACAGCTTGCGGAGGCCGGCTGCCAGATAATAAGGCTGACGGCGCAAAATCTGGAGGCCGCGCGCGCTCTCGGCGAAATATCGCGCAAGCTGAGGGCGGCGGGATTCTCCGTTCCGCTTGCGGCCGACATACACTTTCTGCCGGCAACCGCGATGGAGGCCGTCGAGCACGTCGAGAAAATACGCGTCAATCCCGGAAATTTCACAGACAAAAAGCTCGCCAGAACTTCCGACTATACGGACTCCGAATACGCCGCGGAACTTGAAAAGGTGCGCGAAAAATTCGCCCCGCTCGTCCTCCGCTGCAAGGAGCTCGGCCGCGCGATTCGCATAGGCGTAAACCACGGCTCGCTCTCCGACAGAATCATACGCCGCTACGGCGACACCTCGTACGGAATGGTTGAAGCCGCATTTGAGTTTGCGCGAATCTGCGACGACTTGGGATTCAAAAACTACCTGTTCTCCTTCAAGGCCAGCAATACCCGGATAATGACGCAGACCTACCGCCTGGCCTCGCGAATGATGAGGGAGGAAGGTTTCAACGCGCCCTTGCACCTCGGCGTCACGGAGGCCGGCTTCGGGCTCGACGCGCGCATAAAGAGCGCAATGGGAATAGGCGGGCTGCTTCTGGACGGCATTGGAGACACGATACGCGTTTCTCTGACGGAAGATCCCGTGGAGGAAATCCCCGTGGCAAGGGACATCGTCGCAATGATCGACGCAGTTCGGGCAAAAAGCGCCGTAAACCCCATCGAAATAGACGAAAAAATCGACTTTTACTCGTATTCCAAGCGCGAGAGCGCCGAGCTCTCCTGCGGCGGCCTCAAAATCGGCGGCGGGGCCGTTCCCGCCGTGGCGGCATTCGGAAAATCGGAGAGCGCGGACATAACTTTCGGAGCCGACGGCGGAAGGAGCCGCGACGGGGGAATCATAGATATCGTCCGCCCGCGGACTCCGCAGGAGCTTGAATCCGCGCTAAAGGGCGCGAGGGGCGCGACGGCGGCGGAAATAGAAAACGATAATATCGCGCATTTCGCCGATCCGCTCAAGGCCGCGCCGCAAACGATACTCATAGCTCCCGCCCCGAAGTCGGGGCGGCATGCGGTGGGGGAAGCGCGCCTGCTGGCGGCAAACTTGAAGGCCCTGGGATTGAAAAATCCCATTTGGCTGAAATTCGACGCCTCAAAAATATCCGGCAAATCCGCCGCGGAGCTGTCCAAACTCAACGAGGCCTCCATTTACATAGGCTCGCTGATGTGCGACGGAATAGGGGACATCGCAAGCGTGGAGATAGCCCCCGACGCCGAAAAGAACGCCGCCTACGCGCTGGCGATTCTGCAGGGAGCGCGCGCGCGCCGCTCAAAGGCCGAATACATCGCCTGCCCAAGCTGCGGGAGGACGCTCTACAACATTCAGGAAGCCGCCGCAAAAATACAGGCCGCCACTTCGCACCTAAAAGACATAACCATAGCGGTCATGGGCTGCGTGGTCAACGGCCCCGGGGAAATGGCCGACGCCGACTTCGGATACGTCGGGGGGGCGCCGGGAAAAATAAGCCTCTACAAAAATAAAAAGTGCGTGGAAATGAATATTCCGCAGGAGGAATCCATAGAGAAGCTCATCGCCCTGATAAAGGCGGAGGGAAAATGGATCGATCCGTCCTGACGCCCCAAATAAACAAGGAGCGCAAAAATCCGCGCAGGCGGCGGGCGAAAAATTGGCGAAGGACTCCCGGCAGCCGCGCGCGATGCACTTAAAAAAAATCCGCGCAATTCCGCGCAATGCGCGCGGGCGCCTT
>CALXMX010000043.1 GCA_944389575.1 uncultured Opitutales bacterium
CACACCGTCAAATATATTGCTTGCCGCTCTCGAGGAATTTGGCCAGAAGCCGCCGAGCCTCGTGAGCGTAAACGACATAACGCGGCGGGCGAAGTGCAATGTCTCTGCCGTAAGCTACTATTTCGGCGGGAAGAACAAGCTTTACGAGGAGCTTGTCGACCAAATTATAAGTTATATCGAACGCGTTGAAAAGCCCTTTTGGGACAGGCTGAAAGTTTTAAAGAAAAATCCGTCGGCCGGCGGCGCCAGACAGATACTGAGAGATTATTTTTTGTGGCGAATGAAGTTGGGCAATTTGACCAACAAGATGTTTAAGAACATCATTTCGCTCGTCGCGCGCGAGGAGGTTTTCGACGGGGATTTCTATAAGACGATACACAGTAATTTCGCAAAGCCCCACCATGTGTTTATGTCCGAAGCCATCGAGATGGCCTCCGGCGGCAGGCTAAAGAGCGAGGAGGCCAAAATCGCCGCGATGGCTTTGAGCGGGCAGATAATGCGGTTTATAAGTTCGCAAAAATACTTGCAGTTAAACATCGGGTGGAAGTCCTTCAGCGAGAAGGAGGCGAACAAAATATGCGACACTTTGTTGAAGCTGCTCGATAAGATTCTCGCCTAAAAATATTTTTGCCGATTTGAGTTTTTAAGCGCGGCTCGCAGTTGCGCGAACGGAAATTTTTGGACAATGAGTAAGCGGAAAAGCCCGCAAAACGTTGTTTCGGGTTCGGCGAAAAAACGGCAGGGCAACCGGGGGGCTCTCCGGAAGATTGCGGCAGCTCTCCGGCGGATATTCGGCTTGCGGAAAGTTTTAATTGAGGCGGAACGCGAATGGGGTTTCGCGGCGGCCCCGCCAAGTTCCGGAGTGCGGAACGGATTCCGCAGATAAGCGCGGAGAAAAATTACAGCCCGAGAATTTTTGCTGAAAACGGGGCGGGGCGGTGAGAAATTAAAAGGACTATGCAAATGCATTCGTCCGAAAACCCTTGCCGAAAACAGGGCGAACCGGTGAAGGCCGGTGAAAATAAAAAAACGCCTATTTTGCAAGTCTTGACGCCGCGCCGCGCGGAGTCAATGCAGTGAAATCAAAAACAAATAAAACGGCTACGACCGGGCTTCTATGCTTGCTTTACAGCCTATTTAAAGAATGGAGCCGAAAGTCGGACTTGAACCGACGACCCACGCTTTACGAAAGCGTTGCTCTACCAACTGAGCTATTCCGGCGCATTCATTAAAGGCGACATTGTTGGAATCGGATTCTCTTAAGTCAATCATTTTTTGCCTTCGGAAAGATTTTTTGGGGAACGCGCAATTGGCGCGCTGGCCGTTCGGCTTTTTCGGGTTTTTGGATTTGTATTTTCAGCCTTTGGGATTTACTGTGTCCGCATTTAATCAGATGCGCCTAAATGGATCCGGAAATTCAGTTTATCCCGATTGACGATTTGCCAGTGCGCCTTGCGGCAAAATATATGGCGTCGTTCTGCCTCGGATTGGACGGAAAAGTTGCGAATGCGATAGCGGTTTTCCCAACGCGCTCCGCCGCGCGTTCGGTGCGCATGGAAGTTCTGGGCATGCTCGAGAAGTCGGGCAAGTTTGCGATGGGCGGAATTTCGTTTCTGACGCCGGAGTCTTTTCTGGACGCTTTCATGTCCGGCGGCCCTCCCGCGGCGAATGCGTTCGAATCCGAAGCGGCGTGGCTGGAGACGTTCAATTCGCTTTCAAACGCCGACGTGTCGGAAATATTTCCCCGCGGCAAGCCCGACAGCCGGGATTTTCCCTCCCTCGCGGAGACGTTTGGCAGGCTGCGTGCTTGTCTGGCCGAAATCGGCGAAAGCATTTCTTCGCTGGCTCAAAATTCCGCGGTGTCGGATTCCTTTGACGGCGCGAAATGGCGGCAGATGGGAAGGATTGAATCGGCGTACTTGCGCAGGCTGGAGTCGGCAGGGCTAATGCCGCCGGAGGACGCCCTTGCGCGCGTTTTGTCGGATTTTTCCGAGTCGGAAAATCCGTTGGGAAGAGTCGGCGATATTTTTGTTTTCGGCCTGTGCGACATTTCGCCGCTGTTTGAGCGCGTCTTGCGGCGCCTTGCCGACTGCGGGGCGCGCGTTCGGATTTGCGTGTTCGCCGACGGGGAGAATTTCGCCGGGCATTTCGACTCTTTCGGGCGCCCCAATTCCAAGTGGGATTCGGAGTCGCTTCCATTGTCGGATTCCGAGATATACCCCGTACAGGACGTATCCGGCCAGGCGGCGGCGGTTGCGGCGGCGCTGTCCAAATACGGGGCGCGCGCGTCGCTTTTTGCGGCGCTTGCCTGCGACGAACCCGATTCGCTCCCCGCGATGGCCGAGGCCCTGGAGTCCGAGGGGATTTCGGCGTACTCTCCGGAGGGGATTCCTCTGGCCGAGGGCGCGCGCGCGGCGGCGGTTCGCCTGCTTGCGGCGTATCTCAAGGCGCCGGACATGGCGGCGTTTTCGGACTTCTTGCGCAATCCTCACGTTTTGGAATTTGTCCGCGAGCGCATTGGGCTCGCTCCGGCGGAGGCCATGGAGGCGTTTGACGTGTTTGCGGGGAGATTTTTTCCTCCCTCTCTTGAGGCCGCGCGCTCGCTGTCGCGCCGCGGTAGCCCGGAGCGCTCTATATTTGAACTTTTCGCGGAAGAGTTTGACTCTCTCTCCGAACCGGGGGGGGCTTCGGCCTCTCTCGAGGATTTTCTTTCGCGCCTGTTTTCCTGCGGGCATTTTGAGCGCGGAGAGCCGGAGTCGGCGCGCGAGGCGGGATTTTCCGAATTTCTCGACACTGCGTTTTCCGAATTGCGCGCGGCGGAGGAAAGCGGACTGCGCTTCGGGTCTGCCGCCGACGTGCTGGACGCGTTGCTCGCGGAGGCGTCGCGCCTTCGCCTGCCCGTGGACAAGGCCGCCGAAGATGTCGCCATGCTCGACTGGATGGAGATTTTCTGGGCTTTTCAGCCGCATTTGATTTTGTGCGACATGAACGAGGGAATCGTTCCGCAGGGCGGATTTGGAGATTCGTTTCTGTCGGAAGAAGAGAGAGAAAAATTGGGGCTGGCAAATTCGTCCTCACGCCGCCGCCGCGATTCGTACATGCTTTGGGCGATGTTGCGCTCCCGCGAGGGGCGCGGCATGGTTTCGGTTGTCGTCCCCCGGCTCAGGGGCGACGGCGCTCCGGCGCAGCCGTCTTGTCTGCTCTTGAAGTGCGGGCGGGAAAACCTGCCTTCCAGGGTGAATCTGCTGTTCGGCGAGTGCGCGCCGCCGCCGGTCTCTCCGCCCTTTCGCCCGTCGTGGAAACTCGAGGTTCCGCGTGCCGATCTGCCGGACTGGCTTTCGCCGAGCGCGTTCAAGTCCTACATTTCGTGCCCGTTTCGCTTTTATCTGGAGTACGTGTTGAAGCTTGAAATGTTCGACGAGGCGCGGCGGGAGCTGGCGCCCGCGGATTTCGGCTCGCTCCTTCATGCGGCGTTTGAATTTTTCGGGGGGTCGGAATTTTCGGGGGCGACGGAAGCCGAAGATGTGGAGAGGGCTCTGCTGGCGGGTTTGAAGTCGGTTTTTTCCGAAAGATACGGCGGCAGAAATTGCGCGTCTTTGCTGTTTCAGCGCGAGTCCGCGGCGGAGCTGCTTTCCGCCGCCGCCTCTGCGCAGGCGCTCCACGCGGCCCAGGGGTGGCGCATAGAGCAAGTGGAGGCGGATTTTGAAACCGAGATCGACGGCTATCCCGTCAAGATGAGAATTGATAGAATAGACCGCAACGAGTACGGCGACCTGATGATAATAGACTACAAGACGAAGGCATCGGTTAGGCGCTCGAGGGGCATGTCGGTGCCGGAGTCTTACCACAGGCGCGGCGTCAGGGCGGCCGGCGGGGGGATAGATCTCGATTGGGCGGACTTGCAGCTCCCCATTTACCTGAAGGCGGCGCGCGAGAAATTTCCGGGCGCCGATATTTCGTGCGCGTACTTTATACTGGCCGCCGAGCATCAAATGACGGGAATCTACGGCTGGAG
>CALXMX010000044.1 GCA_944389575.1 uncultured Opitutales bacterium
AAACCTGTCCGCCGCCGCCAGCGCAAAGACCCCGACCCCGCAGTATGCGTCTATTAGAAAGCGCGGCCCCGCCGCCTGCGAAATGGCGTATTCGACCAGCTCCGGAAGTATGTGCGGATTGTTCTGGAAAAACTCCCCGGCGCAAAACTGGTAGCTTACGCCGCTGACTATCTCCGTGACGGAGGAGGTCGCGTCCGTGCACACCCCTTCGATGCAGTCGCGCAGCAGGAGCGTTCCGCCGCGTTTGAGCTTGTGCGCGCGCGCCAGCAGTTTCGCTCTCACTTTCGGCAGGGCTTCGTTTATCGTCGGGCTGGCTATCGGGCACTGCGGAACGTCCACGAGTTCCTTGCGCCGGCCGTTCCTGACGAAACCTATCGGCATTTTTTCACCGCGCGGTTTTTCGTAGTGCGGGGTGAGTTTCGAGCGGTACCCGTACTGGAGCGGCGAGGGGCGGGTGGGCTTTACGTCGGCGGAGATTCCGCCTATGCGCTTCATCGCGTCGGCGACCTGCTTGCGCTTCCACTCCAGCTGGCCTTCGTAGGAGAGGTGCTGATATTGGCAGCCGCCGCACTCGCCGTATAGCGGGCAGACCGGCTTGACGCGCTGGGGAGAGGCGCGCACCACTTTAAGGAGGTCGGCTTCGGAGTAGTTCTTGTGGTTTTTGTACACGGCGGCCCTCACGCGCTCTCCGCCGAGCGCGCCGCGCACCGTCACCACCCAGCCGTCGATTCGCCCGACTCCCGCGCCCAGGTTGTTGATATCGTCTATGTCCAGCTCTATCTGCTGGCGGTAGTCGAACGGGTGCGGTACAAAGTTTTTCGGCAGGCTTCTGTTTTCCATTTTTGCGTCGGCTGACTTGTTTCAGTATTTAAATTAAGGGAAGATATGGTAGTCGAAAATGTCCGCCATGTCGAGAACGGCCTTGCGCAATATGTTATTTTTCAGGCGCCCTTCGTTATACCGAAGCGACGGCTGGGCGAGCACTTCGCCGTCGTCGGGCGGGTTGTCGAGGAGCGGCACGCCCGCCTGCGACAGAAATTCCCGATAGTTTTGAAAGAGGCGCGGATATTCGCGGTTCATGGGCTCAAAGTCTGCCGCGTCGAAAATTTTTCGCACGTCGGCTTCGGCGGACATCTGCGGAAGGTATGGTATGCGGAGGAACTCGCACATTTCCCTGGCGCGCGAATCCCCGTTGAACACCGCCGCGCACGTCCCGCTGTTTATGGACAGTATGGCTCCGTGGACGCGCGTGCCCATGGCGAAATCGAATGCGGCGGCGAATTTCTTCCAGTCGGCTATCGAGGAGAACGCGTGGAAGTGCCCGGCGCGTAGCTTGCGGTAGTTGGTCTTGCGCACGCGCTGCCGCCATGTGAAACACAGCGGGTTTATCAGGTAGTCCTCGTCCTGCAAAACCACGTGGAACCGGCCGTAATTGGGGTTTTCAAAAGGGGAGGTCAGAAATACTTTTTCGGGGGAGTCCGGCTTTTTCAGCGTCCTTGCCGCGCCGCGCTCGAAGAACGACGGGCAGCCTATCGTGCGCGCGTTTTCGACCCCGAGCTTGTGCAAGACCTCGCGCGTAAATTCGCCGCGCACGCCCAGAGTGCGCGTCCTGTCGGCGAGCCTGCGGACGAAATTCGCCAAGTCCTCCGGAATTGCCTTGTGGAACTGCGGGTCGAATCCGGACAGGCTGTTCGCGCCGAGCCCCGCGATTACGATCGGCTTTTTTATCAAGTCCAGAAGCGATATTATGCGGTCGTACGGCAGCTTGTATCCGTAGGATTCAAACGGGCGTATCTGGTCTTGCAGAACCAGAAAGAAGTGCGAGCACGAGCTGTTTACCCGGTCGGCGACTTCCGCGGAGCGGGAGTAGTCAAATTCGTACGCGTTCGGCACGTGGGCGATGCTGCCGGCTCGCCCCAGCGTCTCTTTGACTAACGCGAAAGTGATGTACGAATTTCCCGTGTTGCGGGCGACGGAATCGAAGAATTTTTTTGGCGTTGAGCAGGAGTTTTCGTCGAGGCAGATGTTGCTGTTGAAAAAGAATGGGGAGTATGTTTCTTGCATTAGTCGGCGGAGCGGCGATGTTGTTAGTGGTGTGTGTTTAAATCCGTTTTGAATTCGAGGAAAAAGGTTGTCAAAAAAAATTTTTGGTATTTTTTGCATATGCCAATGGGCGCAATGGGGTTTCAGCAAGACGGCGGCGATCATATCCGAAGCCGCCAGAATCCGCGCGTTAAGGCGTTGAGCCGCCTGCGCGACAGGGCGGGGAGGCGCGATATGGGCGTGTTTCTCGTCGAGGGGCTCAGGGAGCTTTCGCGCGCGGTTGAGGCGGCCCATGTTGAGGAGATTTATTACGCCCCCGAGCTTTTCATGTCGCCCGCGCACGCCGAGTTTGTGGAGCTAATCCGCGCGCGGGGCGGGGTGCCTTTGTGCAGGCTTTCGGAATCGGCGTTTGAAAAGGTGTCCAACCGGGAGGGGTCCGACGGAATCGTCGGGGTGGTTAGGCAGTGGCCGGCGAAGATTTCGGATTTGTCGCTTCCGGAAGGCGTTGCGCCGCTCGTTTTGGCGGCCGATTCCATAGAGAAGCCGGGCAATCTCGGCGCGCTGATGCGCACGGCGGATTCGCTGGGCGCCGGCGCGTTCATAGCGTCGAATCCGGTGACGGACATATTCAATCCCGCGGCGGTGCGCTCGTCGCAGGGCGCGCTGTTTTCAATTCAGATGGCGGTCTCGACTCCGGCGGAGGCCGCGGGGTGGCTGCGCGAGCGCGGAATAAAAATATATGCGGCGCATCTCGAGGCCGAGAAGAGCCTTTGGCAGGCCGATTTTTCCGGTCCGTGCGCGATTGTGGTAGGTTCCGAAAAATCGGGGCTCGGGGCCGAGTGGGACGAATTTATAGACGAGCGCGTAAAGGTTCCCATGTCGGGCGTTTCCGACAGCATGAATGTGAACGTCGCCTCCGCCGTGTTTTTGTACGAGGCCCTTCGCCAGCGCAGACTGCGGTAGCGCATTCGCGTTGGGCCTTCACATTGCGCGCGGACGCCCGAAATCCGGTAAGTCGAAACTGGGCCCTCGGCGGACGCTCCAAACGCGGGCTGTCGGGGTGTTTGTCCGTCGGGGCATCGGGAAAGTTAGAGAAGTTGGGAAAGTCGGGGGGCGCGCCGCGTTTTTTAGGGGGCGAACCTTTTTGCCGCAAGAATCGGCCTTTCGAAGGGTCGCGCGCACATGCGGGCAAATATAATTGTTGACTATGGCGCAAAGCGTGGCAGTCTGAACGCCCAAAAATTTTTCGGCGCGGATCTTCCGCATTTTGATGGCGGAAACGCCGTTTTATTATATATTATACAGGCCACACAGATATGTCACTAATCGTGCAAAAATACGGCGGCACCTCCGTGGGTGACACCGACAGAATTATGAACGTCGCCCGCAGAATAAAGAGCTACGCGGACGCCGGCAATAAAGTTGTGGTCGTCGTTTCCGCGCGCAGCGGCGTGACGAACGCGCTCATAGCGCGGGCGAAGCTGCTCAACTCCGCTCCGGACGAGCGCGAGATGGACATGCTGCTGGCCGTGGGCGAGCAGGAGACCATCGCGCTGACGGCAATGGCGCTTCACTCGCTCGGCGTTCAGGCGGTTTCGCGGACGGGCGCGCAGGCGGGGATATATACGGATTTTGAGCACACGCGCGCGCGCATAGTTGAAATCACCGGCGGCGACATTCGCAGGCTTCTCGACGAGGGAAAGGTTGTGATAGTCGCGGGCTTTCAGGGCGTGGACAGGGACGGTCAGGTGACCACGCTCGGCCGGGGCGGTAGCGACCTTTCCGCAATAGCGCTCGCCGCCGCGCTGAAGGCGGACGTGTGCCAGATATACACCGACGTCGAGGGCGTCTATACGGCGGATCCGCGCATTGTCAAGACCGCCAGAAAGATACCGCAGATGTCTTACGAGGAACTT
>CALXMX010000045.1 GCA_944389575.1 uncultured Opitutales bacterium
GTATTAAAGCACGAGACTTCGGCCTCAAAAGACATGGAAAAATTCGACGTCCCCTACTTTCAGGCGGGGAATAAGTCCCTCTACCTATGCCGCGGCGGCGGGCGCCTGGGAGACGCCAGCGACGCCCCTTTGCGCATGAGGACCGCCGCAAACAGCCCCAAGCTTTTTATTAACGACAAGCTCGTTTTGTCCATTTCGTTTTGGGGCGGAAACATACGCGGCGGCGGCTATCCCTTCAAGCTGCCGGATGGCGAGAAGGACTCGATGTCTTTCGACGAAAAAAAGGGAGTTTACGAATACTCCAAGCCCTATACGGACAACAGCGGGAACAGGGCGGTCTTTAAGATGGTGCTTAAGGCCATGCCCGACAAAACCGTGGAACTGTCGTGGGACTCCGGCTCCAAGGACGCCGTGTGCCTCTGGCTGAGCATGAAGGACTGGCGGCGCATGGGCAAGAGGGTGCTGTTTGGAGGGCGCGAATTTGCAAATTCTCCGGCGGATTTTGCGCAGGGCAGTGTGGACGCGAAGGTCGGGGCGTCCGTGGAATTTGACGGAGGGGCTCCGGTAAACTCTTTTAGGATTTTGTTTGACGACGAGAGCGGCACGGCGAATCTGCGCGAATCTCTGGAGCGCAAACACGGCAGGGACGAGTACTCGCTCTTCTACAGGCTTGCGAAGAATCCCAAATCCGTCACTCCCCAAAAGGGAAGGCTCCGCATCGACTTTGGCGAGTGCGCCGTTCTCAAGGACGCCCCTCCGCCGACGGGCTCCATAGATTTCTGGGAGTGCGACGCAACTCACGTCCCCGCCTCTCCCGTGCGCAACATATTTCCCAATCCGAGCTTTGAGCAGGGCACGCGGTACTGGCGCGAGCGCGGTGGCAACCTGTATAAGGGGGACGTAAAAACCATGCGCGTCGTCGATGGGGGGCTGTTCGGGAAAAAGGCGGCTCTGTTTGCCGGCACGTCGCAGTACAGCTTTCCGTTTTCGCTCGTTCCGGGGGCAAAATATGTCTTAAGCTTTTACGCAAAGGCGGTCGGAGACCCGAAAAAGGCCAAGTTGCGCGTCACTGTGCAGAACGCCGGAAAGGGCGGAAACTATCCGGGAAAGTACGGCTACGGAGATTTCCAGAATAAGGATTCTCGCTTCAAGCCCACGGCCGAATGGCAGAGGTTCAAGCGCGTAATAGACGGCGACGCCGCGGGGGAACAGTTTATAATACAGGCCGAAAATGTGCTTATGGACGGCATTCAGCTCGAGATGTCGGAGTCCGGAGAGCCGACGGAATTTGTGGCGCCGCCCATAGAGATGAATTTTCTGACCGCGGGGGCGCCGCTCAACGACGTTTCGTTCGGCTCTCCGATAGACGCCAGAATGGAGCTTTTCGGCAGTTCGGGCGCGCGCGGCAAGGTCGAGTTGTCGATAAAAAATATTTACTATGAAACGCTCTTTAAAAAGTCCTTCGACATAGAGATCGGTCCCGACGGCACGCTTTGCGTCCCGGTGGACATTGACGCGCGGAAGCTCGGCTGCGGCATATTTTCGGTGCGCGCGGATTTCAGCGTGCCGGGATTCGAAAAATATACCGACTACTACCGCTTCAGCGTGATGAAAAAGCTCTCGAACACGCACCCGACCAAAAGTGTATTCGGCACGCTGATTTCCTTCAGGCACAATTCCGAGGGGGATTTGTTCGGCAGAAAGCTCATGGAGTGGGGATTCGGCTCCACGACCTGGTATTCCCCGATATCTTCGCCCGACATCGAAAAAAACTTAGCGGAGACGGCCGAGGCGCGGGAGCTGTTTAAAAAGTACAGGATATCCAACCAGGTCAACGCCATGCGCCCCGTCACCGAAGAGATGAAAAAATTCGGGAGCCTTCGCAAGGTCATGAGAGAGGCTGGCAAGAATTTCAAGGCGACGCCCGAAATGGAAAAGATGATCGAGGAATGCGCGTACGTATTCGTCAAAAACATGCCCCCGGAAGTTCTCGAATGCGTGGCGCTCGGCAACGAGGAGGAAAGTTCTACGGTCGGACTTTACGACGAGTACGCCAAGCTCCAGATGGCTTTCAGGCGCGGGGCCAAGCGCGCGAATCCGAATATACTTGTCGCGCCCACGCACGGCACGAGCGGATACAGCAGCACGCGAGGCCGCGACGCCATCGACGGCTATCTTGAGGCGGCGAAAAAAATGGGCGTGCTTTACGACGCCGTCGCCGTGCACCCATATTGGAACTACGACTACGACCCGCTGTGGGACTTCGACGACAATATCGGATACCTAAAAAGCAGAATGGCCCACTACGGCTATCCGCCCGACACCCCCATATACATGTCCGAGTGCGGCAATATGTGCGACGCCGAAATACCCCAATGGGGCACCTACTGGTACGACGGCTACAAGGCCGGAAAGCCCTCGTACGACTTCTGCAACCAGGAGATATTCCAGGCCTGCCTCTACATGCGCAACTATCTGGCCGCGCTCAAATACTATCCCGCCCTGCGCGGGGTAAACGTCTGGACGACCCAGCCGTATATCGACAGAAACTTCTCGCCGCTGTTGTTGTGCAAGGCCGTCAATACGCTCGGCAATCTGTATCCGGACGTTGAATATATCGGCGACATTCGTCCGAGCGCGAAGATTCGCGGCTACGCCTTCAAGCTGAAGGGCGGGGGCGGCGGCGGAATCGCGGCGGTGTGGTCGACGGATTTGTCCGTAGTCAGGGGCAGGCGCGCGGGTCCAAAAATTCGCGTCAATTTCGGGCAGCCCGTAGAGTTCTTCGACTTCGACGGAAATCCGAGGAGCGCGCGCAGGGACGCGGACGGATTTGTGGAAATTCCCGTCACGTTCGCGCCGCTTACGATTCGGGCGGCGGATCCCGAAAAGCTACTTAAGGCGCTTCAGTCGGCCGACGTGAACGACGATTCTTCCAGCCTTCTCGTCGTTTTTCGTCCGACGCCCGGCGGGCAAATCGAGGCGTCTTTGGACAATCTCACAGGCAGGCGGAACGCCGGCGAAATGAAGGTCGGCGGCAAGTCGTACAATTTTGACATCGCGCCGAAGGGACGCTCTGTTTTCTCTGTAGGGGATACGGAGGGCGGAGGGCAAACCGGCCGCCTGTATTCGTGGAGGGCGAATTGGGATATTTCCGGAGACTCCAAAAAGGCGCGCGCGGCGGGTTCTTGGGACATGCAGTACTTTTATGTGCCGCGCGTGGCGGGGAAGCCGGACTGGTCGAAAATTCCTCCGCTGCCGATGTCCACCAAAATGGCTCCGAAGGGCGGCAAAGCCGCGGTAAATTCGGAGAACGCAAAGGCGACGTACAAGCTGGCTTGGGACGAGGACAATCTGTATCTGCGCGTCGATATTGCCGACAGCCAGTTTATCCCGACGCCCGAAAAGTGGTCGTCTCACTCGGCTCCCAATGCGCTGTACTCCTTCGACTGCGCCATAAACGTGTACTTCGACACCGCCGCGGACGCCCGCGCCAAGCGGGATTCCTCCGCCCTAAAAAGCGCCGGATTTTCCGACGTCGGTCAATACGACACCAACGACTACGTCTATCATTTCGCCCCCACAAAGGACGGCGGGGACGGCCGCGGGCACGTCAACCGCTGGCAGGGCGTGGATCAGCAGATAGCCGACGGCGTAAATATGGCCACGAAAAAGGAGGCCGCTGAAAAAATCAAATGCGACTGGCGCCGCACTCCCGACGGCGGCGTTTACGAGATAACTTTCGCGCGCCGCTACATAGAGCCGATACTGCTGCAAAGCGGCTCTATCGCCGGGTTCGGAATATCGCTGCACGACTTCAGCAGGGACGAAAAGGGAAAGTGGATTTACAACGCGCTCTCAAACTCCACGGAGCCTGGAACGCACACGGATTACCGCCCGTTCTTCTGGCCGCTGATGATCTTAAAATAGAGGTTTGCAGGCGGCGTTGCGGATTGGCAAAAGTCGGCAATCGCGGGCGCGCCGTTCGCCAATGCGCGCCTGCGCGCATGACGAGCGCATGCGGGTGATTGCGATTCAAGCGGCAAGCCTCCGTTTGCGCGGCGGTTTGGCAATCCGGCAAAACAGTAGCCGAATTAGGGTTAGTTAAATTGCGGCTAAATTGCGGCAAGGCGTTCCGCGTTTGCGGGATACTTGCATGCGCAATTATGCGGAATTTTCGCGTTTCTTGCTTCGTTTCGTCCGGAATAGGGGCAGGCGTTTGATTCCGCGCAGGTGCCATGCCTTTGCCGCGCCCCAAAACGAACGCCCCGAAACGCGCAAGCGCTTCGGGGCGGATTTTATTATAGAGCCGTTCCCATTTTTGTTATGGCAGAGGGGAACGGAACTGAAAAAATTTACGCAAGCTCGCTCTTGAGCTGGGCCGTCCACTTTTCTATGCGGCTCTTCGTCTTTGACTCGTCATCGTCGTCGTCGATTGCGAGCCCGACAAATTTTCCGCCTTTGCAGACTGCGGAATCCTTCACGTTGTAATCTTCCGGCTCGTACGCCCCTATGAATGCGCAGCCGGTGTTGGAGGGCGCGTCGTATATTGCGCCTATT
>CALXMX010000046.1 GCA_944389575.1 uncultured Opitutales bacterium
GAACGGCTTGGCGGGGCGTCATTTTTGCTGATCGGCCTTTTTCTTTTCGCCCCAATTTATCTCGAACGGCCGCAAAACAAGCTTCCCGTCTTTTATCGCCGACATGACGGATTCTTGCGCTAAAGCCTTCTTGTCCGATTTGGAAGTCTTTGTATCCTCATACATTTTTCGGCCTTCGCGGTTGTTCCACAGGTCCATGCAGCGTCCGCCCATCTTGTTTAAGTAGCTCACCTCGTAAGCGTCGGTAAATTTCTTGGCGCGCTCCGAACCGATTTTCTGCGAAAGTCGAAAGCTGAAATAGGCGTGCCTGAAAGCGTCGGCCTCGTTGTCCACGGCCTCTATGCCGGGATAGAGCTTTCCGGTCAGCGCCACGCTCTCGTCCCTGATTTCCGAGGCGTAGATCGCGCCGAACGGATCCTTCATGCTGACGAAGTACAGCGAGTCTCCGGAGGGATCAAAATCGAGTTCCGTGTATAGCTCCAACAGTGTGAGCGAGGTCGGAACCTTCCCCTCGATTCCCTTTGGAATATCCATGTGCAGCTTGGAGGAGTCCATCCCTCGCAGGCGCTCGGCCTCCGCCCTTCCTTCGTCCAATTCCCTCGGAGATTCCGGAATACCCGCGCAACCCGACAATATCAACGCCCCCGACGCGCAGACAATCGGGACTATCGCCTTTAATTTTTCGCAAAACCAGTTCATGTAGAAACGTCAAACACGCCCGCCAGCAAGAGCCATTGCGGGCGGCGCGCGAAATGGGGGGTAAAATTCCGCCATGGGGCCTCCGCCCGGAGCGGGAAAGAGGCGGATTCGGCGGACTGTCGCCTATAAATTAGACTTTTTCGCGCAAAATTCGTTCATTGCAAAATTTCATTTCCGATTTTTGAGCGCGAAAAAGAGTTCTTGCTTTTATTGTAAAAAATCGTACAGCTACTATTTATACACAAACACGTTCGCGCCGAAAAAGGCGCTGAAAACTTCGCTATGGATTGGTTGAGCAATTTATTTTTCGGGGAGGGGATCGCCCATTCTCTCCTGGTTTTGGCATTGGTGATAGCAGTCGGGGTGTTTCTCGGAAAGATCAAAGTGTTTGGGATAAGTTTCGGCATTACGTGGATACTTTTTCTGGGAATATTGGCGAGCCACTTCGGAATGCGCGTCGAAAGCCGCCTCTTGGAGTTTGCGAGGGAGTTCGGGCTTGTTCTATTCGTCTATTCGATAGGATTGCAGGTGGGGCCGAGCTTCTTTTCGTCGTTTAAAAAAACGGGGTTGAAGATGAACGCCATAGCGATGTGCGCGGTTTTTGCCAGCATTGCGGTGGCGCTCGCCATATCGTATGCGCGAAATGTTCCGATACAGACGATGGTCGGCATACTCTCGGGTGCGGTGACAAACACTCCGGGATTGGGCGCGGCGCAGCAGACCTTCTCCGACATCAAGGGAACGGGCGACCCTTCAATAGCGCTTGGCTATGCCGTGGCTTATCCCATGGGCGTGGTGGGGCTGATTTTATCCATGATCGTTATAAAGGCGGCGTTCCGCATATCGCTCGAAAGGGAGCGGAAGGCGGTCAGCGGCGCGGAAGGCACGAAATCCGGGGCTTCGCGCATATCGATAAGGGTGAAGAATCCGGCCGTTTTCGGAATGCGGATTGAGGACATAGTGGCGCTCACCGGCAGGCACTTTGTCATATCGAGGGTGTCGAAGCCCGCGGGACCGGGGAAAATTCTCATAGCTTCCGGCGAGACCGTCCTCGATGCGGACGACACTATTTTGGTCGTGGCCGAAAACAGGGACGCTGACTTTGTGACCGCATTTTTGGGCGAGCGCATAGAGATGGAATGGCAGAAGCTCGACACCGGCTTGGAGGCGCGCAGGATAATGATTACGAATCCGCAAGTCAACGGGCACACGCTGGGGAAACTCGGGCTGTTCGGCGGAGTTTCATTCAACATTACGAGGGTGAATCGCGCCGGCATAGACCTCGTGGCTCATTCCGACCTCGCGCTGCAAATGGGCGACCGCGTGACGATAGTGGGAACTTCTACGGCGATAGAGAACGCCGAAAAGCTTTTGGGCAACTCCATGATGAAGCTGCGCCAGCCGAACTTGTTTCCGATTTTTCTCGGAATATTTCTTGGGGTGCTCGCCGGAAGCATTCCGTTCAGCATTCCGGGGATACCCCAGTCGGTGAGGCTGGGGCTTGCGGGAGGGCCGCTGGTGGTGGCGATTCTGCTCGGCCGCTTCGGGCCGCGCTTCAAGTTGGTGACGTACACCACGGTGAGCGCGAATCTCATGGTGCGCGAAATAGGAATTGCGCTCTTCCTGGCGGCAGTCGGCCTTGGGGCGGGCCCCAATTTCGTAAAGACCATTGTGGAGGGCGACGGCTTGATGTGGGTGCTGTACGGGGCCGCAATTACCGTGATTCCGATGCTCGCCGTCGGCGCCTGCGCGAGGATATTCGCAAAAACGGACTACTTTACACTGATGGGCATCATGGCCGGCAGCTCCACGAATCCGCCGGCGCTCGCCTACGCGAACGCGACCGCCGCAAACGACAGGCCGGCCGTTGCCTACGCCACCGTCTATCCGCTGACGATGTTCATGCGCGTCTTGACGGCGCAGCTGCTCATAATACTGTTTGTCGCTTGAGGCAATCCGCCTGCCGCTTGGGCCGCGATTTTTAATGTGGCGCCGTGACGGATAAAATTTGCGCGCAATTTGCGTGCGGGCGCAAGAAATGTTCCCGGTTCCTCCGGTTCGCGCGTTTGGGAGGGCGCAGCGGCTTTTCGCGCTTTCACGTTTTCGCGCTTTGAAATTTCCATTTCCCCGGGCGGAGGAATCTGTGCGGGCGAGTTTTTAAAACGGCGGGTATTTGAAACGGCCGGCTTTTAGAACGGCTGGCCTTGAACGGCTGGCTCTCGAACGGCTGGCTCTCGAACGGCGGCATTTTGAAACGGCAACTTCTTCAAGGCGCCGCTCCCGCCGAAAAACGTCAAATTAGCAGTTTAACGTTTTTTCGGCTTTCGCCGCCAAGCGCGCCGCTTCAGGCGCGCATTTCGCGCTCGTACCCGCTCGTTTCAGGCACGAGTTCGCGCTCGTACCCGCTCGTTTTTGTACGCGCGTTCGCGCCCGTTTCCTCCCGCGGCGCCGGCCGCTTTTTTGAATATCCAAAATCTCGGTTAATATCCTATAAAACGTTTTACATTTTTCTTGATTGCTCTAAAATTTTCGTCCGAAAATAAATTCAACAACGGAGGAATGATGAAGGGATTGGTTTTGTGTATGGCGGCGCTCGCATTGCATGCGGCTGCGGCGGACGACATAGTGATATTCGACGCGCAGAAGGGTATCGGACAGTTTGAGTCCAAGGGCGCAAAAATGACGAAGGACGGCCTGCTGGTAAAGGGGTACGGAGTGCCGCTGGATTTTTTGGGAGAGTGGGATCTCTCGGAGAATCTCGACTTTGAATTTGAAATCAAGAGCAAGAGCGCGAATAAGTCCGACAAGTCCTCAATACGCGTCAAAATTTTTTCGGAGCTTCCCGAGGGCAAGCAGAAGTGGGACGGTATAAATCCGTTCAGGGCGGTCGTCGCGCCCAAGGGGGAATTTGGGGTTTGCAAACTCGCCTATCCAAAGGCTCCGCCGAAGGACATTTGGGAGAGGCTCATGCCGAAAAGCGGAAAGCTGAAAATGCGCGCAACCCCGTTTTCCTACGGCGACAGGGACGTACCTACGATGGACTACGGAAAAATAACCCGCCTCAGAATGCATACATGGGGCACGCCGTTCTATATTAAGAGGGTTGTGGCAAAAAATTCCAAAGACCGCAAAGAGGCCGCCTGCTATTCTATGACCGCCGAAGAATTCTTCCCGTTCATCGACAAATACGGGCAGTACAAATTCGCCGAATGGCCGGGCAAGATACATTCCGACGAAGAGTTGAAGCGCGCCGAGGAAAGCGAAGCCGCGGATTTGGCAGCGCATCCGGGAGCTCCCGACAGGGACAAGTTCGGCGGCTGGCTGAAAGGCCCCAAGCAGGAGGCCACGGGGCACTTTTACGTCAAGAAAATCGACGGCAAGTGGTGGCTGGTGGACCCGGAGGGCAATCTGTTTTGGTCGCACGGGGCAGTCAGGGTCACTCCGTCGTGCGCAATAACTCCGCTGGACGGCAGGGAGCACTATTTTGAAGCTCTCCCCAAAGAGGGCGACAAGATGGCCCTGTTCTACACGACGAAGGACGAATTGCTGGCCCCGTATTACGGCGGGGTAAAGAAGACGTACGATTTCTCCGCGGCGAATCTCTACCGCAAATACGGGGACCAATGGCGCCAAAAGTACGCCGAAAAGGCGCACGCGCGCTTGAAAAGCTGGGGAATGAACACCATCGCCAACAGCTCGGACTCCTCCATCTTCATGATGCGCAAGACGCCGTATATCGACAGATTTGAAATCAGGTCTCCCTTCTTCAGGGGGGAATTCGGCGCGTGGTGGCCATTCCGCGACCCCTTCAACCCCAAATTTGCCGAAAACGTCAGAAAGAATCTGCTCGACAGAAAAGAGCAGCTCAACGACCCGTGGTGTATCGGCTTCTTTGTGGACAACGAAATACATTGGGGCACGCCGTCAACCCTCGCGCGAAACGTGCTGATATCCGATCCGTCCACTTCGGCAAAGAAAGTTTTTGTGGGCGATTTAAAGGCCAAATACGGTTCCATAGAGGAGCTCAACAAGGCGTGGAAATCGGACTACAAGGATTGGGACGGCATCATTTCCGGCAAGAAAGTGCCCGACGGCGCGCTCGAGGAGGATTTGCGCGCATTCTCCGCGAAGATAACGGAGGAGTATTTCAAGCAGGTCAGCTCCGCGATAAGGGAACTGGCGCCCAACAAGCTCTACATGGGCTGCCGCTTTGCGGGGGGCGCAAACGAACAGGTCATGAAAATAGGCGCGAAATACTGCGACGCAATCAGCATAAACCGGTACGCGTTTTCGCTTGAAAACCTCAAACTCCCCAAGGGAATAGACAAGCCGATTATGATAGGGGAGTTCCACTTCGGCGCGCTCGACCGCGGGCCGTTCCACTGCGGATTGATATACACGCCAAATCAAAAGGCGCGCGCGCAGGCTTATTACGACTACGTGGAGTCGGCGCTGAAGAATCCAAACGTGATAGGCACGCACTGGCATCAGTTCTCCGATCAGGCGGCGACAGGCAGGTTTGACGGCGAGAATTTTCAAGTCGGCTTCACCGACGTGTGCGACGTTCCCTACCGCGAGACCGTGGATAAAATTCGGGAAATCGGATACGGAATGTACGGCATTCGGGCGAATAACTAATTTTTCAAGCGGGGAAAATTTTTCAATCGCTGAAAACCGAAGGGCGCGCATGCGGTTTGCGCGCCTTTTTTTTGCCGCGTTTCGCGCGGCCTTCCCGGGGAAGGGGGAGGCGGCTTTGCGCGGATATGTCGGAATATGTCGGCCGTCGGTTTGGGGGGCTTTGAGCGGATGTGCGGGGCGCGGATATGCGGGGCGCCGGTTCGAGGCCTTGCGCGTCCGCCCTGCGCGGGGGGCGGGGAATGTTTGGCGGATTGATTGGGCGCATTGCCGGCGCGCGGCTTTTTCTGATGCGGAAGCTTAACCGGGCGCGCATGTGTTTTCGTTTAGGCGCGCAAAGATGCGCAAAAAAAAGGCGCTCCGCAATGGTTGCGGGGCGCGGGCTCGAGGCCTTGCGCGTCCGCTCTGCGTGGGGGCGGGGAATGTTTAGCGGATTGATTGGGCGCATTGCCGACGCGCGGCTTTTTCTGATGCGGAAGCTTAACCGTGCGCGCATGCGTTTTCGTTTAGGCGCGCAAAGATGCGCGAAAAAAAGGCGCCCCGCAATGGTTACGGGGCGCCGGCTCGAGGCCTTGCGTCATATCACCGTGGGTGGGGTGATTATACGTTGTGGCTGAACTGTGTGGCATGCCTGTTGGCGAAGGCCGCCAAAATGCGGCGAAACCCCTAGCCATGCACCCATCTTTGCAGCAGCATGGCCGTATAATCCAGCACCTGGGCCTGCTCAATATCCTCCGCCGGCAATAGGTCGACCTGGCACAGAACCTCCCCGTCGCCATCCACATATGTCAC
>CALXMX010000047.1 GCA_944389575.1 uncultured Opitutales bacterium
CGCGGTCACTTCCTTGTACCCTGCGTTCAAGCTTTAAAGTTTTATTTCCGCATTAAGCGCTTCAAAAAACCACAATTATCGCCCGCGTTCATTTGCTCGCGCCGCCGCCCCGGTCTAATATGAATTATTACACAATAAATCATAATATACTACTTAAAGACATTTATAATGCGTGTAAAAGACTATTTTATTAATACTACTTAAAATTAGTATTTATTATGTTGAAAATCATACAAAATTGCCTTTCATTGGGCGCATGAAAAACAGCAACGACACTTCAAATATCGTCCGCAAGACGATAAGTTTGAGCCACAAGACGCTTGAGATTGCGCAAAAAAACGCGGATACTTATTTTAGCGGTAATTTAAGCGCGTATTTGGCGTATTTGGTAATGCAAAAGAATAATTGCGTACACTGCACAATAGACAATTCCAATAGGGTCGAGGCGCTGTTGAACAATCTTAGCAAAAAGATTCTTGTGGAAAAGTTGTGACTGAATAGGCAATAAATAATCCAGAAAAAAATCCGCCGACGCAATGAGGCGGTTTTTTTTGCGGAATTTTTACGCGCGGTACGGCGCGGGCTGCCGGCAGATTCGTTTTGCTCGGGCTGCGGCAGATTCGTTTTGTCTTGAGAAAATGCGTTTAAAATGTTTGGCCTTAGAGAATCGCCCCCTTAAAAAAATCCGGCATGGGGAACCCGGCATTGGAACGCGATAAATGAAAGCGAAACTCAACAGGCAAAAGGCGCCAAAGCTCTTGGATTGCACGCTAAGGGACGGAGGAATCGTCAACGACAGCAATTTCGACGACGATTTTGTTAAGTACGCCGTGCGCGCGTGCGCCGACGCCCGCTTCGACTACATTGAAGTGGGATTTTGCGACAGCGAGAGGTTCTGCTCTCCAAAGAAGTACGGCAAGTGGAGATTCTGCCGGAGCGCAGACATAGCCGAAGCCCTCGCCGACAAGCCGGGCGAAATAAAAATCGCCGCGCTCGCCGACGCCGGCAAGTGCGACTGGCGCGACTTCCCCGCAAAATCCGAAAGCCCCATAGACATGATGCGCTGCGCATTTTACAGGAAGGACACCGCCGAGGCCGTCGACATAGTGAACTCCTGCGCCGACAAGGGCTACGCCACCGCGCTCTGCATGATGGCCGCAACGACGCTCTCCGAAAGGGAGCTTGAAGAATCCCTCCAAAAGTTCTCGAAGACGCAGGCCGACATAATATATCTGATGGACAGTTTCGGCGCGCTCGTTCCGGAGCGTGCAAGGCAGATGTCGCGCGCGTACGCGGAGGCGGCGCATTCGTCCGGAAAGCTGTTTGCAATCCACTGCCACAACAACCTGCAATGCTCGTTTGCCAACACATTGGCGGCCGTGGAATGCGGCGCGGACATGGCGGACTGCACAATCGGAGGGCTCGGCAAGGGCGCGGGGAACTGCATGAGCGAAATGCTCGCAATGTATTTCGACGAAAAATGCGACGTCCGTCCGCTTCTGAAATTTGCCCAAGACCGCATAGTCCCCATGCGCGCCAAATACGACTGGGGATTCTCCATACCCTATATGCTGACGGGGTTAAACGGAATCCACCCGCGGCCGGCGATGGAATTTTCCGAGGCAAAAAAAGGCGGCAAAAACGCAGGCTTAGAAGATTTTTACAGCATGCTTCCGCCCGAGCTTAGGCCATAGCGCCAAACGAAGGTTCCGCATTTCTTTCGCAAATTGCGCCAGAGGCGGAAGCATTGCCGCAAACGCGTTCCGCCGTTCATAGCGCCGCTTAAAAGCCGTTCGCAGCGCGGCGCAATTTTGCGCGCAACTTTGTTGTGCCTCGATTGCGTTAATGTAAAAAAATGCGGGAATTTTTATCCTTAAAGATTCCAAAAGAGTTTCTCGCGTAAAAAGCCCTTCCCTACTCCAATAGGCAGTCGGCACAAGAAGCGGACGGACAGAAAAAATGCCCGCAGTTTCTCAATACTTCGCATCTATGTCTGCGCGATTTTTACCAGCGCGCATTCACGCGCAAATTATGCGCCGTAAAAAAACGGAAAAAAAATATTATTTCACTAAAAATCGGCGGGCGCAAATATGAGGCGCCCTCAAGACGCTTATTCGCATTCCTTCACGCAAGACAAACGCAAACCACAAAAAAGTTCCACGCACAAGAGACCTTCCCTGCTCCAATCGGCAATCGGGACAAGAAGCGGACGGAAGAAAAAATGCGGAAATTGCGCTTCCGGATTTTCGCCCCGATTCCGGAGAATCCGAAAAAATCTGTCCATAAAAGCCGTCCGCTCCGGCGCCGGCTCCGCGCGCTTTCCCGCAAGCGCAAAAAATCCGAGCAGCGTCAAAAGCGCAAAAGCCGCGCGCAACCCAAAGCGCGCCTCCCAAAGCCCGCGACCCGACTTCGCCGAACGCAAGAATATGTACCGGGAAAAGTCGGAAACAACCTTGCGAAAACTCACTTTTTATCGGAAGAAAAAATCGCCGCATTGCTCGAAGAGCGCAAGCCGCGCTCGTCAACGACGCCGAAGTAGGCCGCAAGCGCGCCGTCGGGAAGCTTGGCCGAAAGCGCGACCTCCGAAATTTCCGCAGGCACAGATTCCCATTTGAATTTCTCCCAATTCCCGCCTTCGGAACCCAGCGTGTAATAAAGGCGCGCAGATTTAATTTTAGTCTTTGAGGAAAGCGCGCAGGAGGCATGCGAGCCCTTCAAAACCACGTCGCCCAATTCCGGCAGCGGCGGAGTCGCGTTGAGCTTGGAAGATATGAACGCCTCGATTTCCGGGGGCGTCCAGCCGGCGGAATGGCCGTGCTTCATTTCGGAATCCAGGAGGGTCGTCGCGCGCGCGAGGCGCGCGGACTTCGTCCAAATCGACAGCGGATACCACGGATCCACGGGGGCGTTGACAAAAAACATCGGAACTTTCGTCACTTCGAGAGACTTCGACGGGTCGAACAGCTCAATCCAGCGCGCCTCGGATTTGTCGCCCTTGCCGACATTTGAGCCCCACCTGCCGTACTCGTAGATAAATCCGCAACCGTACACAGGAACGGCCGCCTTAAAGCGCCCGTCGATTCCGGACACTAAGCAGGTGAGATAGCCGCCCCAACTTATTCCCGTCAGCGCGGTTCTGTCGGCGTCTATCTCCTTGAACGAGCGCAGCAGCGAATGCGCGCGGACTATCGCGCCCACGGCCTGATACGCCCAGGCGTCCCTCTCCGGCTTGCCGTCCGCGAGGGAAACGGTCGAGGGAATTTTATCCGGCCCCCCGTTTTTCAGATGCACGCGCTTTTCAAGATGATAGTTCCCGTATTTTTTGCGCATCTGCGGAGTTGGATTCTTGTAAAACGGCTCGGGGCCGTTTCCGCTCCAATCCATTGCGATGGCCGCATATCCGCGCGAGGCCCACAGCTCCACCCACTCGGGATACGCCCTTCCGCCCCCGCCGTGGAGACATACGACGGCGGGAAGATTTTTGTCTAACGAGGGATCGCCCTTCAAAATTCCGGGAGTGCAATAATAGGCGAACACTTCCGTAGGTTCGCCCTTGTAGTTTTCGCCGGCATAGAATATTTGCCGCGCCTTCTTGCCGCTCTCGCGCTCTCCCCATCTGTATTCCGGAACCGGAAATTTGCGTATATCCGACCAGAAGTCGGAGTCAAATGCGCACAATGCGGACGCGCACAAAATTAAGACCGCTCCAAATGCAAACTTGCTCATGATTTTGGGACTTATCTTTAACCGATAGACAAGTCAACACGTTTCTTGCAAGCGTTCCCGCGCATGGCGCGCCGCAGGGCCGGCCGTCTTTCGCGCGCCGCTATCGCACCTCCGCGCCCCTATTGTGAAACAAGAAAAATGCGCGCCGCAAACGGGGAGCACGCGCAGAAAAATATCCGCGCCGAACCTTGTGCCGCAAAAAATCCGGCAAGAAATTTTTCCGGCGCAAGCGATAAACTTTCGAGACATTGCACCCGCGCCGTCAAGAAAGCCGTATAGCCAATAAAGGCCGCATATCCAAGAAAGCCCGCAGTTAAAAAACTATCTTAATCTAATCCGTTTCGGTTCAAATTCGGATACGCGCGCGGCGCTCCTTCCCCGCAATCGGCAACGCCCGGCCTGCGCTCAAAGCGCAAGCATGTATCCGCCCCACCGCACCGAAATTATCCGCCCGACCCCAAACGGCAAAACGCGCATTAAAGCTCTTTACAAACCGCAATTTTTTTACACGATAAATTCCGGCGCCGACGCGGAAGAAATATCCGCCAGCGACGCGTTTCATCTGACGAGGGAATAAAATGAAAACATTGGTAATAACGGGAAGCCCCCACAAAAACGGAACAACGGCGCTGCTTGCTAACGAATTCATAGCCGGAGCCGAAGAGGCCGGCGGCCAAGTCGTCCGCTTCGACGCCGCGTTTAAGAATGTCCACCCGTGCATAGCATGCGAAAAATGCCACAGCGGAAACGGCGGCTGCGTCTTCAAGGACGACATGGAGCGGCTCAATCCGGAGCTCCTCGAAGCCGACGCGGTCGTCTTCATTTCTCCAATTTATTACTACGGAATGAGCGCGCAGATAAAATCCGTCATAGACAGATTCTACGCGAACGACGCCGCCTTGCACTCGGCAAAAAAATGCGCCTTGCTGCTGGCATTCGCCGACGAAACCGACGAATCCGCGGAAGGAGCAATAGCGTCGTACAAGGGAATGACAAACTTTTTGGGCTGGAGAAGCGTAGGCATTGTCGCGGCCAAAGGCTGTACCGTGCCCGACTACATCAAAAACACCAGCTATCTCAAACAGGCAAGAGAGCTGGGGAAAAAGTTTAAATAATCCGCATAGCGCCAAAGCCTGCGGCGCTCCCGGCCAAAAGTTGCAAAAAAAACTTTGAAATTTGCGCTTCGGAAGCCGCCCAACGCGGGCTAAGACTGCGAAATCCGAATGCCGAAAAAACGCCGCAGCGCGGCGTTTGGTTGTGTATTGCCCCAGCAGACAGCGGAACTTCAAAACGCCTACTTTGCGGAATCCGCCATATTTCCGCCGCCGCGCAAACAGGCGTTATAATCTTTGCTCCGCCCCTTTGACTGCGCAATAACAGCTGTCATTAGTTGAGATTAATGGTTATTTTCGCATGTTTTTTAATTGCGGCTGGATTTTTATCAACTCTTCCCGACGTTCCGCGCCGATTAGCCGCCACCCGCCGACCTGCCCGCATTTAACGGCGAACTCCGGACGCTTTTTCAATAAAGAGAACCAATCGTTGCCGTCCAAACACTCCCATGCCCCAAGCTCGTCTAATTTATACGCCAAGCGAGGCTGCTCTTCGAGCAATATTCTCCAGTTATAACCGATCCACAAGGTATTTTTTATAGTTCTTAGCTCCCCGTCCGGCGTGAGCTCCAGAACGTCGTCATCGTCTTCGCATTTAAAATGCCATCCGTCCACGCTGTCGCATTTGTCGATAAACTGCGGCTGCTTGGAAAGCAGATATGCCCACTCGCTCCCCGGGGGGATGCAATCATTTAACTTTTCCCATTGATTTAACCCGTCGCAATAACGGGCAAACTGCGGTTGGCTTGCCAACAATATGTACCATTCGATTTTTGACCAATCGGAATATTCGTTAAGCTTGCATTCAAACTGCGGGCAAACCTTCAATAGATACGTCCAATTTTTCGGACTAAATAACCTCCAACCCTCCGCTTTGTCGCATTCGTGCGACAGTTGAGGCGCCTCTGAAAGTATCGCCAGCCACTCTCCGCCCCCAAAGCTCTTCCAGGCGGAAAACGAAGCGGCCCGGCCCGCGTCAAGAGCTATTAATGCCGAAACACCGTTAACATGGCTTTCAGCTTTTGCCATAAACTGCGGATGTATTTTTAAAAGCTCCAGCCAGTCATCTCCGGACATAGCTTTCCAACCGTTGTGCTTGTCGCATAAAATTTCCTTGCCCGGATTATCAATCAACAGGCGCGACCACCCATAACCTGTAAGGCCGCTAAGATTATATTCTTCAAAAATGCCCATTTTGAATTTTCCTCTCGATTAGCTGCCGAAAGTTTAACTTTATGCGGGTAGATAAAACAAATATTTTTATATTTTTTAAAGAAAGCAGCATTCAGAAAAATTTATACATGCGCCTTGCAAAGATTAAATATAAGTCTCATTTTCCCGGCGAATGTCTTTAAATTTGGAAAGCATCTGGCGTATTTTTTCCGCCATTGGCAAGGGCAATATTCTCGCATGAATTGGACACGCCTTGACGCACGCCATGCAGAGAGCGCATTTTGCGATGTCCGTAATGAGCTTATTGTCCAAGACCGCAATCGCGTCTGTCGGACAGGCGGCGGCGCATCTTCGGCACAGATTGCAGAAATCCGCGGATATGGGAGTTGCCGGCACGATGAAATCCGCCTTGTATGGATAGTTCCCCGGCACAGAGAATTCTCGTTCATCTCCTTCGAGTAACTTTTTCAATATTCTTTTTCCAAAGTTTTTTAACTCCTCAAAATCCCTTTCGTCCGGCCTGCCCGCGCCGACCTCCGGACACATGGAATGCTGAGCGACAAATGCGCCAGAAGCCGCCACGTCAAATCCCGATTCCTTCGCAATATTGTTTAGCTCCAATAAAGCGTCTTCATAAGCCCTGTTTCCATACACTACAATCGTGACGGCCTTTTTGCCGGCGCCTTTGATTAGTTTGAGCCTTTCGGCGGCAAAAGCGGGTATCCGACCTCCAAATACGGGAAGAGCGATTACCGACAAATCGCCCGCAGGAGCTGAAGCCGGCGTCTTTTTATCAGCTAAATCGCGCAAAACTACGGACTCGGCCAGTACGTTTGCGAGGTATTCGCCCGCCCTCTTCGTTCCGCCGGTGGGGCTAACGTAATAAAAATCCACAACTTTTAACATAATAACTCTTGATTAAGAAATAAATCTTAACAGCTTTGCGTTAGATTTTAAAATAAATATTACGCTAAAGAATAATTTTTTTAAGTTATCGACGGGACACTTTCGTGCTCGCTCTACGAAAATTTTCGACGCCGCAACGTTTGAGGATAAACGAAACTCATTGAATTGTTCCCATGCTAAAAGAGGGAGAACCCTCACCGGATTTCCCCCCCGCGCGCATTTCGCATTTGCTCCTTCCTTTTGCCCTAAACGCCTTTGCCGGCGGAAATGATAAATATCCCTTTGCGCCGCTAATCCGAATGCGAAAATTTAACAAGAAAAATCAAATAGCGGAGACATTCCACAGAAAGACGAAGTTGATTCAAAAGCGAACATACAGACGCAAAAATTTTGAAGATTGACGCCCCTGGGGCGCCATTAGAAGGCATAGTTAATCTCTATCCTAGACCCTAAAAGTTATTCCATAACCTTTGGCGCTGACCCAAAAATTCCCTATCATTTAAATGCCGGGAATGAAAAATGCGCGCGTATTTTTTTATGCGCGCAACTTAGAATCAATCTGGGAGACTTTGTCTTTAGCCTGCGCAAGGAAATCTTCGAGTCCCGGAAA
>CALXMX010000048.1 GCA_944389575.1 uncultured Opitutales bacterium
GTGCTTGACATTGGCCGGTATGTGGACAACGTCGCCCGGAAGCATCTGAACCGCCGGCTTGCCGGCCTCCTGATACCAGCCCCTGCCGGCCACGCAGACAAGCATCTGCCCGCCGCCCTTTGAGGCGCGGTGGACGTGCCAGTTGTTGCGGCAGCGCGGCTCAAAGGTGACGTTGGCAAACGGAATCTGCTCGGAGGAAACGCGGGCAAGATAGCTGTTGCCGGTAAAGTATTTCGCATATGCGGAGTTCGGCTCGCCTATGGGGAAAATCATCTCGCGCTGGAATGCGGCCTTGCCGCCGTCTCCCTGAACGTCGTCCGCCCATACCTCCTTGGCGAGGCGGAAGGCGCCCCACGCGTTGGGCCACCCGGCGTAAAAGGCGATGTGGGTCAGCATCTCCGAAATCTCGGTACGCGTTATCCCGTTCTGCTTGGCGAACTGCAGATGATGCTTCAGCGACGAATCGATAATGCCCTTGCCTATCAATGTGGCAACGGTAATCATGCTGCGGTCGCGCGGGTTCAACCCCGGCCTGTTCCACACTTCCCCAAAGAGTACGTCGTCATTCAAGTCGGCGAACTTCGGGGCAAATTCCCCCAACTGCGCATGTCCGGCAGTCTGCGTGATCTTTTCTTTAGCCATAATATTTTGCATGTTGCTTGTTGATATGACCAGCCCCAATAAAAGGGCCTTTGCGATGTTAAATCTAAGAGTATTCATAATGCGTCCTTTCACTTGTTGAGAGAGAGCGTCACGGTGACGTCGCCGTCGCCCAGCGCGGACAAAAGCTCCTCGCCGGTGGCGTTGTCTATTTTGCCCAAGCGGGTGAGAGTCCACGAATTGGTGCCGTAATAAATCACAAATTGGCTGCCCTGGTACAAAATCAAGTCGCCCGGGCCGGTGGAGATGGGCTTGTCGTTTCTCGGCAGGCGCTTGCCGAGCGGGCCGACTTTCTCCATGCGCGCGTAATCCTTCATTTCGACAGAGACGTCGCCCCGCGCGAGGAGCTCCGCCAGCGCGCGCGCCGAGGAATTGTCCGCGAGCGTCGCCGTAAACGTCCTGCCGCCCTTGATTGCAAGTTTGATAGTATTGTTTTTCATTTGACTCCCTTTTCCGCCGTCCGCCGTTTTCGACTGCCCGAAAGCACACAAGGACGCCGCAATCGACGCGAGCGTCAATACCGCAAAAAACGACAATATTTTTTTCATTTTATTTCCTCCATCGGACCGATTCAAGCCGCGCCGCGCCGGAACGCGCAAAGCGAATCCCGAAGGGAATTTTTCGCGCCGCCGATTCCGCGCGCGGCAATCCGCCTGAAAATTTCGATTTCGCCTTCATTCGATTCTGCAGAAGCGATGATAACACAAATCCCGCGCAGGGTAAATACACACAACAACCTAAAATCTGCCCAATCCTGCCCATAGCGGACTTGACGAAACCGGCTTTTATCTATAATATTATTTTTAGAGAAATTTTATTTTCGCCTTTTACAAAACAAGCAAGGTACGATTATGAGCATATCTAAAATAAGCGCACAGTTGAAAAAAGCGGCGTTGAAACGCCTCGCCGCGCCGGGATTTTACGCGACGAACATCGCGGGATTTTACATGAATCGCGTAGACGACGCCGCGCACTCCGAAAAGTGCTTTTACAAGCCCAAAGTAATTCTAATGCTCCAGGGCACCAAAAAGGCCGTGGTCGGTTCGGAAGAGACCGTCTACCGCGAGAACCAGTGCCTCGTGCCGGGAGTCGAAGTTCCGGGGACGAGCTACGTTGTGCAGGCCAGCCCGCAAAAGCCGCTCATAACCGTATCCGTCGATCTCGACATAGGCGTCATAACGCAGATGCTCTCGGAAATGCCGCTCGAAAAAATAAGCGGCAACGGGCTCTGCAAGGGCCTCGCCGTGGCCGATGCCGACGAGGGCATGATGGGCGCCTTCCTGCGGCTGATCGAGCTGCTGGACAGAAAGGACGAAATACCGATTCTCGCGCCCATAACGATACGCGAGATTTACTCGCGCCTTCTGATAAGCCCCATGGGAAGGCATGTGCGCCAGTTCTGCACTATCGGAACGCAAAGCAACCAGATAACCCGCGCCGTGAAGTGGCTCAAAGAGAATTTCTCAAGGCCGTTCCAGATAGAGGATCTGGCGAAGTACGTCAATATGGCGCCGTCGACTTTCCACAGGCATTTCAGAAAGGTGACTTCGGTAAGCCCGATACAGTATCAGAAAAACCTCAGGCTGCACGAGGCCAAAAGGCTCATGATCGCCGAGAACCAGACCGTCGCCGGCGCGGCCTACGCGGTAGGATACGAGAGCCCGACGCAGTTCAGCAGGGAATATAAGCGGCTCTTTGGGATATCGCCAAAGCAGGACGTTTCGGCTTAAAACTCCCTCCGAATCGAATACGGACAACGCGCGGCGAAATCGGCGCCGCGCGCGCAGTATATTTCAACCGCGGCTCGCGGACACAACTTGCGCACGGACAGCGCGAAATCCGGCGGGCGCTCGGGAGCGCACAGGCAGAACAGCCGCAAAATTTTCCCCGAGAAATCGTGCATGCACAAAAATGACTTCACCGGAGGCGGTATGAATCCGAGGCACGCCGGGCAGAGCAGATACACCTCCCCGTATTCTACTATCCTCCCCGGAGCGCCGCATATTTCCGGCAGCAGGCCGATCCTGTCTTCGCGGGAATATCTCTCTATGCGCTCTCCGTACTCGCCCGGATACGGACGTTTGGGCCTTATCCCGACAAAATCGCAGCGCGAATCGGCAAAGATTTTCCGCGCGAAGGGCTCCGCCGCCCCTCCTATCGAATAATAGGCCACCAATATCTTTCCCTCCGAGGCCCCCGGCCTGAAGAACATTTTTTTCAAACGCGAAAACGGCCGAAAAACGCCGGGCGCTTCGGCGCTCAAATCCGGCCTTTCGGCGCCTCTTTCCGAAGGATAAAATTCCCACTTAGCAGCCTCCGCATTCATCGCCGAAAGTGCCTTTCCCAAAAACGGACGGCCTCGTCCGCCCAGCCTTCGGCGCTCGAGCCCGTTCCGAGCCCGAACCCGTGCCCCACGCCGGGATACTCCCGAAACTCCGCGTCAACCCCCGCCTTCTTCAGCGCCGATATTCTGTATTTGACGGCATGCGGACTGGCGATTCCGTCGTTCTGTCCGACAACCGCGAACGTCGGAGGCGAATCCGGAGTAAACTCCCTCTGCCCGGTGTACGCCATTACGATCGCGGCGGGCTTGGGGACTGGCCCGCCCCCGAACGCCCCCGCCCCGTATGAGCCTATCGCGGCCGCCATGCGCGCGCCGGCGGAACTTCCCCACACGGAGTAGTCCGCCGTCCCGACGCCGAGCTCTTCCGCGTTTTCAAATGTGTACGCCAGCGCCGCCGCCAAGTCCTCGACCGCCTTTTGCCCGCTCCCGGTGCGGTAGCGCAGGACAAACGCGTTGTAGCCGCGTTTGTTTATTTGCATGGCGTATGGGAACCCCTCGTGGAGCGAACCCACATACGAAAATCCGCCTCCGGGGCAGATAATAGCGAAGGGCGCGCCGGGTTTTCCCCTGAAGAAAAACAGCCCGGTCTCCTCTTTGGATTTGTCGGCGCGCCTCTGCGACTGCGAATAAAAGCTGTAAAAGACCTCCTTGCCATCCGCGACATCTCCCGCCATGCGGTTCAGGGCACGGACGATTTCCGGAGGATTGACATTGGCGTGGTAAGGCATTGTGTTGCCGATTTCCCGCATGGATATTGAATCGTACGCGGCCGTGTTGCGCGCGAGCATGAGCCTGCCGAATCCCGCGAAAGCCGGATTGTTCACCACATCGCCCACCGTGTCGTCTACCGATATTTGAGGATACACCGCAACTCCCCCCTCGACCTTTCGCCCACCGCCTTCGCGCACGGCAAACCCCGCCGCGGCGAAGCAAAAAAACGCCGCAGAAGCAGTTAATGCCGACATGCGCCAAATATTTGCGAACATTTTTACAAGCTGTTAATATCCATGTTTTCCAGCCCCGCGCCACGCCTTCGGGGCTCTTAGGGCGCGCAAATTTTCGCGCGGAGTTTTTTCGGCCGCGCGCCCCTCCCGCAATTTTTCCAAAATTTTCAAGCGCTCAATCTATTAGAATCGTCTTGAGATACATCTGCTTTTGGCGCTCGTAGGGCGGATTAAAAATCCGCTTCTCCGCGTCCAAACCGCGTATTTTTTCCATCTCTTCCTCGCTCAGGCGAAAGTCGAAAATGTCTATGTTTTCCCTTATGTAATCCGGATTGGAACTTCCGGGTATCGCGGAAAATCCCTCCTGAATGTGCCAGCGCAGGATTATCTGAGCGGCGGATTTGCCGTGGGCTGCGGCAATCTTATTTATCGTCGGATCTTTTAAAATCAGCCCGTTGCTCTGCCTGCCGCCGAGCGGATACCAGTTCTCCTGCTGGATATTGTGCATCTTCAACTTATTCTGCCAATGCCTGCGCTGCGCATAGGGGTGGCATTCGAGCTGCATCGCCTGCGGCTTTGTTTTGACCTTCTTTAAAAAGGTGTCGAACAGCGCCTCGTCCTTGTCGAAATTTGAAATCCCTATCGCCCTTACCTTGCCGGACTGCTGAAGCTTTTCCAAATCCCTCCACGCGCCCTCGACATCGCCGACGGGCTGGTGGAGGTAAACCATGTCGATATATTCAAGCCCCAGCCTTTTCAACATTCTGTCGATAGCTTTTTGCGTCTCGCCCTCGCCGTATTCGTTCGGCCAAAGCTTTGAAACGACCCAAATTTCTCCCCGCGGAACCCCACTGTCCTTTATCGCGCGCCCGACGCTTCTCTCGTTCCCGTACGCATGCGCCGTGTCGATGTGGCGATACCCCGCCCTCAGCGCGGTCAGAACCGCATTGTACGCCTCGCCGTTTCTGTCGTCGAGCATGAACGTGCCGAGCCCCAAGCGCGGCATCTTCACCCCGTTGTTCAGCTCCGCGTACGGAACTTTTCCCTCCGCGGCGAGTGGAGCCTCCTTAGCGCCGGCGGGCGAAGGCGCTCCCGCCATGGAAAGCGCGGACAATGCAAAAATCAGCAATCCCTGCAGCGCCGTTTTCAGCACTCCGCCTTTTAATCCGTTTTTTCCCTCACAACTCTTGTTCGAGAGCATTGTTGTTCCTCACTTAAGGCCGTTCAGCCAGGCCGAAATGTCGCCGTCGATATTTGAATTTCCCCGCCCGAAAACCACGAACGCCGAGAGGACTTTCGCCCCCTTTGCGAGCTTTGCCATCTCTTTTTCGATGGAGTAAGCTCCGCCCCCGCCGTGCGTGACGAATGGAACTATCGTCTTTGCCTCAAAATTATTTTGGGCAAGAAAGGTCATTACGGGCGGAGCCATCGTGTGCCACCAGGCGGGAGTCCCGACGAATATCACGTCATATGAAGTTATATCCGCATTTTTAATCGGCGGGTGAATCCCCTTCTCCTTCTGCTCCTTCGCAACGCCGTAGGCCGTTTCGTTGTAGTCGGAAGGATAAGGCGCGACCGGCTCAATTCTGAATATGTCGCCACCGACTTTGGCGTGAATTTTTTCGGCAACAACTTTCGTATTGCCGCTCCAAGAAAAATAGGCCGTCAATATTTTTTTACCCGCCAGATTCATATTTGTTCCTCCATTTCGAGCGTTATGTTCGGCCGCAGGCGAAACCTGCGCGCACATTATAAACAGCGGCAAAATAACCGACAAAAGTTTAATCATAATTCATGCTCCGTTCCGCCTATCCCTTAGCATAGCCGATTAGCATCTCGACCGTCTCGGGGTCGTGATGGGAAAAGAACAGGCTGCGGCCCAAATCCAGGCTTCTGATTTTCTCAATTTCGCCGCCGGTCAATGCGAAGTCGAACACGGCAAAATTCTGCTCCATTCTCTCCTTCTTTACCGACTTCGGAATAACGATGACGCCCTCCTGAATCAAAAACCTCAGAGCGACCTGGGCGGAGGACTTGCCGTGTCTTTCGCCGATGGAGACGAGAGTCTCGTTCTTGAACATGTCGTTTTTGCCCTCCGCAAACGGCCCCCACGACATAATGCGCGCGCCGTATTTGTCCAAATATTTTCTCGCGGACTTCTGCTGGTTGAACACGTGCGTCTCCACCTGATTCACCGCGGGCTTGACTTCCACAAAATTGCACAAGTCCACAAACCTGTCCGGATAGAAATTTGAAACGCCTATTGCCCGCGCCTTGCCGGCCTTATAGGCCTTTTCCATGGCTCTGTACGTTCCGTAATAATCGCCAATCGGCTGGTGGATGAGAAGCAAATCCACATAATCCGTCTGAAGTTTTCTCAAAGACTCGTCAATGGATTTTGCCGCCTTTTCCTCCCCCGCGTTTGAAATCCATATTTTTGTCACGAGGAAAACGTCCTCCCTCTTGACGCCGGAGTTTTTAATCGCCGCCCCGACGCCCTCCTCGTTGTAATACGCCTGAGCCGTGTCGATAAGCCTGTAACCCACGTCGAGAGCGTCTCTGACACATCTCTGGCACTCATCGCTGCCGACTTGAAAAACTCCGTATCCCAAAATCGGCATTTCCACCCCGTTGTTCAGTTTTACAGTTTCCATGATAATTTCTCCTCAATTTTAACGTATAAAATTCGTGTACTCTACTTCCTCCGGCGCGGGCGGATTTAT
Source organism: uncultured Opitutales bacterium (assembly GCA_944389575.1). Lineage (GTDB taxonomy): Bacteria > Verrucomicrobiota > Verrucomicrobiia > Opitutales > Intestinicryptomonadaceae > Merdousia. The sequence continues at coordinate 6,672 of CALXMX010000048.1, forward strand.
GCCCGCTTTCCGCGCCGCCTCCTTGCATTTGAGATGATACGCCATATTCTTTGCCAAAATTTTCAAATTCTGCATGCCCTCTTTGTCCTGCTTGACCTCTTCCGGCGTCATGCCGTGGACCATATTCCAATACCTGCCGGAAATGACGGGCATCTGGTTTATTTGAAAATACTTGTTCAGCTGGTCTATCGTCGCGGTCGTTCCCGCCCTTCGAGCCGCGACTATCGCCGTCCCGGGCTTGTGCTTGAACGAGTCCCTGCCCGACATGTAATCCACGAAGAACACCCTGTCCAAAAACGGCGAAATCGCGCCCGCGGCGGATCCGTAATGCACCGGCGAGCCTATCACATAGCCGTCGAATTCCCCCGCATGCTCGACAAATCCGTTGACCTTGTCGTCAATGACGCATTTCCCCGTTCTCCCGCACGAACGGCAGGCCAGGCACGGCCTTATCGGATCGTTTCCGATGTGGTAGATTTCCGTTTCAATGCCCTCCTTATTAAAAGTCTCCGCCATCTGGCTCAAGGCCGTGTATGTGCAGCCGCGCCTGTTGGGCGAACCGTTTATCAACAATACTTTCATATGCTTGTGCGTCTCCTATACTACTTCTATTCCAATGCGAATTTACTCCAATGTTTCTCGGCGTCGGTTTAAAGCGCAAATCCAATTTTCGGACTCCGGAGAAGGATCGTTCGCCCCCCTCCAAAGCTGTGCGAATTGTACACGTTTTTTTCACATTCAAAAGACCTTATTCTATCTTTTTTCTATCTAATCCTGCCGTCGCCCCGTTTTTTATGTGGCTATGCACAAAAATGTTATTAAGCCGAACGACGGTTTGAGCAAAATGCGATAAAAAGCGAAGCGAAACCGCAACGGCTCTTGCCACACACCCCCCCACTCCCCCGCGACCGGCCCTTCGGAATATACCGCGCTGCTGTAAAATGTTTTTAATTATTCCGAAGCTGTTAATAATAAATTAACTTAAAAAAAAATCCCGCCGCATCGGCCAAACGCGCCCGCAAAAATCTACCGCGGCAAAAGAATTTAAATCCGCAAGATTCTATTCCGGCTCGCTGTCCGGCGAAAATCCATTGCGTGTATTGCGCCTTATATATTACAATTAAACATCGGCGGGAATGCCGCCGGCGATAAATTCAATCCAAAAAAAACGGCGGCGCAGATTCTCGATAGAGAAAACCGCACCGCCGCAAGGCCTCATCTGAAAGTTGAAAACCGCCTTTCAGAAAACGTCGACGCCGTTAGTCGAGACCGAAAAAGATAAACTGCTTGTTGAATTTCAACTCCTGTTTGGAGGCCAACTCAACTTTATAGCCGTAATGCTTTTTCTCAATCTGAACCACGGGCGAGGAATTGAAGTGCTGTTTGATGTAGGCAAGAATCTGATCGGGAACTACGGAGTTGGGAACGAACGACGTTTTTGCCGAGACTTCCTTCCAAGTTCCGTCGGAGGCAAATTCTATCTCCGCCCCGTCGGAGAACACGACATCGTATCCGTCGGTGACCGCGCCGAAGAAACTTGTATCCACTTTCACAGCAGCCACCTTTTTGTCCTTGAAATTCGCATTTACGAATTGCTGCGCGGGCTGCGGCAGAGCCGAGAAATCTATAATTTTGTCCGAAGCCGACGCCGTTGCGACGGACAGCGTTAATAACGCGAACAATATTGCCGATAATTTTTTCATAATTTTTAGTGTTAATTTTCAATCCGGCTCCGCGCCGGATCTGTTCATTAGTTTTGACAACAAATACCCTTTATTTGTTCAAGAAAAGCGAAAGAAGGAGAGTGGGAAGAAATTTCCGGCGAAAAACGATTCCGCGATAAATGCGGCGGCCGCGTCCTATCCCATTCGAGAAATCCAACCCGAAAAATCCAACCCGAAAATATAGCCCGAGAAAACGTTATCGGCAATTTTTCAGCGCAATGCGGCGATAGTAGATTGCAGTTTAATCCCCGCGAACCAAAACGCGGAGCGCTCTTTAACCCCCACGCGAGAAATCAAGCTATGCGATGCCGAAAACGGCAAAGACAAACAAAATCGCCGCAAAAGTTGGTCTTTACAAACAGCCAAGGCGCACGACGCAGCCGCCGGAACGCCACGCGCTTTTCACTCATTTCTTTTAAATACCAAAACCGCGAGCGAATCCTTCGGCAGCGACGCCTCCGCGCAATCTCCATTTCCGCGGATCTGCGCGCCGCCCACGCCGCCGCCTTCGGCAAACTCGAAACCCGGAACCTTGAAACCGGCTTTCTCGGAATCCGCCGACGACTGCGAAACGACGACCGCAAGCTCGCTCCCGACCGTAAATACGGAATATTCGACGCGGGGATTCGCGCACTCGACTAAATCCGTTCCGCGAAAGGTCCCGTTGAGAATCAGCCTGCGATATTTGTCCCGCAGCGTTCCGACCTCCTTCAAATACGCCTGGTAATTCGGAGCCTCTGCCACGGTCGCGCGGCAGCGATATATTTCAACGTCGCTCCTCCAGCCGCGGATAACGGCGAGATTTACCCTGCGCTTGACGTCAGTATCGTCGCGGATTTCCCTGTCGGTTGTGACGGTTTCCGGGAAGATGTACATGTAGAGCGGAACGTAGTCCGTGCGGAGAACGCCGTACTTGTCCTTAAAACTCGGCTTGGTATATACGTAAACGTTGTGCACATAGTCGGCGTATTCGCTGGTGCAATCCGAGAACCATTCTATGCCGAAACTCGCCTGCGGATTTCTTGACTTTATATGGTCGCGCAGTTTTTCCAGAACCTTGCGTTTCGCGCCCATAATTTTCATGAACGGAACTTCGTGCCCGTGCGACTCGTCCCAACACGCCTGGCTCATGAAGCCCAACTGGTCGAAAAACACTCCGTCCGCCCCCATGTCGAGCGCGCGATCGGCGAGTTTTTTCAGCACTTCAAGCCATTCCGGGCAGCCGAAGCACGCCGTGACAAACGTCTTGTTTCCGAAGGTTCGCAATGCCGTGCCGGCGCCGCCGAACATGTACCTTTCAATGTGCTCGCTTCCTCCGGGAACCTTGACGCTTATTTTGCGACCGAGCTTTTTGTAAAAATCCGAAGCGGCGTCTATGAGCTGCCCGTTGTAGTATATTATGACTTTCCCTCCGCCCTTTTGAAATTCGGAAATGGCCTTTTTCAAAGCTGCGTCGCCGCCCTGTTCGGTTTCGGGCGAATAGTGCGGATAACCCGCGTCGTGCCCCTCCTTGAACCAGCCGAACAGAAAGAGAGTGTCGATATCCGCCGCCAAGCCGTCTTTCAGAATTTTCGGGAAGTCGGAATATTTGAAGAACTGCTTTCCATACTGGTGGCGCGCAATCAGCCTCTGCCAACCGTTCGACGACCTCACGGAATCCGCGGGCTTGAAGGGCCTGTACCATGAATCCGCCCACTTGCGATAGAGTTTCGCGCCATCAGCCCAGCTGCTTACAGGCGCGAGCGCACTGGCGGAATACGACTCCGACTCTCCCGGCTTGAGAAACGGATACTTCACGAATCCGACGTCAATTTCGCGCGGCCCTTTTGCCTTCGCGCTCCTTCCTCTAAATAAATGGAGAGTTTTCTGAAAAGAGCCGTCATAACTGGCCGCATACAGGGCGTTTTTTGAGTCTTTGTCCTCAATAAAAAAGCAGTTTAGCGCAAGCTGGCCGGGATAAAGGCCGCTGCGCTCCACGGCGTCATAATCCTCAGCCATATATCCCGTTTTTGCGCCCTCTACCCAATCGCGCAGGCTTTGTCCGCCGCGCGCGGCATAGGCGCCGCCCGACATCGACCATATGAGCCTAGAGCTTTCCGCGCCCGGAAGATTTTTCACAAGCGGGAACTGGAACTCCCGCAAAATGAGATCGGACGACGCGTTTTTTACCGTCGGTTTTAACAAAACCTGCGCGCCGTCGAGCCAGCATTCGATTTTAACGGGAAACTGCCCTCCGTATTCAAGCAGAATTTTTTCGGCAGACGGCT
>CALXMX010000049.1 GCA_944389575.1 uncultured Opitutales bacterium
CCCCGGTTCGCCTTCGCAGCTTTCTTCCAGAGCCGCCGCCTGCGCCTCCGCAAGCGCGGCCTCAAGCCCGGCGATTTGCCCGCGAATTTCGGCAAGCGCCTTCTTCAGCTCCCCCGATTCCCTCGAAAAGTTTTCCTTCAGCTCGAGAAATTCCACATTGAATACCGACAAATCCTTTTTCAGCGCGGCGCAGTTCTTTGCCGACGCCGCGTCCGCGCGCGCCGCGGCGCTTTCAAGGCTTTCTGCAAGCTCGGAGATTTTCTTTGCCGCCGAATCCCGAAGAACGGCCACCCCGCTTTCCAGCGCCGCCGTCTTTTCGGCCGAGGCCTTCGCGTTTTCCGCGGCAAATTCGAGGTTTTCTATTTTTTCGTTGGAGTCCGCAATCATCAGCCGCAGCGACGCGAGATCGCTGAATATTATCTCACGCTCCTTTTCCGATTCCTCCACCGCCTTTTCGGCCTCCTTTAAGCGGACTGACGCGTTCAGCTTGTACGCGTAGAGAATCATTCCCATCGCCGCCGCGACGAGCAGGCAGCAAAAGAGCGTCTGAAGCGCCCCCATGGGTTCTCCGTTCATTATGCCGGGAGCGGCCGTCAAAAAGACCGCCGCGAACATCAGCGCGTCGGCGATCCACAGCGGGAGCATTGGAATTGGATTCTCTTTTTTCATGTTGTTGCTGCCTTTTCTTGTTAAAGCCTCCTACTTCCTCCCAAACTGGAGAAACCCGACCTTGCGGAATACCTTTGACATGATTCTGTCGGCGCGCCTCTGGGCGTTCGCGCTTCCGCGGGCGAGGGCCTGCTCGATGATTTTTTTGTCGGCCATTATCTCTTCAAATTTTTCGCGCACGGGGCGCAGGCGCTCAATTACCGCTTCGGCGACCGCCTTTTTAAATTCGCCGTACCCCCTTCCGACAAAGTCGTCCTCTATCTGTTCCGGCGGGACGGACAGAATCGCGGACATTATGGATATGAGGTTGGTTATGCCGGCCTTTTGAGGCCCGCCGCGGCGCACGCTGTTCTCGCTGTCGGTGACGGCCGACATTATCTTTTTGCTGAGCGCGTCGGGAGAATCCGTAATGTAAAGCGTGCCGTTTTGGTTCGGGTCGGACTTCGACATCTTTGAATTAGGCGATTGCAGAGACATTATTCTGGCTCCGGCCGGAGGTATGTACGGCTCCGGAATCTTGAAGGTGTCGGAGTATTTCGCGTTGAACTTTTGGGCGAGGTCCCTGGTGAGCTCTATGTGCTGTTTCTGGTCCTCGCCTACCGGGACGAAGTCCGCATTGTATATGAGGATATCCGCCGCCATGAGCACGGGGTAGTAGAGGAGCCCGCTGTTTATGGCGTCGGCATGTTTGCGGGCCTTGTCCTTGAATTGCGTCATTCTTTCGAGCTGCCCGAGCGGGCAGGCGCAGCCGAGTATCCAGGCCAGCTCCGCGTGCCCGACCACCGAGCTTTGCAAAAAGAGGCTGCACTTTTCCGGATCCAGTCCGCATGCCATGTATTGGGCGGCGCACTCGTAGACGTTGCGCCGCAGGTCGGCGGGAACGTACGGTATGGTTATGGCGTGCATGTCGACCACGCCGTAGTAGCATTCGCAGGTATCCTGGAGCTCCACCCAGTTTTTCACCGCCCCGAGGTAGTTGCCCAGATGCAGTTTTCCGGTGGGCTGGGCGCATGTGAGAACGACCTTTTTATTTTCCTGTGTATTGTCCATTTTGCGCGTTGAAGTTTTGGGCAAAACGCCGCTTTCTTCAACACAATTTAAAACTTTTTTCGGCATTTTTCCCGCCTTGGGGGAGAATTTTGCGAATTGTGTTGAACGGAGCCTGCGCGCGTGAAAAATATGAGCGAAAATTTCGGGCCGTCCGCATGGAAAGTCTGTTCAAACTGTCCTCAAAATTTGCGCCCTCAGGCGACCAGCCGAGGGCGATAGCCGATTTGTGCGCCTCGCTGGAGGCGGGCAACAAGTATTCGACCCTGGTCGGGGTGACGGGCTCCGGCAAGACGTACACTATGGCCAACGTCATCGCGCGCATGAATTCGCCGGCGCTGGTGATATCGCACAACAAGACGCTGTCGGCGCAGCTGTATTCGGAGTTTAAGGAGTTCTTTCCGGACAACGCCGTCGAGTACTTCGTCAGCTATTACGACTATTACCAGCCAGAGGCCTACATTCCGCAGACCGACACGTACATCGAGAAGGACTCCTCCGTGAACGACGAAATCGAGCGGCTCAGAATTTCCGCCGCCAGTTCGCTAATCTCGCGACGCGACGTGATTGTGATAGCGACGGTGTCGTGCATATACGGGTTGGGCTCGCCGGAGGACTTCAGAAAAATGATGATACCGCTGCGCGTCGGAAACAGCATCGCCAGGGACGCGTTTCTGCGCGGCTTAGTCGACATCGGATATTCGCGCAACGACATAGCCTTTGAGCGCGGGGTCTTCAGGGTGCGCGGCGACGTCGTGGACGTGTTCCCCGCGTATTTGGACACGGCTTTGCGCGTGGAATTTTTCGGCGACGAAATAGACAGACTGAAAAAGATAGACCCCGTCACCGGTTCGCAGGCGGGCAGCCTTGAGAAATTCGATATTTATCCGGCGACGGGCTTCGTCACCCCCAGGGAGTCGATAGAGCGCGCAATACCGCTAATTCAGGACGAGCTTGCCGAGCGCGTCGCCGAGTTTGAGAAGGCGGGCAAGCTCCTCGAGGCCCAGCGGATAAGAATGCGGACTTGCGAGGACATCGATATGCTTCGCGAGACCGGCTTTTGCACCGGCATAGAAAATTATTCCAGGCATCTGGCGGGGCGCCCGGCGGGTTCGCGCCCGTGGTGCCTCTTGGATTTCTTTCCGAAAGACGCAATTTTGTTCATCGACGAAAGCCACGTCACATGGCCGCAGATAGGGGGAATGTATCTCGGCGACAGGTCGCGCAAGGAGCGCCTGATAGAGTACGGCTTCCGCCTTCCGAGCGCGCTCGACAACCGCCCGCTCCGCCCGGAAGAGTTCACCGGGCTGACGGGACGCACGGTGTTCGTCTCCGCCACGCCCTCGGATTACGAGCTCTCAGTGAGCTCGTGCGTGACGGAGCAGCTCATACGCCCGACGGGTCTTCTCGATCCGGAGATGATTGTGCGCCCCATAAAGGGGCAGGTGGAGGACTGCGCCGCCGAGATAAAAGCCGCCGCCGCCAGGGGGGAACGGGTTTTCGTCACCGCCCTCACCAAGCGCATGAGCGAGGAAATATCCGACTACCTGCGCGAGGGGGGCGTGCGCGTAGAGTATCTGCATTCGGATATCGACGCAATAGAGCGCGTGGAAATTTTGCGCCGCCTGCGCAAGGGGGATTTCGACGCGCTTGTCGGGGTCAACCTCTTGAGGGAGGGGCTGGACGTTCCGGAAGTCTCGCTGGTCTGCATACTCGACGCTGACAAGGAGGGCTTTCTGCGAAGCTCCACAAGCCTCATACAGACTGCGGGACGTGCGGCGCGCCACGAGAGGGGGCGGGTGATTCTCTATGCCGACAACATGACGGGCTCTCTGAAAAACGCGGTCGATGTCTGCTCCAGGCGGCGCGAGATTCAGATGAAGTTCAACCGCGAACACGGTATCGTGCCGAAGGGCGTATCCAGGCCGATTGAGAAGTCGCTGGCAAAAAAGCAAGAGGATCCGCTCGAAAAAATCGCGAAGAAATCCGCCGGAGAATTGGAGGAGGTCGTCGCCCAGATGCAAGAGGAAATGTTGGAGGCCGCCGAGAGGCTCGAATTTGAGCGCGCGGCGATTTTGCGCGACCAAATTAAGTCGATTCGCGCGAGCGCCGGGGCGCGGGGGGCGGCCGCTGCGGGCTCCGGCGCGAAACGTTCGAGGCCCAAGCCTTCGGGTTTTCGGCGCAGGGGCTCCAAATAGGGCGATATGCAGGTCGATATGGCCAATAGAAAAAAGGCTTAAATAGTCTCAAATGGGCTTAAAGACCTTAAATGAAGAATTATGCAATTCAACGGCGCTTGCGCCGAACGGCTAAACATAAAGTAAGCGGCGACGCCTGCGGGGGAATAGGCGGTGGCGTCCAATTATCGGCTCTTTATTAAAGCCCCGTTCGGGGTGTGTCTGCGAAACATCTAAACGCGCCTGCGGCTTGTTTTAATTATTCATTTTTCATTATTCATTAAAAATGGCGGCAAAACCTCATTTTCCCCGAAAACGGCCAAACGTGTGGCGCAGCTATATAAAATTTTTTTGCGCGACTCAAATTCATTGGATTCAATGCGGAGCGCCGCTTTAAACGCGTCTGCGGGATCTGCGTTTTAATGTTGGCTGCGGCCGATATTTTTTTGCGGAAGGTCTTAAGCGTTTAACGGTAGACTTTAAGCGTTGGGCGCCCATTTGAAGTTTCTCTATGCGCATTCATACGGGCGGCGGGCCGTTGAAAGGTTTTAGTCTTGTAAAATTGCCGCGTTCCGAAAAGAATGTATCCCATGAAGAAACTTTTTACGGCAGTTTTGGGACTTTTTCTTTGCGCGGCCGCCTTTGCGGCGCAGTTCGACTTTAAAAAACGCCTTGAGGACGCAAAAAAGGGCGACGCGGACGCGCAGAATGAAGTGGGCGAATATTATGCCGGCGGGGAAGGCGGCAAGGGTGTTCCGAATTACGCGGCGGCCATGGCGTGGTGGAATACCGCGTCGAGAAACGGGAGCGTGCGCGCCATTACAAATTTGGCTTCGCTGTATTTGTCGGGTAGGGGAGTGGACGTCAACATTCCCTATGCGATAAAACTGCTTCAGCAGGCCGCTAAGCTCGGCGATGCGGAGGCGCAGTATTTTTTGGGCGTGGCGTATTTCAAGGGCATAGGCGTAATGCGCGACGCTCCCACCGCGGTTTTCTGGTGGTCGAACGCCGCAAAGCAGAACCACCCGCGCGGGCAGACGAATCTTGCCTTTGCCTATGCGCGCGGAGAGGGAGTCGAGCGCGACGCGAGAAAGGCGTTCGAGCTTTGGAAGGCCGCCGCCGAACAGGACAACGACATAGCCCAGACCTATCTGGCGCTCTGCTATTTTACCGGCGACGGAACTCCGGTGGACTACTACAAGGCCGCCGCAGTCTGGAATGCCGCTGTAGACAAGGGAAATCCGGAAGCGATGTATCATCTGGCTATATGCTATCAAACCGGCAGGGGCGTTCCAAAAGACAAGGAAAAGGCCTTAAAGCTTTATTCCGACGCGGCCGCCAAGGGCTTTGAAAAGGCCGTCAAATCCGCCGAGGATTTGCGCATGCAGATTATGATGGAGCGCAATGAAAAGCGCAGGAACGAGGCCGCCGCCAAGTAGACGCTTTCACGCGCCGCGTTGCGCGCCCGCGCGCAGATTGTCTGAGGCCATATATATCAATATTCGCGCTTGAAGCTTTCGCTTTTTCGGCGCGTTTTTTGCGCGTGAAAAATTTTTGCGTGCGCGCTGTTTGATTCGTTGCCGGAAGGCGGCGTTTCCATAGTATTGCGCCTGCCCGCGCGCTCGCGGGGTTTTTATTGCGTGCGTTGAGTTTTCCTTGCGCGCACGTTGAGTTTTTCTCGCGCGCGTTAAGTTTTTTTGCGCGTTTACACGCGCGGGGTTGAGCGCGGGTGCGTGCGCGTTTCAGCCGCTTTCAGCGACCCGTAAAATCCCTCTCGCGTTTTTGATTGTCCGCGGAGCGCGCTGTGCCGGCGCGGAAAAGGGCTCGGAAAATGGTTGATTTCCCCGCGTTGTTGTATGCAATGGACGAATTATGAAATTTAATCTTCCTAAAGAGGCGTTAATGGAGGTCGAAGGCCTCCCGTTCAAAAAAGTGTCGAAGGGGAAAGTCCGCGAAAATTTTGATTTGGGCGACGAGCTGCTGATTGTGGCCACGGACCGCATTTCCGCATTCGACGTCATAATGCCCAACGGCATTCCCGGAAAGGGAATTTTGCTTACCCAGATAAGCCTCTGGTGGTTTAGGTTTGCGGCGGAAATTATGCCGACGCACATCGTGCCCGACCACGACGCGCGCGTGCGCGAACTTCTGAAGGACCGCCCGGAGCTTATTGAACGCTCGATGATTGTAAAGAAGCTCAAGCCCATGCCGATTGAAGCCATAGTTCGCGGCTATCTTGCCGGGAGCGGCTGGAAGGAGTATGAGCGCACCGGAAAGCTCTTTGAATTTTCCCTCCCCGCCGGAATGAAGGAGAGCCAGAAGCTTCCCGCTCCGCTCTTTACTCCGACGACAAAGGCCGCGGAGGGGCACGACATGCCCATTACCAACGAAGAGTGCGCCTCGATTTTGGGCGAAGACGCGTTTTCACAGATAAAGCGCGCGAGTATCGCCCTGTATGAAATGGGGGCGAAAAAGGCTGCCGAGTGCGGAATAATTTTGGCGGACACAAAATTTGAATTCGGCGCGGATTCCGGCGGAAAAGTGTATCTGATTGACGAGGTTCTAACGCCGGATTCGTCGCGCTACTGGCCTGCGGACAAGTATGAAGTCGGGCGTTCCCAGCCTTCTTACGACAAGCAGTATGTGAGGGATTGGCTTGAGAATCTCGGCTGGAATAAGCGCGCGCCGGGCCCCGTTTTGCCGCCGGACGTCGTAGCTAACACCATAGCTTGTTATAGCGAGGCGCTCGACAAGCTGATGAAGTAGATTTTTTTGCGGCGTATTTTTTTCGTTTGCGCAATCGGCTTTTTGTCGATTGCGCAAACGCGTTTTCAGGCTGGCGCCGCGCGGGGTTTTGCGGGCTATCGGGGGTAGTCGCGTTTTGTGAGGCGGCATTTTTGCGCGCGCGGGGTTCTCTACTGGAGGGCGCTGAAATATTATCAGGCCCAATCGCGCGCATTTTTTAATGGCTAAAAACTTTTGCGAAGGGCTGCTTTCTATGAATGCGCGGCGTCGGCCTTACCGCGCGGGAAAAATTTTTTGCGAAAAAGAAGCGGCAAATGAAAAATAGCAGCCAAAGTTTTGCGTAGGGCGGATAGTTTTGCACAGGGCAGATAGTTTTGCACAAGGCAGATAGTCTTACGTAGGGCGGATAGTTTTGCGCGGGGCGGGTAGAGAATTTCGCGTTCGCAATTTTTTTGCGGCTCTTGGCGGCCGGCGAATATCCTCCGTGCGGCGAATAATTTTTGCGCGCATTGCGGCGCATCACTGCGCATCGCGGCGCCGGCGGCGCTATTTCATTTTTTGAAGCCGGCGTATCGTTGAGTGGTAGCGCATTATGGAGTTTGCGAGGCTGTCCGCTATTCTCTGGCGGTAAACTGCGGACGACAGCTTGCGCGCCTCCGCGTTGTTGGACAAAAATCCTATCTCCACGAGCGCCGACGGCATGGGCGTTCTCTTTAGGACGGCGAATCGCGCGCGCTTTACGCCGCGGTCGTCGGATCGAGTCGCCGCCGCAAGGCCGCGTTGGACGTAGTAGGCAAAAAGCTGGTTCCAGCCGTCAGTGATATTGCCCGCATGCGAGGTTCTGTCTGACCTTGACAGCGCGCCCGAGGAAGTCGAGGGCATGAAGCGGGGCGTCATCGCAAAGGTCTCCACGCCCGAAACCGACGGGGAGGCCGCGTTGCAGTGTATGCTCAAAAAGAGGTCGGCCCTTTTGTTTGCGGCGTCCTCGGCTCTGTCGGACAGCTCCACGAATTTGTCGGAAGTGCGCGAGAACGACACGCGGTATCCGTTCTTCCTAAGTATCCGCCCGAGCCGCAGCGTCACGTCGAGAGCCACGGCCTTTTCGGTCATTTTAAGCGCCCGGTTCTGCGCGCCGACGTCTTTTCCCCCGTGCCCGGCGTCGAGGTATATGTGAAAGACTTTCGGAATGTTGTCGAGATTTTGGGGAAAGAGTACGGGCAGTATCGTCTTGAGATAGTCGTTTTTTGCGATGTACAGCATTTTGCCGCGCTTTACCACGGGGTGGCCGAGCCACACGGAGACGTTGTTGAGAGTGAAGTTTCGTGAATTGACTTCAAACGACATTCTGGAAGTCTTGCTGTAAACCGACTGGAACTTATTTCCCTTGAGCGCAGTCATTCTCATTCCGCACACGCGCGCCAGTTCCCTGAGCGACATATACGAAATACCCCTTACGTTTATGGCAAAAAGTTTGGCGCACGGGGCTATCGTCAGGAGCAGAAATAGAAAACTTCGTCTCGTCAGAAGCATGGCAGATTCCGGCGGGAATTATGCCTCCGGCATGTTCGAGTCGTCCTCCGGAAGTTCGTCGTTTTCCGCGGAGAACTTCAGCTTGCGCGCGTTTTTCGGAACAGGCGACAGCGTGACGCCTATGTTTCTTCCCATGAGCTTGGGTTCCGAGTCGGGATTACCTATGTGCGAAAGTTCCGAGCATGCGCGGTTGACGGCCTCAAAGCCCTTGTCCTTGTATTCCATTTCCCGCCCGCGCATCATCAGGGTGATTTTGAGCTTGTTGCCCTGAAAGAGGAATTTTTCGGCATTGCGGATTTTTATCATGAAGTCGTTCAAGCCGATAGCCGGACGGAGCTTTATCTCCTTGATTTTTACCGCGGCGGTCTTGTGGCTCTTTTGCTTCTTGGCCTCCTCGTACATGTATTTGCCGTAGTCGAGAATGCGGCAGACCGGCGGCTCGGCGTTCGGAGAGACCTCCAGAAGATCGAGCCCGCTGCGCCTGGCTATTGCGAGAGCCTCGTACGGAGCCATTATTCCCAGCTGGCGTCCGTCAACCCCTATTACCCTGATTTTTGGGGCGCGTATTCTCTCGTTTTTGCGCGGGCCGAACGTTCTTCCGCCTCTGGAAAAAGGTCTGCCTCCGCCGCTAAAAGGTCTGTTGGTTGCCATTAAGTATGTATATGTGGTTTAGTTTTTTTGTTTTGAAGGAAATATTTATTCGCAAAAACTTCAACAATTTTTTTGCCGCGCGCCCTCCTTTTTGCCCGCTGCGGCGAAAGGTTGGAGGCCGGCGCGGCGGGCGGCTGCAAGGCTTTGCACCCGCCGATTTTGGACTATCCCTCCTTGACTCTCCTGACTTTCGCCCCCAGCTTGTCGAGCTTCTTGTCCATGGAGTCGTATCCCCTGTCGAGGTGGTATA
>CALXMX010000050.1 GCA_944389575.1 uncultured Opitutales bacterium
CTGGCTTGGAATAGACGCGAGCGGCGACGGCGCAAGCGCGCTGATATTCGCCGCCGCCCTGCTCTTTCCGCTGACGTACGGAATCTACGACCTTGCAACGCGCAAGAAATGGAACGTATTTTCGATAGTGGGGCTGGCGAGCGTGCTGCTCACCGGGGGAATCGGGCTGATGAAGCTCTCGCGCGAGTGCATGATAATCAAGGAGGGCGCCGTCCCGCTCCTGCTCGGAATCGCGGTGCTTGCCACGGCGTTCTCCAAGAGGCCGCTTGCAAAGCTTCTGCTGATGAACGAAAGCCTGCTGGACACAAACAGAATATACGCGCTATTAGACGAAAGAAACGCGCGCGGACAATTTGAAGCGGAACTGAGAAAAGCTACCTACCTTGTGGCCGCGTCGTTTCTGGTCAGCTCCGCGCTCAACTTTGCGCTGGCGGCGAGCATATTCAAAAGCGAGGCCGGAACGGAGGCGTTCAACGCCGAATTGGGTAAGATGACCGCGCTGTCGTATCCCGTCATAGTGCTGCCGACAACGCTGATACTCATGTTCGCCCTATACAAGCTGTTTTCGTCGATCTCAAAAATGACCGGAATGGGAATAGAGGAATTTTTCCGGGAGCAGAAGAAATAGATGAAAGCCGCGCGCGCATTTCTACCGGCTGCGGCGATGTTGCTGGCCGCGCTCCAAATCTGCCGCGCGTACGAAGTCGCCGACGCCTCCGGAAAGGTATTCCGTTTCGACGCCCCTCCGCGCGCCGCCACAATAGTCCCGTCTGTCACCCAAAACATATACGCCATAGGCGCGCAGGAATATCTGATTGGAAACTCCAAATTCTGCAACATTCCCGACGACGCCAAAAAAAAGCCAAAGCTCGGCGGCCTTGTGGATCCCGACTATGAAAAAATAGCGGCGCTCAATCCGGAAATATTCATACTTCCCACCCTGACCGACAACACGGCAAAAACGCGCCTGTCAAAACTCGGCCTACCCGTATTCACGCTCAGCGGGGAGGGTCTGGCAAACATCGCAGCGGATCTGCGCATGCTTGGCGAGCTTTTCCAATGCCACGAACGCGCCGAATTGCAGGCGAAAAAAATCGAGGACGAAATAGCCGCCGCCCCGAAAATCGGCCCCGAATCAAAGAGGGCGCTGTTCATGTTCGGGAACATCGCGGCGGGGAAAGGCTCGTATGTGGGAGAGCTTTTGAAACTTTGCGGATTGAAAAACTGCGCGGACTCGTCGAACGGCCCATGGGCGGTTCCGATGCGGGAATTTATATTTGCCTCCGCCCCCGATATTCTTTTTGTCGAATGCGCAAACGCCGGCGAAATTGAAAGGCTCCTAAAATATTACGAAACCGACGCAGTGTGGAAAAACACGCCGGCCGTCAAAAACAAAAACGTATTCTTCGTGCCGCGCGACGTCGTGGGAGTGCCGAGCGTTCGGGTAATTGAAGCTCTGCGCCTGATGAGAAACGCAATAAAGTCCGCCGAAGTCCCCCGCGCCAGCAGATAGGACTTGTCGAAACGCGATTCCAACAAATTTAAAACTGCGCAAAATGGGACAGCGCGCGCAACGCGCCTTCATTCGCGCTTCGCGCATGCGCGCCGCCGGCGCATTTTCCCAGCGTTCCGCATTCCGGCCGATAATCTATCCTTCAGCTGAAAATGCAAATTACCCACCATGTTTTAAGGGCGATTTGACGGCCGCCCAAAGCGCGCCAATAAGCCACCCCAACGCGATTCCAACAAATTTAAAACTGCGCAAAATGGGACAGCGCGCGCAACGCGCCTTCATTCGCGCTTCGCGCATGCGCGCCGCCAGCTCGCGTTCCCCGCGCCGAGCAATAAGGCTTGCCCAATGCGACGGGCGCGTTAAATATTCAAGTTATGAAACTAAAGATTATCGCCGCCGTTTCATTAGCGTTGATAACGCTTGCCCTTGGAGTCTCCGCGGGCGAACCTGAAAAAACCTATATAGTAGCCAACTCCGCAGACCCCGACAGCGTCGCCCTCGCCGAATTTTACGCGAAGCAGCGCGGCGTGCCAAATGGCAACATAATCGCGCTCGACCTGCCAAAAAAGATGCACATAAGCGCGGGCGAATATTTTGAGAAGCTCGAAAATCCGCTCATGGAAAGGCTCTCCGCCGCGGGCGCGCTCAAGGCCGAAAAAACCGGGAAAAAAATATTCGGCGGCCGCGACGAAATGAAATTTTCATCGCACGACATTGACTACATAATCCTCATGCGCGGCGTGCCCGTAGGAATACTTCCGTCCGAGGGCAAGAGCGGCCCAAAGACCGACGCGGCGAGCGTTGACAGCGAGCTTTCCGCGCGCTTTGCCCCCGCCCAGACGCGCGACGGCTTTATTAAAAATCCCATTTACGGCGCATTCAAAGAGGCCGACCAATTCAAAAGGCTCGGCATACTGCGCGTATTCAGGCTGGACGGCCCGGCGCGAAGCGATGTCGAAAAAATGGTGCAATCCGGTCTGCGCGTCGAAAAGTCCGGCCTGCGCGGGCGCGCGTACATAGACAAATCGCTCTTCGCGAAACCGGGCGACGATATGCTCGACAAATCCGCTGAAATTCTGGACAAGCTCAATTTCGACCTCTCCATAGATTCGGAAAAGCCGCTGTTCGACTTCGATAAGCGCATGGACGCCGCCGCATTCTACTTCGGCTGGTATGCTAACAACCCGCAAAAATATTTCGCCGACAAAAACTTCAAACTGGCCGACGGCGCGGTGTGCGTGCACATATTTTCCTTCAGCGCGCACGACATGGCGGACGCGCGCCAATGGACGCCGCGCTTTGCCCAGCTGGGCGCGCTGTTTGCGGCGGGAAACGTATTCGAGCCGTATCTTGCGCTCACGCACAACACCGCGGCGCTGTCGCTTGCCATTGCCCGCGGAATGAGCGTGGGAGAGGCCGCCTACGCCGCGCAGCCCGCGCTCGGCTGGCAGACGGTGAATGTCGGCGACCCTCTGGCGCGCCCCATGTCGCGCAAGTTGTCGGAACAGCTAAAAGACATTGCGCAGGGGCGCGTCGACGAGTTGTCGCAATACTCGGTCATTCGGGCAATGAACGCCGCGGAAAAGCAAAAGGGAACGGGCACGGCAATATCTTTGGGAAAGGCGTTTCTGGGAAAATTGGACGCAAAGTACGCGCTTCTCTGGAGGCTGTCGCAAGCCTACGCCAAGACGGGGCAGACGCAAATGGCGGTGCAAACGGCGGAGGAGGCGGCGAAATCCGGCCTCTGCAAGCGCCCGGACCTCCAGGGATTGGCCATGGAAATAGCGGAATTTCTCGCGGCAAACTCCGCGGGGGAAAGCGCGATGAAGATATACGACAACTTGGCGGAAGCGCGCAGCGACATGCCGTTTTGCGAAGTTCTGGCAAAGCGCGCAAAAGAGGCTTCTGAAAAATGCGGCGCGCAAATGTCGGAGCGGCTGCGCGAGCTTGACGCAAAAGTCGCCAAGCACAATGCCGACATAGCCGAAAGAAAAAGGCTTGCCGAGGAAAAGAGCGCGCAAAAATAAAAATTCCCTCCCAATAAAAAACGCGCGGCGCGTAAATGAAACGGCGAAAATTTTTGCGCCGCCATTTCGCAATGCGGGGGCCTTAACATATCGCCCGGCGCATTCCGGCCGACCTTGCAAACTCCGGCCTTCATTTATTTTTCAACGCAAAAACTCCGCAGGCCTTCCGCCGCCGCGCTTCCCGTCGCGCCAACATTCGCATTTTCTTCCGGCTTTTTCTGCGCCAAATAACGCAAGGCTTCAAAGCCCCGCCCGCACAGCCCAATGCGGAACAAGGCATTCCGGCCGAAAGGCGAATAATTACCCTTTCCCTATCCCGCGCGTCGCGCAGAGCCGAATTAATGCATTTCAGCCGGCAATATTTGCGGACGGCGGAAAATAGGCGCGCCCGTGGCGCTTTTAAAATCTCCCGCGCGAATTTGCGCGGCAAAGAAAAATCCATCGGCCTTCGATTCTACAATATATTCGCGTTTGCCACAAATTCCGGCGCGCAAAAGCTATTCGGCTCCGCCTGCCGTTTTGTTCGGGGGCGGCGGCAAATTCTCAACCGAAAAGCCTGCCAGCAAAAGCGGCGCGCTCCCCTTGGGGGCATGTATATACATTCTCGAAACGCGCGAAAACGGCTTTTCCAACCTCACAGGCATTCGCGCGATTTCGCGGCCGCCCGAGTCAAACACTGCGACCTCGCTATCGCGCGAAGGCGACGCCGAATTGAGGGCGGAGCGCGCCTCGACGATCAGCCATTCGCCCTCCGGAAGTTTGGCGCGCATTTTCCGCGCGCCGCGCAAAAAGCCCTTACCAACATCAATGAGAACGCCCTGACTCGACCCGCTTGAAGAGGCAAGCTCTATCCTAAATGTGCTGTCCTTCGAAAGCTTCACCTTAAATTTCGCCAGCAGCAAACAGTCGTTTTCCACCTTCAGCTTTCCGCGTATCCCGAATCCCTTTTCCGCCGTCGAGGCCAATTTAAGAACCCGCGCCCCCCGGTCTTCTACAAACTCCGCCGTCTTCAAATCCAGATACGTCTCGCCCCGCGTATTGGAAAAATCCTCCCGTATTCCGTAATCAAACGGCGGATAGCGCGGATTCTTCACCACGGGCGGAAATTTGTAGCCCGACAAAATCTCCCGCGCGCGCGCCTTCATTTTGCCGGCGACGCCCGCCTCGGAAACGCGCAGGGGCTTGAAATTTATCTTCTCAATCGCCGCCCCTTTGACAAGGGCTGCGACATCGGGCTTTTCATCAAACACCCCGTCCACATCGTACCCCATCTCTCTCCACTGCTCCGCGGAATACTTGTTGAATTTCACCGGCCCCGTTTCGTTCCAGTAGAGATTTTTCGAGAAGTTAGTCGCGCCGGGTCTCGGTTCGCCGTATCCCCACATCGAGGATTTCTCGTCCGTGAAAACCACTACATTGCTCCTTATCGCCAAGGAACTTTTCCCTCGGCTCGGATTCGGCAACGCAAACGCGCATTTCCCGCCGCTTAGAATGAGATTATTTTCGACAAGCATGTCGCTGCCGAACGCGTGGCTGTATCCCACGCCGTCCACGCGCTCCACAAGGTTGCCCGACACCGTCCAGCCGCTGCTGCCTTCGTCGTTGTAAATGCCGTTGCCGCCATACAGGTGCGAGTGAACGTCGCTGACATGGTTTCCAAATATCTGCGAATGCGGCTGCACGCCGAGCGTGTATATTCCGCCCAAATCCGACGTATGCCCGAAAGACAAGCGCTGAATGCGGTTGAATTTTATAATATTATGGTGATTGTTCGTCTTACCGGTTCCGAAGGTAAAGCCGCACGATATTCCGGAGTAGTACCCGTGGAAAATGTCGTTGTGTTCAATCCTAACGCGGTTGGAGTCGTAAACGACAATGGCGCATGCGGACTTGGCCCATGTTCCGTAATTGTAGATTATATTGTTCAAGATGTTCACGCGCCCAGTCGAGACTCCGTCGCGCTCCTGCGGGGCGCCGGGTATCTTCGGCGTCCGCCTCGCCCCGTGCGTCACTTCCCCGACGCGCACCGCCGCGTTGATGGAGCTAAACTCGCAGTCCGACACCTCCGCGTCCCACACGCCGCGGCGCAACCACACAGCGTACATGTCGCAATCGGCAATTCTGCAGCCTCTGATTGCAAGCCCGCGGACATTGTCAAAAACCATGAAGCCGCCTGAGGCCGGATCCGCCTGGCGATGCTCGCCCCA
Organism: uncultured Opitutales bacterium; assembly: GCA_944389575.1. Taxonomy (GTDB): domain Bacteria; phylum Verrucomicrobiota; class Verrucomicrobiia; order Opitutales; family Intestinicryptomonadaceae; genus Merdousia. The sequence goes on from CALXMX010000050.1 coordinate 5,748, forward strand.
CGAGCCGTCCCTCCGTTTTCTGCGCGCTCCCTCGACGAACGTCACAGACTCTATCGTCAAATTTTCAACCGGAGACTCCGCGCTTCCGGCGGCGAACATGACCGTGTCAAAAAACGGATAGCGCACGGAGTCTGACATCGGATTCGTCCCGCTCGGCGGAATGCAGCGAAGCTTTCCCGTCCGCGAATCAAACACGAAGCCGGGCTTGTCCTTAAGCAGGCTCGGAATATTATGGAATATCACTCTCGGATAATATCCGAAGCGCATTGTCAATTTCGGCCCCTTGAAATACACGCGCGTGGAATCGGCGCCCACCTCTAACCTTTCGATTGCCACCCTGAAGAACGACCACCCGACGTAAATGTCCGCCCACACGCTCTCGCGCCCCTCGTCGGACAGCGCGAGAAGTTCGGGAATATCGCAATTTCTCACGCTGAACGAATTGCCGCGCTTGTTCGTGAAGTCGGGAATTACATACACGTAGCCGCTTCTCGCCGCGTCAACGCGCTTGCCGCCTATGACGAGAAATCCTACTTCGCGCTCGCCGGGAACGCGCGTCTCGAAACTTCCGTCGGGATTCCTCTTCCAGCCGCCTATGCTTCTGCCGCCGCTTATGACGACCTCCGAACTGTCCGCGCCCTTCGATTTTATCGTCAATCCGCTGTGTTTAGACGAAAGCTTCAACGGTTCCGAAAGCTCGTAAAACCCGCGCTCCAGCTCAAGCGTCTTGGACTTAGACCCGGCCGCCTCGTCAATCGCCTTCTGCAAGTCGATTTTCATCGCGGGCAATGCGCCGCCGAGAGCAAGCGCCGCAAAATTAAAAAAAACCGCACCGCAAACAAGCGCGGACAAAGTTCGCATTCTCATATTTATCTACATATGCAACAATCGGGGCTTCAAAGCCGTCCGTCGGCAAAAAAGATGAAGCCACATTTGACAGTTAAAGCCTATAAGAGGGCGCGCTTGCCGCAAGCAAAATGCGGGAGAAAATCGGGGTGTTCCCAATAGTTTCCCCTCAACCTCGCCTCAAGGGCGGCGCACCGGAAAACGCGCCAGAACAATACCCGTAAAATATTGCGGGCTTAAATATTGCTGGTACTGGCGAACGCGCAGGCGGGCGCGAAATGCGCATCAATGCAATCAAAATGCGCTGCCGCGCGCAGAGTTCAGCACGGCGCAATCGCCCACCAAACTCCGCACTCAATAACTTTTCAATAGTCGTCGTCATGCGCGCTAAAGAACGCCAGCGCAAAGGTTTCGCCCTCCCGCGAAAATCGCGCACAAGAAAACGCGCGCAAAAAATACGGGCGCATTCCGATATTTCGTTTGCGCCTCGCCAATCGCGTGGAATTTCCCAATCCGCAGGCGGGTTCCTTAGTCGCGCCGCCCCAATCTTTGCCGCTTGGCGCACATAGCGAATGTCTCGCAAAAAAAATTTTTTCAAAAAAAACACGCCAATGCGCCTTCGGAAAGAAACGCGAAAAGACCGGCCGAAAAAAAGCGGGCGCCCCGTTAAAAACGAAGCGCCCGTAAAAATCGCCAAGCCAAAAAGATTTTCCTGCTACCAATCGATTCGCCCGGCGGCGCCTTATCGGCCGCCGAAGGCGTCAGATTTCATTTTCGGCCAACCACCTGAACCCAACAACCTTGAAGCGGCGGCCGAGCGTCTTGTTCAAGTCGCTCAATTCGCTGCTTACCAAGCCGTCCATCGGAACTTCCGACGAATAAGGATTGCTGTTATAGGTGTTGTTGCCAACCTCAAATTCGCGGTCGTAGATGCGCCAAGCCTCCTGATTTTCAACGGTCTGGTCGATGTAGTCAGGCACGCGCTGAATCGTCATCTCGCACCACGCCTTGGCCTCGACTATTCCGGAGATGGGATTGCGAACTTCGCCGTAGGCGCGAATCTTAAACGTGTCGGAACGAACCGTCAGGAAAGAGCCGAGCCTTGCAAGCAAGTCCTGCTGCATGAGGTACGTCGGCGCTCCGGTCGCCTGCGGGCCCACCGCGCCGCGCCAATTTTCCCACACGTTTTTGGGGTCGCGCATGCCCCTATAACGGACGTCGTTCTTAAACGACTCCGCCATGTTGCGGCTGTCGTCGCCGGTCTCTATGAGCAAATCCGGATCCCTGTGGAAGGCGGAATTGATTTCCGTCGCGTCAATGGCCGCCTGGAGCACGCCCTTTTGCATGTGGGTGATCTTATATGTCACTTCGTCGTTCTTTATCTCGGCATCGAGATAGCGGCGGTCGTCCTGTTTCTCCATTTTGGGAACGAGGCTCAAGCGCTGCTCGTTTGAGAACGTGTCCGTAAACCTGTCCTCCGCGGAATAGTTGGCGGCCACGCGGTTGACAAAGTGCGCCATTGAATAAAACGGCCCCCTGTCTTTGACGTGTTCCACTATCGCGGCCGCAAGCTGTTCAATCTCGTCCGGGCTCAGCGCGCGATAACCCTGGAAAAGCGTGTCCTCCTCGTCAACCGAAGTCTCCGACGTAAACACCCTGCCTTCAAACGGAGCCGCCCAGCGGTGGAACGGGGCGTCTGTTCGCGAAGCCTCCCCCTGCGAGCCGTTGTAGCTTTGGACGGTCGTCCCGCAGTAGGTGGAAAGCACCGCCTTCCATGCGTCGATGTCCGTGGAATTTACGTTGAACGGGCCGTTTATCCAAAGCTTGGAGGAATTTTCGACATATTCGTTCAGCGTGTTTGAAGCGAAGTTTTCCGGAGTGAAGCAGACGTCCTCGCGCAGAGCGTTGTCGGGAATGTAGTAAACCAGGCGGGGATTCTGCGGATTGACGTAAGTCTCGCTCATATTGTCGCGCTCGTCGGTGCGGTACGGGAAGGTTGAGAAGAAGTAGTCGTCCCAAAGAATGTCGTTCAAGTGCCAAGACATGTCGTATATGGCGAATCTGTCTTCAGGCCAGTCGGCAGACCCTCCGCGCGACGCGGTCGGCTCGCGGGTATAATCCAACGTGCCAGCCGGCTGCGTGACGGAAGCATTGTTGATGTCGTTCTTCTGCTGGGTCACGCCGTCGATCCATTGGACATAGAACGAGCGCTCGGGAGCTATCCTGTACGGGCACAGGGAATTGCCTATTGCAAAGTCCACCCCGAGACCGTCGGGATTTCCGTTTCCGTAGGAATAGTCGTCCCCCGAATAAAGCTCAAGGAAGCTGCGCCCCGACGCGAACGTCAAATGCACGCTGGAGAGGTTGGCCGGATTGGAGACTATCTCTTTGCGCCTCAATATGTGGTGCACCGGGGCGGTCGTCGTGCCCGTCGTCTGGCGCAAGCCTATTATCATATGCTGGTTGCCGTCCTTCAGATTCGACAAATTGTAGCCCGCGTTGTTTTCCGAAATTCCGTCGTTCTCGGTGCCGTACACCTGCGACATTCCCTGTAGCTGTTTGTTCGTGCGGCCGAACTCGCCCAGCAAGGTCTTGGCGCTGTCGTCCTGCGGAATCTGCATTCCCTGCTCGTTTGAAAGCGTCGAGCCGTCGTGGTCGAACGAAGTTCCGAGCACGGAGCCGGAGACGAACATGCGCCTGTTGAAGAGAGGCTCGCTGCCGAGGTCGTTGTCGGCGTACGGAAGCGCGAACACAAATCCGTACGGGACGGAATCGCGGTTGCTAACAATCGCGTTGTGAAGGCTGGCCCCGTACGAATACGTCGTGGGCGAATTCACAACGTACGCCGGCGAGAACGCCTGCGGAGCGAGGTCGCCGATCTGCTGGTTTGTGAAAATCCCGTTGTAAACCGCCCAGCTGTTGGCGCTGTGGCGCGCGGAATTTATGCCGAGCCAGTTGAGGAAATAGCGGTACCGCGCGATGTCCGGAAGGGCGGTCAAATTGCCGGAATCGTCCACATTGGCAACGCGCTCGTTCACGGCGTCGGTGGCGACGGCAAGGGTGGTTGTACCGCTGGCGTCGGTAGTCGGAGCGGTCGTCACAAATTCATCGGCAATCCCAACCCCCGAAAGGCTCAGCGAATAGCGCCCCGTGTTCTGCCCCTGAATCGAGTCCGACCCCCACAGCGTGCGAGCGTCCGCAATATTGTTCGCCAAAGTCCAGTCGTAGGGATTCAGCCACGTCGTGGAATTGGCCGCATTCGCAACCACGCCGACGGAAAAGAAATTTCGCAGCGAATTCGTGGTGTGAATGCCGCTCACCTGCGAGGTCGTCCCGATGCTCATCGAAGGCTCCGGGAAACTGTGCAGATACTCGCCGAGGAACGGGCGCATTCCGCGCATGTAGAAAATCTTGGGCGTCTGGCGAGAGTATTCGGCAAAAGTCCTTTCGTTCGTGTCGACAAGCCTCATTCCCTCCTTGTTCCACAGCCAGATATCCACGTCCAAATACTTGTAGGCTGAGCCGTTTCGGTAGGAGTACGTGTAGAACGAATTGGTCATGTTGTCGCCGCCGGCCACTAACCAGCTGTTGTTGAGGCGGGTCCAAACGTTCCTTATGTAAAACCCGTATCCTACCGGAGTGCCGTTAGGCCTGCTGGCAAGTGTAAAGCAGCCGCCGGAAATATAGCTGCCGTAGTTTTGATATCTGTCCTCAATAAAGTTCCAGTTGTTGCCGGCGGCGTCGTCCATGTCGATTAAGTATTCGTCAATGGAAGTCGGAGGATAGTTGCCCTGCGAGTCGCGCAGATGGTTGCGGTTGGCGCTTACGACCGCCAAGTCGAAAAGCACGTGGGGCGTGCGCCGCTCGGAGGAGTCCCAAGAGCGGTTGTTGTACTTCAAATAGTGCTCGTTTTCGGGGTGCGGAACGTCTATGAAGAAGCAGTTGCCAAGCTGGCCGCCGTCGTCCAAACCGTACAGCATAGCCTCCTGCCTTTCGTAGGGCGAAGTTCCAGTGCCGCTGCCCTCTATATCGCCGTTCGGCCCGTTGTAGAAATTGGCGGTCGTTCCCCTTCCGTTGCCCATGTAGTTTATTATGTGCTTCATCGCAAACACCTTTGCCTTGCCGGGCTCTATGCCGTTGGTGTCCTTTACGAGAAAGCGAAGCGAACTCGGGTCTGAAAGAGTTTCGTCTGCCCTGTTCATGTTGGAGGCCCCGGACGGTATATTGTTTTCGTAGGAATAGGCGTTCTTCACGTTGACCGTGCGCTGCATTCTGAACAAATCCATGTTGTTCCTGTTGTCGAACTTTCCGCGGAACGTCGACGCGGGAATGTTGTTCAAGTACAGCGGCACTTTCGCCACGCGGGCCGACCAATAGTTGGGAATTTTCTGCTTCCTGTTGTAAACCTCCGTCAGGGAGGGATAGAGGTTGTTCTCGTCCACAAACGCGCGCCACGCGTTCGCCTGGACGTCCTTTATATTGTTCAAATTCGGAGGATTCAAAATGGTCTGATACGTCGCAATGGAACCGTATCCGAGCGGATAAGCCCCTATCTGGTTGAAGAACGTCTTTGTGGACATCATCAGCTTGGAATAGGGCTTTATGCTGGTTATGCTCGATTCGTTCAAGTCGAACTGCATCAGGTTTGAACCCCTCACGTTCTCCTGCATGGGCTGATCCCACGAGCCCCAATAGCGGAACGGCACGTACAGCCCCTTGAACACGTTGTCGGTTATGGGGTTGTAGCTTCTCACCGTAGACCAGTTGTTCCACTCGCCCGTGCCCACATCGGGAGACGGCCCCGTTGTCAGCGCGGCGACGTCAAGCGACGGCATCATTTCCGTGCGCAAGTCGCGCAGGCATTGGAACTGGTTGCCGCTCCTGTATCCTATCGCAAAGCGGTACCACCCTAAGGGATTTTGGTCGCGCGAAGCCGTACCCATCGACGAACGCGAGCTCAGCATTATCATGTAGTACGACTCCCCCGGAATCTTCACGTCGTACGGATTCCACAACACCAAAAGCGGAATTATGTGAAGGCGCACTCCGTACGCCTGCCCGCCTGCCCCGTTGTACGGGTGGCCCCCGTTGGGAGTCTGGCGGCTGGAGTATGAGACGTTGTACCTTACGAATGTCGGAACGTAAAACACCTGAAAGCGCTTGACCACGGGTTTGAGCGCAACGCGGTCGTCCGTCTGCATGCGAGCTTCCGTCTTGGACGCCGAAGGATCGTTGTCGACGCGCAAATTGTAGTAGGAGCGCAGCTGGTCCCACAGCGGCCCGCCGGTATCCTTCCACAAGTAGATGTCGTCAAAAGATTTTTTTACCTCGTCGAGCGCGGAGGCCGTCTCGTAGCTGTCGAGATCCTCGTTGCCGTACATCTGCGGCCCGAACATGTGCCCCTTGCCCTGAAGCATTCTGTTTTGGGTGCGCGGCTCGCGCCTGTATCTCTGGAGGGTCGAATCCGTGGTGCTCCACAGGGGATACGCGGTGGTCTTGTATTCGTAGCCGGCAACGCCCATCGGCAATTCAAAATACATGCCCTCGGTCCCGTTGTTGGACTGGGCCTGTTCGGGAATAGTGTCGGGCTCGTTGCCGAAGTCGCGGCGCGTCAAGCCGAGCGTCAAGTCCTTTTTCATTCCGCCGTGGCGGACATTGACCAAAAGCCCTTTGGAGCCGAATGTGACGGAGTGGAAGAACGCCTTTGAGGCGCTGACATTGTCGGGAATCTCCGCGCCCTTATAGACGTCCAGATCGCGCACGTCGTCCAAGCGGCGGATTCTGGACATAGAGCTGGTGTCGTCTTCATTGTCGTCCATCTCAAACGAGAACGCGCTCTGGCCGGCGCGCCCCTCCAAGTTCATGAGCGTCAAACCGTGAATGCCCGAATAAAACGGCAGGCTCTGAACCCTGAATTTGTCCGCAGTGTTGGCCTTCTGAATGTCCTCGTAAGAGGCGACGGCGTTGAGCGAGGCCTTCTGCCCCTCGTCCGCAACCCACCATGCTATGCGGGTCTGCTGCTTGTAGCCGGGCGTCTCGCCCGACACCGGGTCGGGATCCTTCTCAAGCTCGACGAGCGGGGCAAGAACGTCCTCCTCCCTGCGAATCTCGCCGGAATCGTTGGAATACGACCCCTTGCTGACAAGCCTGACATATTCGC
>CALXMX010000051.1 GCA_944389575.1 uncultured Opitutales bacterium
GGGTAATCTGCAAATAGGCTTTCGTCGGATTTTTCGCAATTTGGAAAAATAGCCGCATTTTTTGCGCCGGATTTTTCGCGCAGAATCATTTTTTTTCGCGGGCTTTGGGAAATCGTTTTGCTCCGAATTTTTGAGGCGGTTTTTGCGCAAGGATTCTTGCGGCTGGTTTATTTGTGTGCCGGATTTTTTTGCGCGCGGGCCGCCGCGCGAGAAACGGAATTCGCCCGGCCAGGCCGGCGGATTTTTTCAAGCGGAGATGGGCAGTCGTTTTTTATCGGGGGGGCGGGCGAGCTTTGCCCGGCGCAGCGGTTGCGCTTTCGCGGCTTAGCACGCACCGAATTGCGGAAAACGCATATTTTTATTTTGCCTTATGCGCTTGGGCGCGGTTTCTTTGGGGGAAAATCGATTGGGGCGCGCTTTGGGTAGAGGCGTTTTTTTGCCAGCCGTTTTACTTCTGCAGCTTTGCTAAAAATTTTTCGGCGGTTTTATTTTTCTGCGGGAGCGTTGTTGTTTGGAAAGTATTTTGACGGTTTGCCAGAAATTCTATCCGAACATACGTATGGAAACCGGCGTTTTTTCGCAAAAGACGCTCTCAAAACGCTCGCGCGCAAGCGGTGCTGCGCGAAAACGCGGCTACTGCTGCGAGAACAAATACAGGAGATCCGCCAGCCGGTTGAGGTATTCGAGCGGCAGCGGGCGCGCCAGAGAGCCGGCCTCGCTCAGAGCGACGACTTCGCGTTCGGCCGAACGGCACTTCGCGCGCGCCATGTCCAGCGCGGCCTGAAGCGGAGATTCGCCCGATTGCTTCCAGCCGGAAAACACATTGCCTTCCCCCTCGAGCGCGTCGATTCTAACCTCTATTTTTTTCAGGTCTGCGGCAGAAATCACGGGGATATTCTTCTCCGCGAGCTTCGGGAAATCGGCTTCGTCGGTCGCAAGTTCCGTCATGAGTTTGACGAGCGTCTTTTGAATGTCGAGAATTTCCCCCGCAAGCTCCGTTCCCGCGGCGAATGCGCGCGCCAATCCTAAAGCGGCCGAAAATTCGTCGACAGTCCCGTATGCGCGCACGCGCTGCGAGGCCTTTGAAACGGGCCTTGCGAACATGAGGCGGGTTTTTCCGCCGTCGCCGGTTTTGGTGCTTATCTTCATTACATTTTCTCTAACGGTTCAATGCCGAGAAGCCTCAGCCCGGTCTCCATGACGCGTAGGGTACGCGCGCACAGCATGAGGCGGCGCGCCCTTGTGGAAGCGTCGTCTACAATGACTTTGTCGGCGTTGTAGAATGCGGAAAATATTCCCGCAAGCTCGTAAAGGTATATGCACAGGTAGTGCGGACGAAGCTCCGAAAGCGTGAGCTCAAACAGGGCGGGAAGGGCGACGAGCTTTCGGGCGAGCGCCCTTTCGCGCTCGGTTTCAAAACGGCCCGACTGCGCCGCGAAGTCGGAATCGGCATCGATGCCGCTCTTGCGGAATATCGAGTGCATTCGGGCGACCGCGTACAGCAGGTATGGCGCGGTATTGCCTTCAAATGCGAGGAGCTTGTCCCACGAGAATACGTAGTCGCTCGTGCGGTTTTGCACCAAGTCCGCGTACCGCAGGGCGGCGACGCCGACGGTCTGGGCGATTTTGTCGGCCTCTTGCGCGGGCGTCTCCGGAGACTTCTGTTCCACAATTTCCCGCGCGCGCGCGACGGATTCGTCTATGAGGCTCTTCAGGCGTATCGGCTCTCCGCTCTTTGTCTTTATGGCTTTCCCGTCCGGGCCGAGTATCGTTCCGAACCACACGTGGCGGAGCTTCGGGAGCTTGTAGCCCTTTGCGGCGAACCATTTTTGCGCCGTCAGAAAGAGCTGCTGAAAGTGGTCCTGCTGGCGCCCGTCGGTGACGTATATTATTTCTTCGGCCGCGAAGTTTTCAACGCGGTAGAGCAGAGTCGCCAAGTCCGTCGAGGCGTAGTTTGAGGCGCCGTCGCTCTTTCTGATTATGAACGGCTGCGTTTTGAACCTCTCGTGCTCGTCGATAAATACGACAAGCGCGCCCTGGTCCTTCCGCGCAATGCCGGTTTCCTCAAGCTCGCGGTATATTCTGTCGACCTTGTCGCGGTAGTAGGATTCGCCGAGAGTCATGTCGATGGTAAGGCCCATCGTCTTGTACATTCTGTCGAACGCGGCGGAGCTGACGGAGTTGATTTTGTTCCAGAGGGCGACGTTTTCCGGATCGCCGTTTTGCAGCTTTACAAGTTCGGCGCGCGCGGCGTCGGCGTCGGCCTGGCTCTCTTTTGCGAGCTTGCTTCCTGCCTTGTACATGCGCTCCAAATCCTCCAGCGAATTTTCGTTGTTTTCGTCGAGGACGTATCCGCTGGTCTTAATGCCGTGTATGAGAATTCCGAAATTTGTGCCCCAGTCGCCGATATGGTTGTCGCACTTGATGTCGGCCCCGCAAAATTTTAGGAGGCGTTTGACGGCCTCGCCTATGACCATCGGGCGCAGGTGTCCCACGTGCATTTGCTTGGCCGTGTTGGGGGACGGATAGTCTATGATGACTTTCCTGCCGTTGTAAAAGGCGCTTGAGGCCGCTTTCAGTTCGCTTTCGCCCCTGTACTTTCCGAGCCACGCCAACAGGAATTTGTCCGTCAGCTTAAAGTTGATAAATCCGGGCCCGGCCACCGAAGTCTCAATTAGGGAGGCGTCGAATTTCGGCGAGGAGTTTATCGCCCCGAGCAGGAGGTTTGCCGCATTGCGCGGATTCTCCCCGCGCCCCTTTGCGTACGGAAGAACTCCGTTTGCCTGAAAATCCCCGAAGCGCGGGTCGGCGGGGCGCACCTGCGGATCGAACGAGGGGTCAAACCCCAGCGACGCCGCGGTCTCTCTCAGCAGCAGATCTATTTCTTTGGAAGGGTGAAACCAAATGTCCATAATGTCTTTCTATTGGAAAAAAATGCGGCGGATTTTGCAAGCGTTTTGGCGCGCCGCCTCAGTGCAATACCGCGGGGCCAATAAGCATTCCAAGCGTCCACAGCCCGTATGGGTTTGCGATTGAAGGGGGCTCGCAAAGCTTGTATCCGGCTATTGTGGAGGTCTTGAACGCGGTGCGGCAATTTGGCGCCTCGCCGACGAGAATGCCGGATAGAATCTCGACAAACGGATTGTGCGAAACCAATATCAGCCCGCCTTCGCGCGCGGTGAAATCCGCTATGGCGCGCGCCATTTGAAACGGGTCGTCGTCCGGGCGCGCCCTCTCGGCGGTTTTAAGCGGAATCGTTAAATTCATTTCCTCCGCGAGTATCTCCGCCGTTTTCGCCGCCCTCAGATATGGGCTGTGCCATATTTGCGAGACCTCGGAAAACGTTTCGGCGTCGAGCCTTTGGCAAAGAAGCCTAAGGGCCGCCTCGCCGGATTTTGAGAGCTCGCGCGCGGAATCGGGATATCCCTCGCGGGCTTTTGCGTGCCTTACCAAAAATAAGTTCATGCGCATAAGTACGGCTTTCCTTGAAGGCGTTTTTTCATGAAAACGAAAACATTTAAAGCGTTTTGGAATAGGACGACTTCTCCCCGCCGAGCCTTCCGTCAAACAGCATAGCTATGTTGCGCACGAACAGGCGGCCCAGCTTTGTCACCTCAAAGCGGTCGTCGAAAATCTCGACGAGCCCGTCGGCCTGCATTTCCTCCAATGCGGGGAAGGCGGAGGCGAATTTTTCGCGGAAATCCGCGCCGTAGCGGTCGAATCTGACGTTCAGCAGGCACATTACATCCATTATGACAGCGCGCCGCAGAATGTCCTCCGCGTCCAACACGATTCCCCGCGCGATGGGGAGCTTCCCCGAGCGCAGCAGGCGGCGGTATTCGTCGAGCCCCTTGTGGTTTTGGCGGTAGGAGGTCTTTGTTTCGGAAATCGACGTAAGCCCTACGGCGAAGCAGTCGAGCCCCGCGCGCGTGGTGTATCCCTGAAAATTTCTGTGGAGCGTTCCGTCTTTGCGCGCCTGAATCAGCGGGTCGGCCGGAAGCGCGAAGTGGTCCAGCCCGATAAACTCAAAGCCGCTTTTTTCAAACGCGTCCTTCGCGGCCAGAAATATTTCGGCCTTTTCCGCGGGATTGGGCATCGGATACTTCTCCAGCGACTTTTGGGAGGCCTTTATCCACGGAACGTGCGCGTACCCGAACAGCGCAATTCGGGTCGGCCGGAGGCTGAGCGCGTCGCGCGCCGTATTCAAGAATCCATCCGCGGTTTGGAACGGCAGGCCGTAAACCAAATCGACGTTGATTTTGTCTATGCCGCTCTTGCGCAGCCATTCTACCGCCTCAAGATTTTTCTCCTGCGGCTGTATGCGGCCTATCGCCCTCTGCGTGCGAATGTCGGTGTCCTGAACGCCTATAGAGGCGCGGTTTACGCCTATTGAGGCGAATGCGGATACCTTCTCCCATGTGAGGGTGCGCGGGTCGAGCTCGACGGAAAATTCGCAGTCGAGAGCGTCCTTTTCAAAGTGGCGCTCTATGGCGGCGTTGAGCCTGAAAATCTGCTCCGCAGTCAGGAAGTTCGGCGTTCCTCCGCCAAAGTGTATCTGCTTGAGGACGCGCCTTTGAAGCCCGGCGCGCCGCCAGAGTTCGAGTTCGGCCTCTATCAATTCGAGATAGTCGTCCACTTCCGCCGGATTCAGGCACACGCTGGACGAGCAGCCGCAGAAGGCGCAAAGCGTGCGGCAAAACGGTATGTGCACGTACAGCGACGCCTCTTTGCCCCCCGCGAGGGCGAGCCTGACGAGGTTATCCCTGTCGCAGTTTTCCGAGAAGTGCAGGGCCGTCGGGTACGAGGTGTAGCGCGGGCCGTTGGTGCGGTATTTCTCAATGAGCTGTTGTAGCTTATTCATTGTGGCAGTTTTCAAATTCAAATATCGCCGAGCACATGGCTTCGACGTTTTCAATTTTTGCGTCGGGGCGTATTCCGTGGCCGAGATTAAAGATGTGTCCGCCTATCGGCGCCATGTCGGAAACTATCCTACGGGTTTTTTCGGCGACGGACTTCGGGGAGTCCTCCGAGAGCGATGCCGGGTCGAGATTCCCCTGAAGCGCGGCCCCGCCGCAGAGTTTTGCGGCTTCGGACAATCTGATTTGGGAGCTTAGCGAATACGCGTCCGCGCCCGCGCACAACAGCTCCTCAAGGCGCGAAGTCATGGAGTTTGCATAGAGTATCACCTTCGCCCCCGTTCCGGCAGAGCGGGCGGCCCGGGCGATTTCGCGGTTGAGATTCCCCGAAAGAACCCCGTATTCCCCCGCGGGCGCAAGCGCGGCGTGGGAGTCGAAAATCTGAACCGCGTCGACGCCGCATTCGCACTGCATTTTTACGTATTCGCGCACAACTTCTGTAAGTTTTCCCATTAGGGCGTCGAACGCCCCGCGGTTTTTGCGCGCAAATTGAGAATATTCAGAAAAGTCCGTGCCGCTTCCACCCTCGACCATGTACGCGCCGAGCGTAAACGGCGAGCCGCAAAAGCCCAACAGCGCGGTGTCGGGCAGGCGGGCGCGCAGAATCTTCAGCGCGTCGGCGACGTACTTTAGCTTCGAGCGCACGTTGTCGGCCGAGGCGTCCAATTCCTCCGCGTCCCTCAAGGTGCGGATTTTCTTTGAGAGCGTTATGCCGCCGCCCTCCCTGAAGTCGTACTCGACCCCCAGGGCCTCGCAGACGACGAGTATGTCGGAAAAGAGTATCGCGCAGTCGAAGCCGAATCTTTCAATCGGCTGAAGCGTCGCCTCAACTGCGAGTTCGGGGGTTTTGACTATTTCCAGAAAGGAGTGCTTCTGTTTCAGCCGCCTGTACTCCGGAAGGTAACGTCCCGCCTGCCTCATCACCCAGACGGGCGGGCGGCGAGTTTTCTCTCCTGAACAGGCCGCGTTAAAGAGGCGGCGCGAAGTTATGCGTTTGTCCGATTCCATCTGCTTTTTGCAAAAAACAATTTAAAGTCCCGCAGCTGTTTAAAATTCAAATACCACAGCGCGCCAAAGTAAAACAAAATCGCCGCGGGAATCACCACGAAGC
>CALXMX010000052.1 GCA_944389575.1 uncultured Opitutales bacterium
GGATATTGCTGGCGTCGCCGTCGCTGTCGGATTCGGGTTTTGAGGAGTCGGTGGTGTTAGTGCTGGAGGACGGCCCGGAGGGCTCGCTCGGGCTGATTTTGAACAAGCCCAACCGCTCGACTCTCGGCGAGCTTTCGGAGGATTTCGAGAACGGATTTCTGTCGAATATGGAGGTTTATTTCGGGGGGCCAGTGAATCCGGAGCGCCTCACCTTGGCGGTCTGGACGGACGACGCGTTCAGCGGGGGCTTTTCTTTCGGCTTAGACCCCGCGCGCATTGAGAAGATCATCAAGCGCAACTCCGCCGCGAAAGCCTGCGCGTTTCTTGGGTGCTCCACGTGGGGGGCGGGACAGCTGAAAAACGAAATAGACGAGGGCTCGTGGATAATTTCCAATGCGGATTTCCCCTCCGTCTCCGAGCTTCCTCTCGACGAGCTTTGGTCGGAGATGCTCATGCGCGAGGTCCCGAAATACAGGAGCCTTCCGCCTCCGTATTCCGATGTAAATTTGAATTAGCCGCCGGGCTGTAGGCGAATTTTTCCCGCTCGGCTTTTAGCGGGGTTTTCCGCCGGATTCGTAATGCGCGCCGAAAATTTTACGTTTTTTTGCCGCGAAAACTTTTGAGTCCGCAGGCCGTTTGCGGGGCTTGAGCGGCCGAAATCCCGCGGCGGTTCCGGTTGCCGCTTTGCTTCCAAACCCGCGCTCCGCGCTTCAAGCGTCGCGATGTCTTTGGGAAATTTTTCCCGCTGAGGCCGAACGGAGGAAAGGCTGTTATTTTTCGGTGGTGAATACCAGGCTTATATTGTGCGGCTCCCCGTCCGGCGGGGGAACGAGGCGCAGGCCTTTGAAAAGCTTGAGGGCCGATTCGTCAAAGTCGGAATTTCCGCTGCTTTTTATGATGCGCACGGAGCTTGTGGCGCCGGCGGCGCTGACGTTGAACATTACGGTGCAGGAAAGCTCCATTCCGGTTATGGAGCCCGGCATGACCCAGTTTCGCTTGGCGAGGGCGTTGATGTACTGCGCGTATGCGCCGAGGGCGTTTTTCATCGCGCTGCTCGTTCCCCCCTTGACGGAAATGCGGCTCTGGTTTGCGAATCTGTCGAGGTTTCTTGTGGAGGGGCTGATTTTGTCGATTTTCACCGGCTTTGAGCGCGCGCGGGGAGCCTGTTTGCGCGGTTTTGCTGGATTTTTTTTGCGGAAGTCGTCTATCGATATTCTCTTTGGCGGAGCGGTTTTTTCGGCCTCTTTGGGCTTGGGCGCGGGAGATTTGTCCGGAGTTTTCGCGTCCGGTTTGGGAGCCGGTTCCGGCTCCGGTTCGGGTTCCGGCTGGGGCTCGGGCAGATCGATCGGCTTGATGTCTTTGACCTTCGGTTCGTCTATTGTTTCGTATTGCGGCACCTCGTTTTGCGGCGCGGGTTGCAGAGGTGCCTGGGGGGCGGGCTCGACCATCTGAAAAACCACCGGCTGCTGTTCGGGCGGCTTTTGAAAAATGCGGCCCACAAACGCGAACGCAGCCAGCGCCGCCGCAATCCCGATGTGGAGCGCGGCGGAGTAGTAGTAGCCCGCCTTTGTCTCTTCAACTGCCATATTCAGCCAGAATCCCCGGAAGCGCGGCGCATTATTTTAACGGAAGCGTCATTTTACCGAAGTGTCCAGATGCATCTTTGTGAGGTTGTGCCTCTTTATCGCGTCGATTACGTCGATTATTTTTTGGTACGGCAGGCTCCGGTCTCCGCGAAGGCTTATCGCGGGCGGATCGGCGAGGGTCGCCAAATTGCCCAGCAGCCTGTCGAGCTCCGGCAAATCCACCTGCTGCTTTCCCCAAAATATGTGGCCGTTCGAGTCTATCGATATCACCTGAAATTCGATTTCCGGGCGCCTGCTGGACGCGCTTCTTTCCTGCTGCGGAAGGTCGACGGGTATGGTCTGCTCAAGCAGCGGAGTGCTTATCATGAATATGATGAGCAGCGAGAACGCCAAATCCATCAGCGGGGTGACGTTCAGTTCGGTCATTGCGCCCACCGTCTCTCTTCTTTGGAATCTCATATTTGCCGGAAGATGCGTTGAGGTCTGGCGCGGTTAGTCGAAATTGCGCGACGGAGCGGGCGAGTCGGAATCGTCGTCATCGTCGTCGATTGAAAATTTTATCACGCGCCCCGGGGCTTTCGGCGGTTGCGGGGCGACCGCGTTTTCCGCAATTTCTTCGGGCGCGTTTGCGGGCGCGGGGTCGGACGGCATCGCGGGCGCGGGGAAGGGCGACGGTTGAGGCTCGAACGGTGCGGCTCGAGCAGAATCTTGCGCGCCGTTTTGCGCGCCGCCCGCCTGTGCAGCGCCCGAAGGCATAACGCCCGCTTGCGCAACGCCCGCTTGCATAATGCCCGGCTGCGCGCCGCGCGCCTGAGGAATATCGGCCTGCGGAATTTTCCGTTCTGCGCGGGGTTCCGGCGGCAGGGGAGAGTTGGGGTATATAGGCGTCGGAATAGCGGCGTTTTGTCCCGGCGCGGTAAAATTGGCCGCGGCGGAATTGGAAGCGAATGCTGGAGCCGCTTGCCCCGGCGCCTGCGGCGCAGAGCGCTCAAATGCCGGCTGGGAAAATGGCGCCTGCCCAAACTGCGCCTGCGCGCTTTGCGCATATCCGTTCGGTGCCTGCGCGTATGCGGATTGGGCGTATGCGGATTGCGGCGCACTCGGGTATTGCGGCGGAGTTTGTAGCCTTTGCTGCGCCGAACGCGAATTTAGCTCCCTCGCGCGCGATTCGAGTTCGAGCCTGTCGGCAAGCAGGCTTGCGAAGTTTTCCATGTCGGTGACTGCTTTGCGCGTCCGCGTGGAGAGATAATTGTATCCGAATACCGAAGGAATGGCGACTAACAGCCCCGCGACCGTCGTCAGCAGCGCCCCGGCAACGCCCGGAGCCAAGTCGTTCAGAGTGACCGACGCCTGCGCGCTCATCGAGCCGAAGCAGTCCATCACCCCCCACGCCGTTCCCAGAAGCCCCAGAAACGGCGCTCCGCTTATTATGGTGCCGAGCAGCGTCATCTTGGACTCGCACTTGATTACCTGCCTGGCGAGAGTCCGCTGGAGTGCGTTTTCGACGTGCCCCATTCTTATCGAGCGGCTCTCCACGGAGTCGTCCAGCCCGTATCCCGACCTCTCCCATTCGGCGACGGCGTCCCGCATGAGCGTCGCGTCGGGGCCGCTGATGTTTTTCGAGGCCGCCGCTTCCTGCAG
Organism: uncultured Opitutales bacterium; assembly: GCA_944389575.1. Taxonomy (GTDB): domain Bacteria; phylum Verrucomicrobiota; class Verrucomicrobiia; order Opitutales; family Intestinicryptomonadaceae; genus Merdousia. Next base: position 3,228 of record CALXMX010000052.1, read on the forward strand.
GGAATTCGACTTCGACAGCCTCAGCTGAGCGTTCTTGTTTGCCGTGTCCATCGCGTTTAGGTCGGCGTTTTTGCACAGCATCGCGCCCCATGCGACGACGCTGAAGACCACCAGTATCACCACTATGACCTGTCCGGCGAAATTCGATTGGACAAAGTATGTGACGACGCTGGAGTCCGCAAGAACGGGCGTTTGAAGAAGTGTCGAGAAGGCTGGAATCATGGGTTGGATATGTAGTCGGGTGGCGGGTTAAAATCGAGATTATTTTTTTGTTTCTCCTCTTTTTGCGCGCGCCGGTCAGCGCGGAGCGTCCTTGAGCAGCGCGGTGAGGTAGGGCACGAGCTGCTTCTTGCGCGAGACGATTTTCGGGAGCTCGAAGAAATTGCGCTCGGCGTCCCTCGAATAGGATATGCGCGAGGCGAAGCCCTCGTCCCCTGCGACGAGCAGCAGGGAATCCTGCGTCATGACGTTCGTGACAAACAGCGCAGAGAAAAATAGCTTGTTTTTCGCCCGGCAGGCCTCCAGCGCGCCGCGGAGCGGTTCGAGCTTGGATAGGAACGCCGCGAAGTCGAGCTCCTCTATTTGCGACACCGAAAACTTCACTCCGCCCTCCTCGTAAAACTTGCAGTCCGCGCCGATCGCCCTGTCGGGAGAGGAGGTCGCCACGATGGAGTCGGAGCGGAATACGTATTCGGCGAGTTCGTCCGGGTCGATTCCGGCGATTGGCGACAGCCGTTTGATTTCGGCGGAGTCGTCCGCGGTGGCGGTCGGGCTCTTGAGGTTCAGGGTGTCGCAGATGATTCCACTCAAGAGCAGGCCTGCGATTTTTTTGTCGGGCCGCTTACCGGCGGCGGCGAACATCTGGCTGACGATTGTGCAGGTCGAGCCTACGGGCTTGTTTATAAAGAGTATCGGGTTAGACGTACGCGCGTCGCCGATTCTGTGGTGGTCCACTATTTCGACGATTTCGGCCTCGTCCGCGCCGGCGACTGCCTGCGAAAGCTCGTTGTGATCCACCAGCGCGAGCTTGGGGCGGCGTATGTCGAGCAGGTCGGCGTTGGTGAAAAGCCCCTCGATTCTGCCGCGGGAGTCGCAGACGAAAACGGTTTTCCCGTAATAGTCGCGCGAGCGTTCGCGGATTTTCGACAGCAGCATGTCGCGCGGGACTACCGCCGGATTCGGGCGCGCCAGCGGATGGGCGCGCGTCGCCATTCTCACAAGCAGGGCGGTCGTGGCGGAGTCGTGCCGGCAGGATATCACGCTTACGCCGCGCTGGGCGGCCATTTCGAGCACGTAAGGATCTATGGCGTAGTTGCCGGTTATTATTATTCCGCGCACCCCCATTTGGACGGCCTTTATCTGAATGTCGAACCTGTCGCCGACTACTATGAGGTTTTGCTCCGGCCGCAGACCCTCCCTCTCGATGAACGAGCCGAATGTAGCCACTTCCATCGCGCCGATTCTTACGAACATGTCCTCCGTCTCCTCCGCGCGGAAAAGGCAGTGTGCGCGCGCGTCGAGCGTCTTTACTACGTCCGATAGCGTGGCGCGCACCCTTCTCGTCTGCCGCGCGTCTTTGGGGCGCGGTATGAAAAATTCGCCGAGGTCGAAAACGGTGACCTCGCCGAGCAGCTTTTGCGAATCGTCGACCAGCGGTATGGAGCGCAGGTCGTGGCGGTCGATGGCGTCCATGACCGCGAAGCACGAGGCGTCTGCGGGCATGGATATGAAGTTTCGCCTCATAGCGTGCTTGGCTCTAAGGCGGACGTCGCCGACCATCTGCGGAAGGCGGGCGCCGAACTTTTCGAGCACTCTGTCTATGCGCGCGTTGCTGTTGCCGCAGCGCGCCGCGACAAAATTTTTCAGCCCCATTTCCCGCTTGAGCGCAGCGTAGCCTATCGCCGAGCATATGGAATCCACGTCGGGATTTTTGTGGCCTATTACGAATGTCTGGTTCATCTGTTTTAGATTAAAATGCGGGGAAGTTTTTTCGTTTTTGTCCGTGATTTTTTTTGCCGCTTTTGCCGCCCCCGCCGCGCGTTTGCTGTAGTAGGCGCCGGCGCGAGATAAAAGATTCCTCCGCCCGCGCCGGCTATCGGAGCCTTAATATTCGCGCGCCTTTTTTGTGCGCGCAAAATTTTAGGCGGACTCTCCCGATTTTTTATTCGTTCCGAAGTTTAGCCGGCCGTCTCCAAGCGTAAAGCCAAAAGAGTCTGCCGGAGGAAAAATATGCGCGCCGGGACAGTTTAAAATGCTTGAAATGAAGCCGCGCGGCGTGCACACTTGCCAACCCATTATGATAGACGTAAAGATTCTGCGTGAAAATCCGGAGCTTTTGAAGTCGAAAATCGCGTTGAAGAAGTTCGACTGCGACATCGACGCGATAATTGCTTTTGACGAAGTCCGCCGCCGCGCCGTGGCCGCATTCGAGGGGGCGCGCGCCGCCCAGAACGCCGCGAGCAAGGCGATGGCGTCGCTTCCCAAGAACTCTCCCGAGTTTGCCGCCAAAGCCGCCGAAATGAAGGCGGTTTCCGCCGAAGTAAAGCGGTTGCAGGCCGCCTCCGACGAGGCGGAGGCGCGCTGGAGGCAAATGTTGATGAGCGTCCCGAACATTCCGGACGACAGCGTTCCAGTCGGGCGTTCCGACAAGGACAATGTGACGGTGTCGACGTGGGGCGACATCTCCGCCGTCAAGAACGCCGTCGCGCACTGGGACCTTCCGTTTTTCGACAGGCTTTTGGATTTCAAGCGCGGCGTTAAGGTGTCCGGCGCGGGCTTCCCGTTCTATGTGGGCGATATGGCGAGGCTGGTGCGCGCGCTGCTGTCGTTTTTCCTTGAGGAGGCGCGCGCCAACGGATACGGGGAGCTCATGTGCCCGATTATGGTAAACGCCGCCAGCGCGACCGCCACCGGGCAGCTTCCCGACAAGGAGGGCCTCATGTACTGCGACGAGCAGGACGGCTATTACATGATTCCCACCGCGGAAGTTCCAATCACCAATTTTTACAGGGACGAAGTTTTTGAGGAGTCCCAGCTTCCCGTCTACAGGTGCGGCTACACGCCGTGCTTTCGCCGCGAGGCCGGCAGCTGGGGGAAGGACGTGCGCGGACTGAACCGCCTGCACCAGTTCGACAAGGTCGAGCTTGTCAAGTGGGTGCGCCCGGACACGAGCATGGACGAGCTTGAATCCCTGCGCCGCGATGCCGAGGGGCTGCTGCGCAAGCTTAATCTTCCTTACCGCGTGCTGGCCATATGCACCGGCGACATCGGATTTCCGCACGCCAAGCAGTACGACCTTGAAGTGTGGGCGGCCGGCCAGCAGAAGTGGCTGGAGGTTTCAAGCTGCTCCTGCTTTACGGACTTTCAGGCGCGCCGCGCCAATATCCGCTACCGTCCGGCGGACGGGGGAAAGCCGCGCAACGTGCACACGCTCAACGGCTCGGCTCTTGCCGTCCCGCGCGTGCTTGCGGCGATTCTCGAAAACAATGTCCGCGACGACGGCAAAGTCGAAGTTCCGGAGGTTCTCCGCCGCTGGTACGGCGGCGAAACGATAGGATAGGCCGGCGATGTTTGAGGGATTGACTGAAAGCCTGTCGAAAGCGCTCAGGAATCTGCGCGGCATGGGCAGGCTGTCGGAGGAGAACATGGCGGGCGCGCTGGAGGAGGTTCGCCGCGCCCTGCTTTCGGCGGACGTCCACTTCAAGGTCGCGCGCGAGTTTGTTGAGCGCGTGAAGGCCGAATGCGTGGGCCGGGAGGTGTTAAAGTCGGTCACTCCCGCCCAGCAGATTGTAAAGATAATAAGCGACGAGCTTGAAAAGTTTCTCGGCGCGGGCGACAGCGGGCTTTCCGCGCTCCGCCCGCTGAAGATTATGATGGTGGGCCTGCACGGCTCGGGCAAGACTACCAGCAGTGCGAAGCTCGCGCGCCTTCTGGCAAAGCGCGGGCTCAAGCCGGCCCTGATTGCGTGTGACATTTATAGGCCGGCGGCAATCGACCAGCTCGAAACGCTCGCGGCGCAGGCGGGCGTTGCGGTCTATTCGGACCGCGCCCAAAAGGACGTCCCGAAGCTCGCCGCCGCGCTTGAGGCGCGCGCGCTGGCCGACGGGGCCGACGCGGTGATCTTCGACACCGCCGGGCGCCTGCAAATCGACGAAGTTCTCATCGAGGAGATCAAGAGGCTCCGCGGGCTTTGCAATCCGTCGGAGGTGCTGCTTGTCGCGGACGCCGCGCTCGGGCAGGAGGCTGTGAATGTGGCAAAGTCGTTCAACGACGCCGTCGGCCTTACCGGCGTGATTCTCACAAAGCTTGACGGCGACGCCCGCGGGGGGGCGGCGCTGTCGATAAAGACCGTCTCGAACGTCGCCATAAAGTTCGCCGGCACGGGGGAAAAGCTCGACGAGTTCGACGTGTTCTATCCGGACAGAATGGCGCAGCGCATTCTCGGAATGGGAGATGTCGTAAGCCTTGTGGAGCGCGCGCAGGAGGCCGTCGACGCGCAGGAGGCCGAGCGCATGTCGCAAAAGCTCCGCCGCGCGGAGTTCGATTTGGAGGACTTTCTCTCGCAGATGAGGCAGATAAAGAAGCTCGGCTCAATGGGGTCGATTTTGAAGATGCTTCCAGGCATGGGGAACGTTAAGGTCGGCGAGAAGGAGGAGGCCAAAATGCGCCGGACGGAGGCCATAATACTTTCGATGACTCCGGCGGAGCGGCGCAACCCCAAGATTCTCAACGCGCGTCGCAGGCTGAGAATAGCCTCCGGAAGCGGCACGCAGGTGCGCGACGTAAACGCGCTGCTAAAGCAGTTTGAGGGAATGAGGAAAATGATGAAAATGATGCGCGGCGAGCGCGGGCGCAAGATGATGGAAAAGATGTCGCGCCGCTTCAGATAGCGCGTTTTTTTTTGGATTAATCCATTGTTTGCGTGTCCAATTTAATACGCGCGCCGTTCGGCGTGGGGGGGAGAAATATGCTAAGTTTTAAAGAATTTTCAATAGGGGACAGAGAAGAATTTGAG
>CALXMX010000053.1 GCA_944389575.1 uncultured Opitutales bacterium
CATTGCAACGCAGTTGCGAAGCTCTGCATTACTTTTGCGTCTGCGCGCAAAAAAAATTTTGCGAAAAAAAATGCTCCGCCTGCGACAAGGCGAACCCACCGCCATTGAAGTTTTTTACCCGCGTTAAAAAACTCTCCAACCCTTCTTTTACTCTGAGGGCGCGCACCAAAAAAACTCGAAGTTAAGCCCGATATTCCAATCCGCCGCGACTATTAAGTATCCGGAAACATATCCCGCCACCCGCGATATTCCCCGATAGCATTCCACTCCAAAATCCACATTTCAAACGCCGGCGAAGCCCTTGCGAAAAAAACGGCGCTTTTTTAAATTGTACATATTTTCGACATAGCCGCACGCAAACTGCGTCTGAAAATTCCGGTAAGAAAGCGCGTCGCAGACAAAAAAGTCGCACAAGCCGCCCATACGTCGTTTCTTAGGCGCAAAACTATTCCCATTGCGGACGGGAGTATACGGCGATACCGCAGGCTGAGCGCGCATATTCCACACTCTCCCGCGGCTCTCTCCCTCCACCTGCTTTACAGGTAAAATTTGCCGCGCCTTTTACTAAAAGGTATTTGCGTACCGACCTACACCAAAAATTTCGGGGCAAGAATATCGCGGTACCAGTCAATCGCGAACACATAAATACAAGTTCTTACAATGGCGCAATCGGCACACGCGCGACTCAACGCGGTTCTCAAATCCAACCGGACAAGCCGGGCCCCATGCGAATCAAATTGGCACCCACCGCCCCTTCCGTCCCCGCTTCACGGGCGAAATTCCGCACATGCCGCGCATTTTGACGAAAAATATTTACATCGCCCGACCCCCACTCCAAGGCCGCGCGCCGCAAATCCTGCGCCGCATGCTTCGCCCTTCCACACGCGTTTGCTCGACTTCCCAAATGTTCAATTTTCTCCGCCGTCCGCCAATCCATTATCCGATTTTTCCCAATCCGTCCGTGCTTCAAATCGCCCGCAATCCCTCCGCCGGAATCCTCCCATACCCTCCGAAAACTCTCATCTCTTTGAAAAACGCCGCCCCGAGCCGCCCCTCCCAAAGCTCCAGACTCCGCAAACAAAAAAATTCTCGCTGGGCGGAGCGCGCATTTTCGCCCGAAATAATGGAATAAAAGCGCATGGAAACTTCGCTTCCCCCCTCCCTCCCTCCCCCGTGCGACAAATGCGGAAAAATCCGAATGCAAGAATCCAAATACGCCAGGCTATAAATAGATTCCCAAAAAGGGAATTTTCCGCCTTAAAAAACGGCAAAAAAACGATAAAAATGGTTGCATAAAACGGGGGTAGATATACTATAAATACAGGCGTGGCAGAAAGGGCCGATGCGTCTGCCTGGCGCGCCTAATTAACGCGTTTATTCACAGCGAATGCCCGGTCGAACGCGGGGGAAGCGCCCCGTTTTTGGAGGGTCGTCCGGCGGAGGCGCGCGGAGCCGAAGCGGGCGCCCCAAAGATTCGGCGGTAAGACAAGACGGGGCAAGGCGCGGCGAGACGGCGAAATTCTCGCGGCAGGAATTGAAAGAAATTTTCAGAATATAAAACAACAAAATCAAAATGGCTGACAACAAAGACAGAAAAGAAACGTACGACGCTTCAAAAATTCAAAAGCTCGAAGGCTTGGAGGGAGTGAGAAAGCGCCCCGACATGTACATAGGGGACACGAACGAGAGGGGGCTCCACCACTGCGTATTTGAGATAGTGGACAACTCCATAGACGAGGCGCTGGCCGGATACTGCTCGCAAATAAAGGTGACCGTCCACCTAAACGGCGCCTGCTCCATAGAGGACAACGGGCGCGGAATTCCGGTGGACATACACCCGAAGTACAAAATTCCGGCTCTGGAGCTGGTCATGACAAACCTCCATGCCGGCGGAAAGTTCGGCAAGGGCGCATACATGGTTTCCGGCGGGCTGCACGGCGTGGGGGCAAAATGCGTGAACGCCGTCAGCGAATATTTCGAGGTCGAGGTGCGCCGCGACGGAAAAATCCACAAGATGGAATTTTCGCGCGGAAAGACCACCATGCCCATGACCATAATCGGAAACACGAAGGCGACCGGGACGAAAATAACCTTTATTCCGGACCCGCAAATATTCCTAAACACGCGCGAATTTAAATACGAGATACTTTCAAAGCGCCTGCGGGAGCTTGCGTTCCTCAACCCGGGGATAACGATAACCCTCGTCGATGAGCGCACAGACAAGAGCGAGGAGTTCAAATTCAAGAACGGCATAGCCGAATACGTGGAATTTCTCAACAAGAACAAGTCCGTGGTGACGCCGAAGGTGATAGCGTTCGGCGGCGAGGCTCCCGCGGCGGAGGGAAGTTCCGCGATGATAGTCGTCGACATCGCCATGCAGTACAACGACAGCTATAACGAGCAGGTCTACGCCTACGCGAACTCGATTTTCAACGTGGAGGGCGGCACGCACTTAAGCGGCTTCCGCACGGCGCTGACGCGCGTGATAAACAATTACGCAAAGCAGAACAACCTTTTGAAGGACAAGGATCCGGCAATATCCGGCGACGACTGCCGCGAGGGGCTTACGGCGGTCGTGTCGGTAAAGGTGCCGGAACCGCGCTTTGAGGGGCAAACAAAGACGAAGCTCTCCAACGGCGAGGTTGACGGAATAGTGCAAAAGATCGTCGGCGAGAAGCTGAAGTACGCGTTCGAGACGTCGCCTTCCACGGCGAAGAAAATCATCGACAAGTGCATACTCGCCGCGCGCGCGCGGGACGCGGCGCGAAAGGCGCGCGAGACGGTCAGGAAAACCGTCATGAGCGCGGGCGGGCTTCCGGGCAAGCTCTCCGACTGCTCCGAGCGCGACCCCGCCCTGTGCGAGCTCTACATCGTCGAGGGCGACTCCGCCGGCGGCTCCGCGAAGCAGGGGCGCGACAGGCGACACCAGGCGATTCTGCCGATACGCGGCAAGCTCTTGAACGTCGAGAAGGCGCGGCTCGACAAGGTTTTGAACAACCAGGAAATTCGCACAATCATAACGGCCTGCGGCACGGGCATAGGCGAGGAGGGAGAGGGCAAATTCGACATCTCGAAGGCGCGCTACCACAAAGTCGTGATAATGACGGACGCCGACGTCGACGGCTCTCACATCAGGACGCTGCTTTTGACGTTCTTTTTCCGCCAGATGCGCGGGCTGATAGAGCACGGGTATGTATACATAGCCCAGCCGCCGCTGTACCGCATAAAGCGCAAGAAGCGCGAGCAGTACGTTATGAACGACGCCGAGATGAACAAAATACTTTTG
>CALXMX010000054.1 GCA_944389575.1 uncultured Opitutales bacterium
CGGATTCGTCTTATCCATGATCGCATTGGGCTTCTTGCGAGCCGCCAAGGGCATCGGCTCAAACAGATCCGCGTCCTTGTCCGTATATACGGGCACCATGTTGTCAAAGGCGTCAACCAGATATATACCGTAGTTTTTCCCGCTGGGACGCATGCTGGTCATTATGTATTTTTCCGACAGCGGATAGGGGTGCAAAAGCAGCGGGTGCGCGTCGGCGACAAGCTCATCGAGCGTGCGCGCCACGTATTCACGGCCGAAATTCGGGAAGCGGTGGACGCGCCCCTGATCTTCCTTAGTACCCTTTGAAACGTCGAACAAATGCAGCTCGCCCGCGCGCGCCACGCCGTGGTGCCCAGAAACTATCCCGACAAACTTGTTGGGATCCCCCGGTATCGGACGGCAATAGAACAACGAATTCGGCCAGTAGCTCGTCGAGCCGTAGAAGGCCGACTGCGCCGTTCCGTCCGGATTCATGTGCATGACTATGCGCGAGAAATAGTGGGAATTGTCGACGTATTCCCAGCGGGTATAGAGAATGCGGCCGTTCTCCATAACCACCGGCATCCAGTCGGCGTCCTGTTCGTACGTCAGCTGGCGTATGGTCTTGTCAACCGCCTTCTCGTCGCCGGCTTTGGGATCCATGGTGTAAATGTTCGCCACGTAGTCCGAACCACCGACGCACGGAACGCCGACATGGCACGCCGTGGACAGGAACATCACCTTGCCGTCCGGCAGATAAATTCCGTCATAGACGTCTATATTTTCGTGTATGCGGGGAGAAACGTTGGAAATCTTCTTGTCGTCGACATTAACTTCGCAAAGCTGCCAGCGGTTCTTCTCGTCTATCGTCGAGAACATCACGCGCTTTCCGTCGTAGTCGACATCGAGGTCGGCGATGACATTGTGCTCCTTATCGGCAATCAGGGGCTTTACCGATGAGGCGTCGCCAATTTTCATCGTCAGCATCTCGTCTTTGTGCGAGGACTTGTGCCTGGTTATGGAAGCGTTGCCCTGCCAGTTCGCCGGAAGCCCCTTCGCGCGGGTTGAGAGCGAACGCTTGATAAACACCCACTCGTTGTCCTTTATGAGCGGATTGTTCTTCAAAAGGGCTTCGGTCGCCCACTTTTGCAGGTCTTCGCCCTGCTTGAGCAAATCGCGGTTTCTGATGTGCCTGTCCTTCTCAAGTTCGGCGCGCAGATTAGCCATTTTCTTCTCCCAATCGGCAAGCTCTTTCATCACGTTTTTGTCGAATTTGGGATTGTTCTTGGACATGTCCTCCAAAGCCGCGCGGACGTTCTTGGGATTGTACCAGAGAACGCGGTCGATAACGGTGTCCTCCATGAGCTTTTGGGCGAGGGCTATTCTCTCAACATTGGCCTTCTCTCCCTTTACGCCCTTGAGCGCGTTGTACTTCTTTTCAATCTCGCCTGCCGAATACATGCCGCGGCGGGGAATATAACTTACCATAATCTCGTCCATCTGAGCCTCGTTGGAGGGCGAATTGAGCATGGACGGAATCTGGTTCGATATCGGCCTGTTCTCGTGACCGTATATCGCGTGCTTGGCGTGGAAATTGTTCGCCATCGGGAGCGCGATATCGGCGTAGGGCGCAAACTGGAAATTGTTGGGGCGCTTGCCGCCGGGGGATTCCATTCTCACGACAAGCCTGTTGACGCCCTTCTTGAGCTTGAGCTCGACATAATCGGGGCGCTTGTCGTCCGCCTTGCAGACGAGCTCGCCGTTGAGATAGACCGGATTCTTCTTCGGAAGAATCGTAAAATACACAGTCTGATCCTTCGACGACTCTATCTCGCGATAGATAAAGCTGACGATATTGCGGTATATCCAATCGTTTATGCGCAGATTCGTCATGACGCCGTCGGGAATATCGTAAGTGCGCCAGAGCTTGAGGTTGTCGAAAGCCGCCTCCTTGTCGAGGGGGTGAACTGTCGGGTCTATGCCGTTGACTACGTCTTTGAAGCGCCTCTTGTCGATTGCGTGGCTGACCCACCACGGACCGAACTTCAAGGTCTTGCCGACCTCGGCCAACTGGTCGGCCTTCCACTGCGAATAAGCCTTGGAAACTTTTCCAAAGCTCTCCGATATCGTCGCGCCGCTGTTGGCGGCGAACATTTCATCGGCGGTTTTTTTTGCCTGCGCGACCACTGCGGCGGTATCCGCCCATGCGATTTGCCCAACCGCAAACGCCGCCAGCGCTACTAGCATTGTCAACTTTTTCATAATATTATCCCCTGTTTACTTATCGAAAATATCTCCCCATCATAAAGGCGCAACTATTTTTTTGCGCTCAAATCCCGATACATTTCAAAGGCCTCCGCCGGCTTCATGAAGTCGTGCACGACGCCGCGAACGGCCTGAATCATCGCTTCCGGACACTCAGACTGGAATATGTTTCTGCCCATATCCACGCCGCGCGCCCCGCTGGAAATGGCCTTGTACGCCAATTCGAGAGCCTCGTTTTCAGGGAGCTTCTTCCCTCCGGCGATCACAATCGGAACGGGGCAGCCGGCAACGACCTTCTCAAACCCCTCGTCGCAGTAGTAGGTCTTGACGAACGTCGCGCCGTTTTCGGCGCACACGCGCGTCGCCAAGCCGAGATAGCGGGCGTCGCGGACGAGATTCTTGCCGACGGCCGTCACGCCGAGAGTCGGTATGGAATAACGCGCGGTGTAATCGACGCACTTGGCCAGATTTGCCACGGTCTTTGCCTCGTGGTCGGGATCCCCTATCGCCACCATGGGCGCCAATGCGCAGGCGTCCAGCTTTATGGCCTCGTCTATCCCGCACAGAACTTCGTCGTTGAGGGAGGTCAATATGGTCGAACCCGCGCTGAAGCGCAGGGCCAGCGCCTTGCCCTCGGTCGCCGGAATGCAGCTCTTCAGGATTCCGCGCGTACACATGATGCAGTCGGAGTACTTCACGAGCGGAGCGATAGTCAAGTCTATGCGCTCAAGGCCGCTCGTGGGGCCCATGATGTACCCGTGGTCGAACGCAAGCATGACGGTGTTGCCGCTCTTTTGATTAAATATGCGCGACATTCTGTACTTGACGCCCCAATCCGCGTTCTCAAGCCCCTTCAAAAAGAAAGAGTCGCTCTTGGCCTTTTCTCCGATACCGTAGTTCGAAGCCTCTCTGAAACCTTCCATATCTGGCATAATATTTTTCCTTTTCTAAAAAATGTTTTAAGTGTCTAAGCGTCCGGCTATGTCTGTGCCCTATTTATACCTTATTTATATATACTACATCAAACGCTCCCCGCGCCTCACGGCTTTGAAAATTCGCGCGCAAACGCCGCAAAAATCATAGCGTCGCTGACGGCTCCCGCATCTTTGGAACCGACGGACTTCTCGCCGAGATTGCGCGCCCGCCCGAACTTCGCCTGAAGCTTTACCGTGCTTTCCGCGCCCGCGGCGGCTGCGGCGGCTGCGGAATTGAAAAGCTCCGCCAAGTCAGTCTTTCCCTGCATGGATTCGACCGCCGGAATCAGCGCGTCCATCAGAGTCTTGTCCCCGACCTTCGCGCCGGTGTTGGACATGACCGAATCCAAACCGCTCTTGAACGCCTTGGCGACCTCCTCGGCCCCCAGCTCCTCCGCGCCCGCGTCTATGCCGTCCGAAATTCCCATCAGAAGGGAGCCGAACAGCGTGCTCGTGGAACCGTTAGAATGCGACATCGAAGCGAAGCCCGCGTCGAAAAAGGCTCCCTTGAGATCGCCCGCGGCGGCGATTGCGTCATTGGCGGCGTTTATTGCGCCCTTTATTGCGGTGCCGTGGTCGCCGTCTCCGCAAACGGCGTCGAGGGCCGACAAGTCCTTTTCGGCCGCAGTTATATCGGCGGCCGCCGCCGCAAACATCTTTTGAAGTTTTGCAAGATTTAGCTTTTGCATAATTTTATAAATCCTATCGAAACCGGCGCGCATATTACCACACTGTCCGAAAGCAAGTCAAAGAATTTTAAAACGGCGCGCGCAACCCGAAGTTTCGCGTCCGGTTCACTCGCCGAGGCTCGTCCAATAAGGCGCGTTGGACCTGGCCTTCAGATACCTCTTGGACTCCCCGTCCACGACGCATACTATCAGCTGGAAGCCCGCCATTTCCTGAACGGTCAATATTTCGTCGATTATCCCGCCGGCAAGCTTGGCGCCCGCAGCCTCCGCGAGAGCCGCAACCGCCCTGAAGACTATCGCCAATTCCATCGGCGTGGTCGCGCCCGTGCCGTTGACGATGACGAAAATCTCCTCGCCCGCCTTCAAGTCAACCGCCTTCGACAGGTTGGTGAACATGATTTTCGCCGTCTCGTCCGCAGTCAAAATTTTCGAGCGACCGCCGCCGCCCTCGCCGTGCTGACCCATTCCTATTTCCATCTCGTCGTCGGCAAGCTCCGAAATCGGGGTGGCATTCTGCGGGTGAGTGCAACCGGTCATCGCAACCGCCAGGGTCGCAATCCTGGAGCCGAACTTCTCGGCGACCGCATAAACTTCGTCGAGGCTCTTGCCCTCTTCGGCCGCCGCCCCCGCGACCTTTATCAGGGGTATGCACCCCGCCAATCCGCGACGGTCTTTCGCGGGAGCGTCAAGCCCCGCGCTGATGTCGTCGGCAACCAAAATGCTCTTGACCTTTATCCCCTCGCGCTCGGCCATCTTGAGCGCCATATTGCTGCTCATCACGTCGCCGGCGTGGTTTAGGACGACTAACAGTATGCCGGCGTCACGCTTGAACTTTTTGAGGGCGTTGAAAAGCGATATGGCGTTGGGCGCGGCAAAAATGTCGCCCACGACGCTCGCGTCAAGCATGCCCTCGCCGACAAATCCGCTGAGCGCGGGCTCGTGCCCCGCCCCGCCGAGCGTAATAACGGCAACCTTGTCCTGGCTTTTGGGAACAGCCCTCTCGACAACCTTGCCCTCCGCGAGCTTGATTCTGTCGGCATACGCGAGCGTCATGCCCTCCAAAAGCTCCTGAGTGAGGTTTTCGGGATTGTTTATAAATTTCTTCATCTTCATTTTTCTAACCCTTCTTTTTATTTATTAAATTCCAATTTCAAGATCCCCATTTTGAAGGAGCCCCGCAATCCGCCCACGCGCCCGCAATCGGGCGGCCGACCCGCCCCAAACGCCGCGGTCAACGCTACCGCAAAACCCCGCATAACGCAAAAAATAATCCTCAAAAAATCCGAAAAAGTCAACTTTTTTTGCTCCAAAAAACGCCCCATAGGCATTTGCGCACAGGCGCGGGCATGTGGGCGTGCGAACGCGTACACGGCGGCGGTCACTCCGAAAAATCCGCGCACAGTTTCCGAATCTTGCCGAGATCGAGCTTTCCGGAACCCAAAATGGGAATGCTCTCAACGCGCAAAACGTGCTTTGGAATCCAGAGGTTCGGAAGGCCGGCCTCCGTGAGAAGGCGGCGCAGCTGGGGCATGTCTATGTCTATCGTCGAGAGCAGCACCAAAGCCTCGCCCTTTGCGCCGTCTATTCTCGAGCCCACCGCCACTATCGGCTGTTCGGACTCCTGCAAGCCCATGGCCTGAACCACGGCCTCCTCCACGCCCATGTGCGGAACCATCTCCCCGCCGATCTTTGAGAATCTGGAGAGCCTCCCCTTTATATATATATATCCTTGTGCGTCGAGGACGGCGATGTCGCCGGTATTCAGCCAGCCGTCGGGCGAAACGCGCTCCTTGTTGGCCTCCGGCATGTCGAGGTATCCGCCGAAAACCGTGGCCGAACGCAGGCACAGTATGCCGCGTTCGCCGATTTTCAAAGTCTCGCCCGTGTCCAGGTCGACGACTTTCGCCTGCATTCCGCAGAACATCTCGCCTATCGAGCCGTGCTTGCAGCCGCTCGGCTGCGGATAGAACTCCCCGCGCGGCGGCCGCGGCATGTTTTCAAAGAGATTGACCCCGACCACGGGTGAAGCCTCCGTCAGGCCGTATCCCTCAAAGTAGCGGATATGCTTAAACTTTCCTTCCCATTGGTCTATGAAGCCGTCCGGCGTCTTTTCCGCGCCACCTATGACGAGGCGCATTTTCGGAAAGTCGGAGGATTTGGCCTTCTTGTAGTACGAGCGAAGGAAAGTCGGCGTGCTGATCATCAGCGTGGAGCCGCCCGCGCGCGCCGCTTCGATATTGGCCTGTATTTCAAGGGGGCTTTGAACAGCCACGGAGCGCACGCCGAAAATCGTCGCCAGCCAGAGCTGAATGGTCTGCCCGAAGCTGTGAAAGAGGGGGAGATTTGCGTGTATGACGGTATCCGGAGTTATTATCCCAAGCTGGCTCATCTGAACTGAATTCGCCATCAGGTTGCGGTGAGTGAGCACCGCCGCCTTGGGCTCTCCCTCCGAGCCGCTCGTGAATATGATAGACGCCTCCCTGTTTCCGCCCTCCGACGGAATCCCGAAAATCCTGCATAGAATGCGGCCGGGAAGCGCGCGCACCAAAAGGAGATTCCGGGCGATTTTCGCCCTCCCGAGACTCTTGAGAAGCCCTCCGACATCTATGAAATTATCCGACCACGGATAGTCCGGAAAATGCGAATTAACCCGCTGGCGAATCTTGTCCGACCCTATAATCGTCTTTATCTTCGCGCGGCGCAGGCACGCGCGCGCCGCGTCCGACCCCATCGTGAAATTCAGATTTACAGACACCTTTCCCGCCATTTGCACGGCCAGATTGACCAGGAATCCCGGAATGCCCGCCGGCAGCGCTATCCCGATTCTATCCTCCGGAATCTTGGCCACAACGTCGCGGATTGCGAGGCTTGCGGCAAGAAAGGTTCCCCTGTCCATGCGCCTTCCGAGGGAAAAGTCGAAAACATGCTCTTTATACGTGTCTTTCGCCAGGCTTTCGACGCTCGCCTCGGCGAGGTTGCGATTCAGAATCTCCAGGCTGTTAAATTTGTCGTATCCGCTGTCTAAAATGCTATTGTCAATAATCTTCATCTGACCGAGAAGTGCGTAGTAGCCGCGGCAAAACCCCTGCCGCATTCTCCGCCAAGTTTTGCGATTTTTTCGCAAAGGTCAAGAAGCTATTGCGGCTGTGCGGCCGCATTTTTAAAAAATCCGCACGGCGAAAATAAAACTTGTGAAAAAAATCCGCCCGCCGATAATGTTGCGCCAACTCTTAACGGCCGCTTTGCGCGCCGGCGAAAAAACAAAACAGTGAAGATTATGGCGACTCCCCCATTCAAATACCAAAAGATGTTCCCCCTCGGCGGGGACGACACAAAGTACAAGCTCCTGACAAAGGAGGGCGTCGAAACCGCCGAATTCATGGGCGAAAAAATCCTGAAGATAAATCCGGAAGCGCTGACGTTCCTGGCGCGCGAGGCAATGAGGAACGTCTCGTTCTACCTGCGCCCGGCGCACCTGAAGCTCGTGGCGGCGATACTGGACGACCCGGACGCGTCGGACAACGACAAGTCGGTTGCCCTCACGATGCTGCGCAACGCGGAGGTCGCCGCGCTCGGCAAGCTCCCGTTCTGCCAAGACACGGGAACGGCCACGATACTCGCAAAGAAGGGGCAGCGCGTCTGGACCGGCTCGTGCGACGAGGAATACCTGTCTAAAGGCGTTTACGAGTGCTACACGCAGGAGAACCTGCGCTACTCGCAGAACGCGCCGCTCGACATGTGGAACGAGGTCAACACCCGTTGCAACCTGCCGGCGCAAATAGACATTCTTGCGACCAATTCGTCCGAGTACGAATTTCTGTTTGTGGCCAAGGGCGGAGGCTCGGCCAACAAGACCTATTTATATCAGGAGACGAAGGCCCTCCTGACTCCGGAGCGCCTGATTCCGTTCATGGTTGAAAAGATGAAGGGCCTTGGCACGGCGGCGTGCCCGCCCTACCACATCGCGTGGGTGATAGGCGGCACCAGCGCGGAGATGAACCTCAAAACGGTCAAGATGGCCTCGACAAAATACCTCGACGCGCTCCCGACTTCCGGCAACGAGCTCGGCCACGCCTTCCGCGACGTAGAGCTTGAGAAGGAGCTTCTGGCGCAGACGCGCAAGCTCGGCATAGGCGCGCAGTTCGGCGGGGCGAATTTTGCGCTCGACGTGCGAATAATACGCTGCCCGCGCCACGGGGCGAGCTGCCCGGTGGGGCTCGGCGTCTCCTGTTCGGCGGACCGCAACATGAAGGCGAAAATCAACGCCGACGGAATATGGATTGAAGAGCTTGAGCTCGAGCCGTCCAAATACATACCCGAGAACTACCGCACGGCAAACCTCTCGGACGGAGCCGTTGCGATAAACTTGAACAGACCCATGCCGGAAATTCTCGCGGAGCTTTCAAAATATCCGGTCAAGACGCGCCTCTCGCTCAATGGGACGATAATAGTCGCCCGCGACATCGCGCACGCGAAGCTCAAGGAGCGCCTCGACCGCGGAGAGGGCCTTCCCGACTACTTTAAGAAACACCCCGTCTATTACGCGGGCCCCGCGAAAACTCCGGCGGGAATGCCGTCGGGCTCGTTCGGGCCGACGACCGCCGGCCGCATGGACCCATATGTCGACCTCTTCCAGGAGCACGGGGCGAGCATGGTGATGATAGCCAAGGGAAACCGCTCGCAGGCCGTCACCGACGCGTGCAAAAAGCACGGGGGCTTCTATCTCGGCTCGATAGGCGGGCCCGCCGCGCTGTTGGCGCAGGACAACATAAAGAAGGTCGAGCTTGTCGAATTTCCGGAACTGGGAATGGAGGCCGTCTGGAAGATCGAGGTCGAAAACTTCCCGGCCTTCATACTTGTGGACGACAAGGGCAACGACTTTTTCAAAATGCTGTAGCCCCCAAGCCGCCGTACAGGTTTTTTAGCCGAAGCGCGCGCCGTTTTTTAAGGCGCGCGCTTCCAATATACGGACAGGCAAAAAAAATCGGGGAGAAAGCGGGCGGCGCGGACTGCGGCAGAAAACGCCTAAACCTCCCGCGCGGTCGCGCGCGGGAATCCGCAATACAAAACGCGCAATACTGGACACGCAATACTGAACGCGGAAAAGCCCTTTGCGGCGAATGTAAAATCGGAGCGATTTTTTAGCAATGCGAAACGCGCTCCCGCAAGGCGTGCCGACGGATCAAACCCCGCGCCGTATCGCGAACAAAAACCGAAACCTCCGCGCGTACGCGGGGGCGCATATGAGCGCATGCAAAAAACAACGCACCAAAGAGCAAACGCTAAAACAAGAAGAAATAAAAAATGCGCGATGCCCGGCGCCCCGCCCGCCCGGCTTCCCGCTTTCCCCCACGCACCCGGTTCGCACACACGGCGCGCGGGAAGCTCCGGGAAACGCCCGATACGATATTTAAGTTCCCCCACTTTAAATCCCCCCTAAGAAATCTCACTTAAAGCCAAAACTCCCCGCGGAGGCCGCCGCGCGAAAGAACGCATGCGCAAGACGCCCCGCAAAGAGCCGCGGCGCGAGGGGAGGAGCAAAAAAAATTCTTTGCTTTTTGCGGGTAAACTTTAAATTGTGAAAAGATGAAAATAATAATAGTAGGAGCCGGAGACGTCGGACACTATTTGTGCCAAGTGCTCAGCGAAGAGGGGCACGGCGTCACGCTCATAGAGCAGAACGATGATATCGCGGGCGAAATTGACGACAACTTGGACGTCGTCGTCATACGCGGCAACGGAGCTTCCGCCAAATGCCTCCAGAAGGCGGGGGCGCAGAGCGCGGATTTTCTGCTCGCCATGACCGCGCACGACCAGCTCAACATAGTGGCCTGCTCGCTCGCCGCAAGGCTCGGGACAAAAACCGCAATCGCCCGCGTGCACGACGAAGTTTACGCCGACAATTCCGTGATAAACTACAAAAAGCATTTCGGCATAGACGTGCTGATAAATCCCGAGGCGCTTACGGCGATAGAATTGGCGAAACACGTGCGCAACCCGGAGCGCATGGCGATAGAGGATTTCGCAAGGGGGCAGATAGAGCTTCAGGAACTCAAGATAGCTCCGGACTCGAAAGTGATTGCCAAGCCGCTCAAGGACTTGAAGCTTCCGGCGGGAATAAAAATCGCCTATCTCGAGCGCGGGGCCCAGCCGGTGGTTCCGACGGCCAACACGCAGCTTGAGGCGGGCGACAACATCACGATAATAGGCACGCCGGAATCCATACTTCCCGCAAGGAGGCTGTTTTCAAACGAGGACGTCACGCCGATAAGGGTCGTGCTCTACGGGGCGACGGAGACGAGTTCGGCCATAATAAGGCGGCTGTCGAACAGTAGATTCAAGATAAGGGTGATAGAGCCGGACTTGGAAAAGTGCCGCGCGCTTGCGGAGATATTTCCGAACGTCACGGTGATAAACGGCAACGCGACGTCGCTTAGGCTTTTGGAGGAGGAGCAAATCGGCGGGGCGGACTACTTCATAGCATGCACGAAGGACGACGAGGAAAATGTGATGACCTGCCTTCAGACGAAGAAGCTTGGCGTAAAGCGCGTCGAGCTCGTCATAAACAAGCCGGACTACGAGCAGGTGCTTCAAAATATAAGCGGATTTTTGGACATCGAGGCCATAGCCTCCCCGCGCAAGGTGACTGTGGTGGAGATAAAAAAATACCTGACGGACAAAAATTTTACGATCATCGGGAAGCTTCGGGACGGCGGCATAGTGTTCATAGAGCTGAAGGTCGCCGACGGCAGCTCCGGCGCGGGAAAGAGGGTGCGCGACCTGCGCCTGCCGCCCGCCTGCATGATAGCCGCGCTGATGAAGGACGACGGTTCCGCGCGCGTTCCGGGCGCGCAGGACATAGTAAACGCCGGCGACAGGCTCATAATAATACTGAACCGGGACATAGCAAGACAGGTGGCCGACATTTTCATGTAAGCCCCGCAGCGCCGAAATTTCCGCAGAGATGAACTATTCCATAATATTCAAGATGGTCTCACTGCTAATGGCGGTGCTTGGAACGGCGTTTTCGCTGTGCGCGGTTGTGGCGGCGGCGCACTCCGACAACTCCGCCGACGCGGAGTCCCTGCCGTCGTGGATATGCATAATCTCGCTGACCTTCATGATTGCGTTCTCGCTGTATCTGCCGACGAAAAACGCCCCCCGGAGAATATTTCGCAAAGAGGCGCTGTGCGTGGTCGGAATGGGCTGGATACTCGGCGCGCTCGTCGGCGCGCTGCCGTACATATTCATACAGCAGTGCGGATTGGCGGACGCCCTGTTTGAGTCAGCAAGCGGGATAAGCACAACCGGAGCCTCGGTGTTCGGCGACGTGGAGTCCATGCCGAAGAGCCTGCTCTTTTGGAGGGCGCTTTCCCAATGGATAGGCGGATTGGGGGTAGTGGTGTTCTTTGTGGCCGTATTCTCGTTCATGGGGTCGGGGGCAAAGCTGATGTACTCCTACGAATCCAGCGTAAGCGCGAACGGGGCGATTGAGGCCGAGCGCATAAAGAGCGCGATACTGAAAATATTTCTGCTGTACGCGGGCATATCGGCAGCGTGCCTGATAGTGTTCAGGGCATGCGGAATGGGCTGGTTTGACGGAGCCTGCCACATGTTGGCGACGGTTTCTACGGGCGGGTTCAGCGTGTACAACGACAGCATCACCCACTACTCCAGTGCGCTGATTTCGTGGGTGGTGACATTCTTCATGTTCGTGGGCGGAATAAGCTTTTTTGCGTTACTTGCGCTGGTGCGCGGGAACGCGTCGAAATTCGCCTCCAATTTGGAGATGCTCGCCTATACCGCGATTTTGGTGGCGGCGACCCTTGCGGTGGCGGCTATCGGAATGGGCGCCGGCGGCGTTGAACCGGGAAAGTGGTGGAATTGCCTTACGGATTCGGCCTTCCAATGCGTCTCAATAATGACGACCACCGGGTTCAGCTCGGCGGACTACCAGAAGTGGACGCCGGCGACGCACATGATACTTTTCGCCCTCATGATAGTCGGCGGGTGCGCGTGCTCGACGGCGGGCGGGCTGAAAGTGTCGCGCCTGCTGGCCGCGCTGAAGCTGCTCTCGAGGGAGACGGAGAAGGTTTTGCGCCCGCGGATAGTCAGGGCGGTGCGCATAGACAAAAAGATTTTCGACTCCTCGGACACGACTTCCCTATTCGCGTTCGTCAGCCTATACGCCGCGACGGCGCTCTTCGGCGCGCTGGCGGTGGCGGCGGCGGAGCCGGACATGAGTTTTGCGGGCGCGCTGAGTTCGGCTGTGAGCGCGATAAGCAACGTCGGCCCCGGCCTGAACGAGGTAGGCCCCATGGAAAAC
>CALXMX010000055.1 GCA_944389575.1 uncultured Opitutales bacterium
CCGCCTATATTCCCAGAAACACGCTCTTTGTAAAGACAAGCCCCCCCGCCAGTACCCCCCCGATGAAAACCCCGCTTGCAAATCCGCCGCGCGAAAAGCGGCGCTAAACTTCCCCAATCTCCGCCGAAAAAAAACGCCTAAGAATCTCCGCGGCCGCCGCGCCCAATCTTCGGCAAATATACAATACAGGCGAAGCGGGCGTATACAGGTAAGGCAGGCGTATACAGGCAAAGCGGCAGATGAGCGGCGCGCAAAACGCCGGCAAACAGCAAATGCCGCGCGCTCGCGCGGCATCGCGAAATTTGATTTTGCAAAAAAATAAAACAATATCCACAAGGCGCCTCCGCTTTCGAACGCCTTGCGCGATAGCGCCTAAATGAAATCAAATCGGCGTTAGAATCGGCGGGCGGCAATGAACGGCTTTAAATGCGGCTCTATTTTGAGCCCGCGAAAAAACGCGTCCGAGCGCAAAAAATTTAAAAAATATTTCGCCTGCGCCGCGCGTTGGATTTGGCAGGCTCCATAATTGCAGCTTCCATAATTATAATTTTTACCGCGCTTAAAAAAATTCCAAATCCTATTTCACTTTGGACGAAAGAAAAAAATATTCCCAAAAGCGCGAATCCAAATCCGCCGCATTCCGCATTCTGTTTAATCGCCGCAAAAACTCCCATTATCGCGCGGCGTTTTTCAATAACCCGTTTCCAAACCCTTTTGCAAACCCGCTTATAAGCCAACGCGCAAAACGCCGCCCCGCGCGGCATTGCCCGCCGCGCCGCGGCAATGCGCAACGCAAAAGATGGCGGACAACCCGGCGCTTCCGCAGTCGCTTAACGCCTTCTGCGGCGCGCCGCCATTGCCACAGCCAACACCCCCAATATCGCGGCCGCAAGAGCGGGTTCGGGTACGGCAACATAAGCCACGTACAATCCGTCGTCCGCCGACGCGCTCCTAAAGACATACTCCGCGCCCTCGTACTCAAACACGCTCACGGCCGCCGCAATGTTTGCCGAACACGAGTTTCCGGCCTCCCAAGAGACAATCCTTATTCCCTCCTCGGCGGAGTCGGATATGAGCTTGGCCAAATCCTCGACATTCGTCGTGGCGAAATCTATGACAAGTGTTCCCGTCCCGCTTATGCCGCCGGAGGAAAGGCTTATGGAGTCGAAGGTCGACCTGTCCGAAAAGCGCACCACGAGCTCCCCTCCGCCCGATACGTCGATGTCGTCGAACACGAAAGTTCCGCCTACGCTCTGGTTTGAATTTCCAAAGCTGGCAATCGCAGACGAACCGTCCTTTTCAAACGACAGCCTCCCGTGCGAGACTCCCGAATCGTCCGCATAATTGAGGAACAGCCCTCCGCCTATCATTCTGACGCCGCCAGTAAACTGCATGGTTGACCCTTCAAAGGACTGCGAAAAAACGCCCTTTGACACCAGCGCGATTTTGGACTGCCCCGCGCCAATCTCGAAAAATCCACCCGTGCTGTACGAATCCGCGGTGGACTTGAACACCACTGTGAGATTCCCCGTGGAATTTGAATTTCCGGCAACGCCTATCGACGCCGTCCCCGTCACGCGGTTTACGCTCAAGAACCCGTCCTGCGCAATCGTGTGCTCGGTATGTGTATCTTTGGCGCCATAGAACAGCGCGCCGCTTCTCCCCTCCAAAGTTCCCGTGAGGACATTTATATTCGCGTCGGCGTTGTCTATGCCGTGGTTTTCGACGCCGTTTGCGTAAAATACCACCGGCTGCTGGCCCGGAGAGAAACTCGTAGAAAGCATGCCCGTGACATTCAAACTCTTTATCGCGCTTATCGAAATGCCCAATCCGGCCGTGCCCAAGCCGCCAAGAAACGCCCCCTGTTGAACGCTCACATTCGCCGCCGTAAGGTTTATCGCCCCCGAAAAGGCGTTGACATACCTATCCATATCAAGAGTGCCGGATATGTTTATATTGATTTCGGTCGACGCGGATATACCCACCGCAATGTTGTTTGTGAGATTGTTGACGTTCAAATCCGAGGACAAAATTATGTTTCCGCCATCTCCGCCGCCTCCAAACTCTTCTCCGATATAGTCAAAAATCAAGTTGTCGGACGAGGATATTTCCGGGACGCCGTCGTAAGGGTCGGAAGTGCCGCTGCTCTGATACCAATAGCCGGAAGTGTCCTCCCATGCGACGTCGGAGTGCAGCTGCCTGATGTCGCCGTTTAGATAGTAGTCGGTTGAAAACGCCGACGGCGCGGCGAGAGACAGTACGCCCAAAAACGGCGCACATTTGAGGAATGTATTTTTCATGAATGAATTTCTCCTGTCGGGTTTGGTTCTCGTTATAAAGGGACTGTGTAATTAAATTATAAATGCATTTAAAAAATTTCATAATATTTTTTATGATATGATGTTGAGTTTTGGACATTATCCCCAAACCGCATAAATAAGCCATTCTCCCCCACCCTAATCCGCCGCCAAAATTTCCCCTCCCGCCCGATTTTTCCCTTCCCCCTCTTGACAAGCCCTCCGCCCGCCGCACTTCCGCGGGTTGCGCCAAAAATTTTCCGCCGCCCAAATTGCGCGCGCAAAGCCGGATTGCCTTGTAAAAATACTTTTTTTGCCGAAAATTTCTTTTAAGATAAAAACAACTGCCTCGCAAACGGCAAGGCCTGCAGCTCTAAAAACCGCGTTCCCGGAATGCAATGGCGAGGCTTTTTTCGCCGCCGCTTTTTCCGCCGCCGCTTTTTCC
>CALXMX010000056.1 GCA_944389575.1 uncultured Opitutales bacterium
GCCCCCGCCGCAGGAGTTGTCGAGATGGATTTCCTTATCGATAAAGTAGTCTCCGGGGGCGATTCGCACGTTGATGTCGTTCTTATTGTCTTTGTTTATCTCGCGCAATTTGGATACCGCGCGCTGAAGCGTCTTAAACGGCGCTCCGGAAGAGCCCGTTCCGCCCGCGTCGTCGCCCTTTGCGGCGTCGACGCAAATGTCCCTTCCTGCCGCAAAAATCGTATTCCCCCCCGCAAGGGCTATGAAAGCCGCCATAACGCACGGCAGTTGCCAAAAGTATTTTCCGTTTCCCATATTCTGTGTTTATATAATCAAGTTCCGCCGCGTGTCAACATGGAAACATTTATACGCCCGCACGGTTTGCGCCGGAAGGTTGCGCCGCGTTTTTTTTATGAGAGTTTTAAAGCGCGCACCGCAGGCTTTTGCGCGTTCTTGGCGCCCGCGCGGCGCGCGCGGTACGCGCGTTCAGCGGTTTGCGCCGGAGATGTCTATATTTGCCAAATCGAACGAACCTTTTTCGCCGAAGGCGGACACAACCACCACCGTCGTCTTGCCCGGAGCCTGAGCCCTGTATTGCGACGAGTATGATGCCACTTTTTTGCCGCCGTCAAATACGTCGCACGTCAGTCCGCGCTTGGAATCTTTGGCGATGTCTGCGGTAAACTCGAAGCGCAGCCATTTTCCGAGCGGAAGCGCAACCAACCCTCCGGGCGTCGAGAGCTTCCCGCCGGCGATTTTTATCGACGGAAGTCCGGGTATGAAGTTGCCGTTTCTCGGCTCCACATAGAAGTTTGAGTCGGCGTTTAGGCGGGCGTCGAAAACTATGCGCACCTTCTTGGAGAGGGTGGTGGCGCGGATATTGAGGTCTGGCATAAATTCGTACTTGTTCTTGCCGTCGATAATGCGCAGAAACTTTTTTCCGCCCTCCGACATAACCACCACGTCCCTGTCTTTTTTTTCTGTGTGCGCCCCGACGCTTGCGGGCGTCTTGCCCTCTTCGCACTCGGAGAAGTCCTCGGAGAAATCCAAGTCCCACTGCGGTTCGGGCGGGCAATTTACTATGGGCGGGAAGCGGTACGAGGCCAGTATCGCGTCGAGCTTCCTTTTCATCTCGCCCTTAACCCCGGCGTCTTTTGTGCTGAACGGGCGGAATCCTATTTTTTTGTAGTTTTCGTTTTTCGGCGTCGTCGCATCAAGTTCCGGATTGGCGACTATCGAGTTTTTGTCCTGCCCGGTTTCCTGCCACTGCTTGAGGGTTTTTCCGCTGAAGGAGACTTCGCCATTGGTGTTCCAGTAGATGTTTCTATCGAATCTGGCTATGTCCGGAGCGATTGTGTCGTTACTTCTGAACAGGCCGGCGGGCGAGGAATACACCACTATGTTGCGAGTGAACTCGAACGAGTTTTTGTAGGTTTTTCTGCTGAGCCCCACCTGGGTGGTCTCGCCGTTGACGAATATGTTGTTTTTTACGATGTTGTTCATGCCGTAGTGCATGACGTACCCGTCCTCATGGGTGTCGTGCACGTAGTTGCATGAGATGTACAATCCGCTGCTGCCCTCGTCGTTGTATATTCCCCAGCCCCCGTAGCGGTGCCGGCGCACGTCGGATATTTCGTTCCCGATTATCACGGAGCCGGTCGAGTTCCCCAGCGTGTATATTCCGCCCATGTCGTCGAGCACGCCGTGTCCGATTTTAAAAATTCTATTGTTGACAATCCGGTTGTTTTGCGTGTTTGTGGGCGCGAACCCCCATGTCCAGCCGACGCTCATTCCGCTGTAATAGCCGTCGAAAACGGTGTTGTTTTCAACGAGATTGTTTCCGGAGGTGAATATGCAGATTCCCACGCCCGCCTTGTTGTAGCGGCCGTATTGATAGACGATGTTGTTTCTTATGACGTTGCCGTATGTGGTGTCGGCAAGCTCGTTTCCGGGGAGGGCTTTCCCGCCTATGCGTATTCCCCCGCTCCCGGCGTCGAATATCACGCAGTTCTCAACGGTCGCGCGTTCCGCGCCCGCGCCGAGGCTTATGCCGTAGGTGTTGCAATGCTCCACGACGCAGCCGCTCATTTTGAAATCCCTCGCGCAGGAAACGCTCACAAAGCCGTCAACCGTGGACTGCGCCTGCGGCGACTGCCTCCAGCCCTCCTTCGGGAAATGCGCGCCGTATTGGAATGTCACGCCTTCTATCGAAATTCCCTCTGCCGGATTGTCCTCCTCGCCTTCCACTAAAAGTATTTGGCTCAATACGGGATATTCGACGGCCGCCGTCTTTATGTCCTCGCCCTCGCGCGGCTTGTAGAGGAAAGTTTTTGAGGCTTTGTCGAAGAAGAATTCCCCGCCGGCGTCCAGTTCGGATTTTGAATTGCGGATTTTGAATCTCGGATAAAGCTCCCATTTGTAGATTTCGAGGCCGGTCGGATTTGAGACGAACAGATTTACCGTTCCGTTTTTGTTTTTTGAGATTCCGCGCAGCGGCATGTGCGAATTGTACCAGACGGTGTACATGTCGATATTCACGTTTTTGAGCTGCTGGGGCGACATGGACAGCAGCGCCTTTACGTCCTGCTCCCTCGCGGCGAATCCGTCCATTCCGGGATTTATCTTTTCGCCCGCGTGGTCGGTCTTTGCCTTTAGCGGCGAGTGTGCGTAGAGGAAGTCGGATTCCGCCGGAATTGCGCGTCTGCCGTTGACGTAGAGATTTTCGAGTTCGGAGGTCTCGACGCTTCCGGTCCATAGCCCACCGCCGGCCTCGCGCAAATCCTTCACCCGCTTTGCCCCGCTGATTTTTGCCCCGTTCTTGCCGACTATCTTCAGCCCGCTGTGCGCGCTTGTGAGCTTTATCGGCTTGTCCACTCTGTACGTTCCGTCGAGCACCACCCTCTTGCCGCCGGATTTCGCCGCCGCATCAAGCTTGTCTTGGAGGGATTCGCCCTCCGCCTCCGCCGCAAACGGCAGCGCAAAAAGGCACGCCAGCAGAAGGCCGGCCGCCCTTTTGTTAAAATTGCTCTTTCCAAATTTGTTCCTAAAAAAAGACGGCGCACGCATCGTTCTTGCACTCCCATTCAATCGATTAGACTTTTCGGCGGTCGCGGTGCGAATGCCGTCGAATATATTGAAGCTATTTAATATTTTTGCCGCGCCATTGCAACGCAAAATCTGCGGTTGTAAAACTCGCTTCGGCGGGGCGGGCCGGCTGCGAAATTTATCTGGAGATTATGAGGGCGTGACTGTTGCCGGAGTGGGCGGAAACCGCGCAGAGTATCCGTTTCGGATCGTCCGGCAGGGGCGCGCGGTCTATGCGGTCGTCGCCCGTAATCTGCCTCCACATTGGGATTTTTTTCTCCGCGCACTTGAGCGCGTAGGCCAGCGTCATCAGCGCGGACGAGGTCTCGACATAGCCCGTGTTGAATGTGCTCGCCACCGCCGCCGCATTCCGGAATAGTCCGTTTAATAGAGATAAGATTTTGCCGTCCTGGCTGTCTCCGCGCGGAGCCCAGACTACCAAGTCTATGTCCGATGCATTCAATTTCGCCTCTCCGAGGGCGGCTTCCACCGCGTTCATAAGCCCACGGGAAGCCAGGTTCGGAGCCGCAAATTCGTCGATGTCCATGGCGGAGGCTGCCGCGGAAATTTCGCCGTATATTTTCGCGTTTCGCGCGCGCGCGCTTTTTTCGGTTTCCAGCAGCAGCGCGGCCGCGCCCTCGCCGAGCAGGGTTTTGAAGTCTGAATCCGCGCGCAGCCGGAAATCCGACGGATTTTCAAAGTCCCACAGCGCGCCGAGCTTTTCATACGCCTTCAGCTGGCGCGCGTACACTTCGTCCGCCGCCATCGCCATGCATGCCGCCGCGCGGTTTTCGCGCAAAAGGGCGCGCGCGTATTCGAGCGTTTGAAGCCCGGCGTTCAGCCCGCTTGTGAGAGTCGTATTTGCGCCTTTTATTTCCAGGGCCTTGGACACCCAGCCGGCGGTGGAGTTGGCGGTGACGTTTGAAAAACAGCCTATGTCTCCCCTGCGGTCGGGGGTTCCGAATACGGCTTCCATGTGTTTTTCGTTGCTGCTTGCGCGGCATACGGCCATTGCGATTCCCACGCTTTCCGAATTGCCGCGCCCGAGGGCGTAAGAGGCGTCATCAAGCGCGCGCTTGGCGGCTATTGCGGCGTAGGAGCTTATGCTGTTCATTCCGGAAAAGTCTATTCTCCTGTCTATTTTTCTGGGATTCGGCAGGTCGATCAGGCCGGCGAGGCGGTTGGATTTCAGGCGGCTTGCGGGGCGGATTGCCCTGGCGGAATTTCTCAACGCTTCGATTTGCGCGTCCGTCTCCGTGCCGAGCGCGCTCACCGCGGATACCCCGCTTACGACTACCGGAACTTTGGAAAACGCGGGGCGGCTGTTTTTGAAATCGCGCGAGGCCACCACTATCGCGGCGTTGCTGCCGGCGAATGCGTAGTTGGCGGATAGAAAGCACGAGTAGCTTTTTTTCTCCGGCTTGGAGACCACGCTTATGTCGCAGC
>CALXMX010000057.1 GCA_944389575.1 uncultured Opitutales bacterium
AGCGGCGCCTTCTTGTCGAGAACCTCGCCGGTGTAGGAGCAAAATATCGTGGGTATGCAGAGCGTTGCGACCTTGCCGACGCGCTTAATGAACGCCGGGCTCGTCGGGTCCCAGGCGGTGTAGCCGCGCGCCTCGAATGTCGCGCGCAGTCCGCCGGAGGGGAAGCTGGAGGCGTCCGGCTCGCCCATAATGAGATTCTTGCCGGAGAATTTCGTCATCGTTTCGCCGGGTTTTGTCGGCTCCAAAAAAGAGTCGTGCTTTTCCGCGCTGGAGCCGGTCAGGGGCAGAAACCAGTGCGTGTAGTGCGTGGCTCCGCGCGACATCGCCCAGATTTTCATCGCGTGGGCGACGTCGTCGGCGACCTCCTGGTCGAGCGCAACGCCCTTGTTTATTGTGTCAAGCAGCTTCCTGTATATGGGCTTGGACAGATAGTTCTGCATGTTCTTCAAGTTGAACGAGTCCACCCCGTACTCCTTCTCGGCGTTGTAAACGTCGGGATCGTTGACGTATTCGACCTTTGTGCAGGCTATCTTGGCCAGTGCGCGTTGTCTTGCATTCATGGTTTTCCTTTTTTGTTTAAAATTGACTCTGTATCGTTATTAAGCAGATTGCGTGCCAGTTTTTTATTTCGGGCCGCAACGCGGTCTTGCGGCGGCTCTCTCCCTTTATTTACAATACATTATGGCGCATGCGGCTCATTTTTTAGCGTAATATGCGCAGGATTTGTAATTGGGCGCAAAATTTTTGTCACTACAAAAATGTGGCGGCAGATGAAAATTTACTACAATTTTGTAGCCGAATATAGCTCGATTTTCGCGCCAATTTTGTAGTATTGCGGATATTTATATTTAATTGTCTTATTTTGAGCAAATTGCGAATAACGCGACAAAATTGGCACGCTATCTGCTTAAAAAGCGGATAGCAAAGTTTAATAAAGAGACAGCCAATATGGAAAATCGAAGCAGTTATCCGCAGCCCGTCGGGCTGTACGATCCGAACAACGAGCACGACGCATGCGGCGTAGGCCTTGTGCTCGACATAAACAACGTGCCGCAGCACAAAATAGTGCAAGACGGCATACAGATTTTGGACAGGCTGATGCACAGGGGCGCGGTTGGGGCGGACTCGCAGACAGGCGACGGCGCGGGCATTTTGGTGCAGATTCCGGACGAATTTTTCCGCTCGAAAGTCGGCGGCCTTCCGAGGCTCGGCGAATACGGCGTAGGCATGGCTTTTCTGCCGCGCGCAGAGGGCGTTGCGCAGGAGTGCGTCAAGCTTTGCGGCGAGGTCGCCGCGGAGGAGTCAATGGAGATTTTCGCGTGGCGCGACGTTCCCGTGAACATGTCGGCAATAGGGGGATTGGCGCTGCGCACCTGCCCGAAAATCGTTCAGTTTTTTGTGCGCCCTAAGGAGAGTTTTGCGGAGGTTTCGGACTTTGAGCGGAAGCTGTACGTGCTGCGCCGCGCGATTGAAAAGCGCGCTGAGGCCTCGCTTCCGGAGGCTTCGGATTTTTACATATGCAGTTTGTCCGCCCGCACAGTGGTTTACAAGGGGCTTTTGAACGCCCCGCAGCTGAAGGGTTTTTATCCGGACTTGTCGGAGGATTCCTTCAAGAGCGCGCTGGCGCTTGTCCACCAGCGGTACAGCACGAACACGTTTCCCGCCTGGCACCTGGCGCAGCCCTTTCGCTACTTGGCGCACAACGGCGAAATAAACACGCTGCGCGGCAATTTGAACCAGATGGAGTCGCGCCAGCGGCACTTTGAGTCTCCGCTGTTCGGCGGCGACATATCGAAGATTTTGCCCGTCATACGCAAGAACCAGAGCGACTCCGCCTGCTTAGACAACGCCGTCGAGCTTTACGCGTCCGCCGGCCGCAGTCTGGCTCACACGATGCTGATGCTCGTTCCGCAGGCGTGGGGCAAGACCTTCCACGTAAGCAAGGACGTCTTGGGATTTTTTGAGTACCATTCCGGCCTTTCGGAGCCGTGGGACGGCCCGGCCGCGCTGGCCTTTACCGACGGCGTGCACGCCGGGGCCCTCCTCGACAGGAACGGCCTGCGCCCGGCGCGCTACACCATGACCGACGACGGTCTGTTCGTCTTGGCCTCCGAGACGGGCGTTCTCGACATTCCCCACGAGAAGGTCGTCCGGCGCGGCAGATTGCGCCCCGGCGAGATGATTTACATAAACCTTCAGACCCACCGCCTGCTTTTCGACAGCGAGATAAAGACGATTGTCGCCCGCCACCGCCCCTACCGCAGGTGGGTGGCCGAAAACAGGATTTCGCTCAGCGGAATTTTCGAGTCCGTTCCGGATCCGATAGTCGGCGAAAATCTCGTCCAACGGCAGAAGCTTTTCGGCTACGGCTCGGAGGATCTCGATTTGATACTGCGCCCCATGGCGGAGAAGGGCGCCGAGCCGGTCGGCTCCATGGGCAACGACGCGTCTTTGGCCGTGCTTTCGGAGAGGCCGCAGCTGCTGTACGACTACTTCAAGCAGCTCTTCGCCCAAGTGACCAATCCGCCGATAGACCCGATTAGGGAGACTCTCGTGATGAGCCTTATGACCTACATAGGCAATCAGGGCAATACGCTTGCGGAGTCTCCGGAACACGCGCATCTGCTGAAGCTGCCGCGCCCGATACTGGCCAACCGAGACATATCGTGCTTGTGCACGTCGAAGGTTGAGAGCTTCCAGTCGGAGCGCATTCAGGCGGAATTTCTGGCCAGCGGCGGCGGGAAGGGGTTGGAACAGGCTCTCGAGAAGGTCTGTGACGCCGCCGAAGCCGCGGTGAACGCGGGGAAGAGCGTCATTATTTTGAGCGACAAGAACCTGTCCTACGGATGCGCTCCCATACCCATGCTTCTGGCGGTCGCGGCCGTCAACCGCAGGCTGATAGACAGGAACCTGCGCACGAGCGCCGGAATCGTCGTCGAGACCGGGGAGGCCAGGGAAATTGCCCATTTCGCGTTGCTCTTGGGATACGGGGCGACGGCCGTCAATCCGTATCTGGCCATAGAGACAATCGCCGACATGGCCGAAAACGGCCGCATAAGGGACATCGACGCCGCACAGGCTGTGGAAAACTACATTCGCGCCGTTTGCAAGGGGATACTAAAGGTGATGTCGAAGATGGGAATATCGACATTGCGCAGCTATCGCCAGGCGCAGGTGTTCGAGGCCGTGGGTCTTGGGCGCGAGTTTGTCGAGAAGTACTTTGCCCCCACGGCGTCGCGGATTGGCGGAATAGGAATCGAGGAGGTCGCCAAGGAGGCGCTGGCCCGCTACCACAACGCGCACTATCCGAAGGCCGGGTACGAAAACGTCCTTGAGAACGCCGGCAAGTACAAGTTCAACAACAGCGGCGAGCACCATCTGTGGACGCCCAAGACCATAACTTTGCTCCAGCGCGCAGTCCGCGAGGGCGACGAATCCAAGTACCGCGAGTACGCCAAATTTATCAACGAGCAGTCCGAGCACCTCTGCACGCTGCGCGGGCTGTTCAAATTCAAGCCGGCAAAGCCCGTTCCTCTCGAGGAGGTTGAGAGCGCCGAAAGCATCATGCGCAGGTTTGTCAGCGGGGCGATGAGCTTCGGCTCGATAAGCCCCGAGGCGCACGAGACCATTGCAATCGCCATGAACGGAATAGGGGCGATGAGCAATTCGGGCGAGGGCGGAGAGGATCCGGAGCGCTTCAAGACCGCCGGCGCGCGGGTCGATACGAACAGCGCGATAAAGCAGGTGGCCAGCGGCCGCTTCGGGGTGACGGCCGAATACTTGGCGAGCGCCAAGGAGCTTCAGATTAAGGTGGCCCAGGGAGCCAAGCCGGGCGAGGGCGGACAGCTGCCGGGGCACAAAGTCAACGCTGCAATCGCGCGGGTGCGCCATTCCACTCCGGGGGTGTCGCTCATCTCGCCGCCGCCGCACCACGACATCTATTCGATTGAGGATTTGGCGCAGCTGATTTACGATTTGCGCAACGCCAACGAGAAGGCGCGCGTGTCGGTCAAGTTAGTTTCCGAGGTGGGCGTCGGGACGGTGGCCGCGGGAGTGGCCAAGGGCATGGCGGACGTCGTTCTCATAAGCGGGCACGACGGCGGCACGGGGGCTTCGCCGCTGACGAGCATAAAGCACGCGGGGCTCCCGTGGGAGCTGGGGCTTGCCGAAACCCAGCAGACGCTCGTTCTAAACGGCCTGCGCGGAAAGATTCGCGTCCAGGTTGACGGGCAGTTGAAGACCGGGCGCGACGTCGTAATCGGCGCGCTTCTCGGCGCGGAGGAGTTCGGATTTGCGACGACGATTTTAGTGAGCTTGGGCTGCGTCATGATGCGCAAGTGCCACGACAATTCCTGCCCGGTCGGCGTTGCTACGCAGGATCCGAAGCTCAGAAAGTGCTTCAAGGGCAAGCCGGAACACATTGTGAACTTCCTGCGCTACGTGGCGGAGGAGGCTCGCGAAATTCTCGCAAGCCTCGGGCTTCGCAGCATTGAGGAGGCGGTCGGGCGCAGCGACCTCTTGCAGACCGACACCGCAATAGAATTCTGGAAGAGCCGCAATCTCGACTTTTCCTCCATATTCGCCCAAGTCGGCGACGCCGATTCCCCGCGCAGCTGTCCGCAAATCCGGGAGAGAAACCTCCCCGACGCCTTCGACAAAAAGATTTTGCCGCTCGTCGAAGACGCCATTGAAAGCGGCAAGCCCGCGCAGGTTTCCATGTCCATACGCAACTGCGATAGGAGCGCGGGCGCGATGCTCAGTTCGCGCGTGGCCGAAAAATACGGCGACAGGGGGTTGGCCGAAGACTCGATAACGGTGAATTTTACCGGCGTTGCCGGGCAGAGTTTCGGGGCGTTCCTGGCCGGGGGCATAACCTTCAACCTCGAGGGCGAAGCCAACGACTACGTGGGCAAGGGGCTCTCCGGCGGCAACATCTACATAAGGCAGCCGCGCGGCGAAAAGTGCGACAGCTGGCAAAACGCGATTGTCGGCAACGTGGTCGGATACGGCGCGACAGGCGGAAAGATTTACGCCAACGGCACGGCCGGGGAGCGTTTCGCCATAAGAAACAGCGGAGCCGCGTTTGTGGTCGAAGGGGTCGGCGACCACTGCTGCGAGTACATGACCGGCGGCCGGGTGGTAGTTTTGGGACACACCGGATTCAACTTCGGCGCTGGCATGACCGGCGGCATCGCATACGTCTACGACGAACACGGGGACTTCGACCTGCGCTGCAACCTCGATTCCATAGACCTTGAGAGCGTCTTTGAAGGTGGGGCGGACGAGGCGGAGCTGAAGTCGATAGTGGAGGACTTTCTCTCAAAGACCGGCAGCCGGCGCGCCGCGGCGATATTGGAAAATTGGAGCGACGAGCTTCCGAAATTCGTCAAGGTGTTCCCCGTCGAGTACCGCAGGGCGCTTGAGAGCGCGGCGGCTCAGGCCGAACTTCAAAAAGTTGAGGCTTAGGATATGGGACGCGAATTTATGGACATACCCCGCCGCACCGGCGGATACCGCGAGGGGCGCACCGCCGATTTCGACGAAGTTGAGGCGCGCCTATCCGAGGGCGAGATACGCACGCAGGCCTCGCGCTGCATGGATTGCGGAATCCCGTTTTGCCACGGCGCGGGCTGCCCGCTCGGCAATGACATTCCCGCCTTCAACAGGGCGGTGTCCGAGGGGCGCATGCGCGACGCCTACTACATTTTGGCCGCGACGTCGCCGTTTCCGGAGTTCACCTCCCGCGTGTGTCCGGCCCTGTGCGAGGCCTCCTGCTGCGCCGGCATAAACTTCGAGCCGACGACAATCCGGCAGATCGAGTACGCCATAATAGAGAACGCCTTCGCCAAGGGCTATGTGGAGCCGCCGCGCCCGCGCATGCGCACGGGAATGAGGGTGGCCGTTGTCGGTTCCGGGCCGTCGGGCTTGGCCGCCGCGGGCGAGCTGAACAGAATGGGACACGAAGTCGTGGTGTTTGAAAAGAACGCCAACTTCGGCGGGCTGTTGCGATACGGCATTCCGGACTTCAAATTGGCAAAGAGGTTTGTCGAGCGCAGAATCGACGTGATGAAGTCCGCCGGCGTGATGTTTGAGGGCGGCGTAGAAAT
>CALXMX010000058.1 GCA_944389575.1 uncultured Opitutales bacterium
GGCACGGCGTCGGCGCGCAGGTGGTATTTTTTTAGCTCCGCCTCGGTGGCGCTCCCGACGCAGGCGATGCGCGCTATTCCTATGCAGCGTATGTCGTCGAAGCGCTTGAAAAATTCGCGGAAAAATCCCTTGACCCCGTTTGCGCTGGAAAAGGTTATCCAGTCGTAATGCCCCATTTCGTCCATGACGTCGCGCACGTCTTCGTCGCGCGCTGAATGCTCGATTTTTATCAGCGGTATTTCGAGCGTGGCTGCGCCCCTCGCCGACAATATGTCGCCGAGGCTTTCGTTGTTCTCCCGCGTCAGCAGGATTGTCTTTCCGGACAAAGTTTTGTTTTCGGCCATGTTTTATTATCTTTATCGTTTTCCGCGCGTTCCCCAAGGATATTTTTGGCGTTCTTTGCGGAGGAGTTTTTCAAGCTTGCGTTTGCCTGTGCGCCCGCGCGCGTCGGGGTGTTTCGGGGTGTGCTGGGGTGTGTTGTTGCGCTGCGGGGTGCGCAGGCGAAATGCGCGCGTAAAAGTGCACGCGAAGTTTCGCGCGCGGGGGGCAAATCAGAACGTGAAGTCGTCCGAATTTTTCAGCGAGAGCGCGAAGGCTTCAAGCAGGCGCACGCAGTTTTCTATATCGTCCAAATCGGCGACTTCCGAAGGCGTGTGCATGTAGCGCAGCGGCACGCCAACCAAGCCCGTGGCCACTCCGCCCCTCGTCATTTGCAGGACGCGCGCGTCTGTTCCGGTCGGCCGGTTTTCGGCGTTGATCTGATAGTCCATTTTCAGCGATTCCGCGCAGTCAACCAGCCTTTGGAACACCTTTGGATTCAGGTTTGGCCCGCGGGAAATGACGGGGCCGCCGCCGAGTTTTACCGAGCCGAACCTGCGCTTGTCGCAGCCCGGGAAGTCCGTAGCGTGCTCCACGTCGATTGCCACGGCCACGTCGGGATTTACCGCGTACGCCGACGTAGTTGCGCCGCGCGTGCCGATTTCCTCCTGCGAGGTCGCCACGCAGACCAGCTTGTATTCGGGCTTGGACTCCGACTTCGCAATGCGGCGCATCGCCTCAAACGCGCAGTAGCAGCCCGCCCGGTTGTCGAACGCGCGCGCCGCGCAGCGGCGGTTTGTGAGACCGTGCAGGGCGGTGTCGTAGACGACGGGGTCGCCTATCCGCACCATTTTGCGCGCTTCGTTGGCGTCCTTCGCGCCTATGTCTATCCAGACCTGGTGGGTTTCGGGAATCTCCTTGCGCTCCTTTGCGTCCGTCAGGTGGATAGCCCGCTTGCCGGTGACCCCGTACACGTTTCCGGAGGAAGAAAGTATCGCGACGCGCCTGCCGGGAAGCATTATGTTGTCGTGCCCGCCGAGCTGCTGGAAGAATACGAATCCGTCGTCGTCTATGTACGATACTATGAATCCTATTTCGTCCATGTGCCCGGCGTACATGAGGGTTTTTCCCCCCCCGCCCAGCGACGCTATTCTGTTGCCGAGAACGTCAGGCTTCACGCTGTCGGCAAAGCCGCGCATGTACCGTTCAACGACGCTTCCGGCCTCGCGCTCCGTCCCGGTCGGGGAACGGGAGCGCAGAAGTTCAAGGAGGAACTCGTCCATTTCAAACCG
Source organism: uncultured Opitutales bacterium (assembly GCA_944389575.1). Classification (GTDB taxonomy): domain Bacteria; phylum Verrucomicrobiota; class Verrucomicrobiia; order Opitutales; family Intestinicryptomonadaceae; genus Merdousia. The sequence continues at coordinate 1,611 of CALXMX010000058.1, forward strand.
TTCGTTCATAATTCGATTTTTCCCGATTTATTCCGTTTGTCCGCCCGATTGCCCCACAGCCGGCTTCCGCCGCTTGAGCCCCCGCCTTCGGATTCCATGGGGAGAAAAAAGGCGCCTGCTGCACATGCGGCGCGCCCCGCTATTCCGACTCTCCCCTGAGCTGGCCTATCGATATTCCGGCGAGCTTGTAGGAAATCAGGCCGAGGTCATATTCCGAGCCGTTGAAGTGGAATGTGCGCTGAAGGTGGAATTGCGACCTGCCCGGCGCTATGTGGATTGCGGGCGAATAGGTTGAAATTTGGAAGTACGGCTCCGCCGGCGCGGAGGTTCGGCTGAGGGGCCCGTTGTTGAATACGCTGATTGCGTCGCCGTCATCGTTGGGGTTCGGCGTCCTGCGCCAGGAGGAGGCCAGGTACTCCCTCTTGTCCGCGGGGCGGAGGTATGTGATGACCGTCAGCACTTTTTTCGCGTCGTCGTATGAGAGCGCGATTCCCTCGCTTCGGCGGGGCGGCACGGAAATTCCCGAGAGCGCCTTCGCGTCGGCCCTAAAGCGGATATAGTCCTGCGTGACGAGGAGCCTCTTGGATGAATCCGTTATGCCCATTGCCGGTTCAAAATAGTCGTCGCGCACGATGTCGCCGAATTTTGACACGTCGCCCTGCCTGAACGGAATGAACACAAATGTGTTTTTCGACGCGTTGAAGTAGCCGCTGACCGTTATGTTAAGCCGCCCGTATTCGGGGCTCCACGCCTTGTCGCCGGCGTTGGAAATTTTGTTGAGCGACTGGAACGCCACTATCTTTACGCTGTCGGGAATCTCTATGCCGAGAATGTCTGTGGCGTTTTTGCGCGTCAGCAAAGACACCTCCCTTTCGGCCTTTACCTTAAAGCGCGTTCCCTTCGCGTTTTCAAATTCCGCCACCTTTGCGAATTTCGCCTGCCTGCGCGTGTGCGCGACAAGCTCCCACGGCTCCTTCGACACCCATGCGGGAACGGTCCAGTTTTCCTCTGAAAATATCTTGCCGCGGGAGAAAAATATCGATTCGTCCCCTCCGCCGGGCCCCACTTCGAAACAGTCCTCCCCGCCGAGCCGCGCCTTTTGCATGTCGTCTTTTTGGAACGCTATCAGCGGGCGGTTTATCCAGCCGAGCGACGGGGCCTCAACCCCGCCGTACGTCGAAGTCAAAACGCGTCCCTGAAACTGGGGCGATACGGCCGCGACGGAATCCCCGTCCGACAGTATGACCGTCTGTATCCCGTATCTGTTGAAAAATGACAGCTCCTGCCCGAACGACCACAAATCGGAATTTTCGTCCGTCTGCCAATTTTCCTTTATAATCCCGCAGCCGGCGGCCAGCGCGCAGAGGAGCAGCGGGAGCGTCTTAGAAATTTTCATCGCTTTTTTTTCGCATAAACTCTCCGCCAATTCAACATTTTTCTACTGTCTGGAGGCCGCTTGCGGAATTGGAGCGGCGTTTATGCGCGGCAAAATTTGATTTTGGAAAGATTGAGCGCGGCTTGAAAAAATTTTTTTCTTTTCGACGATTTTTATTCGGGCGCGTTGCGCGGCGGTTGCGGCTTCCCCGGCATTCCGCAGCCGCCCGCCGAGCCGCGCGGCTGTCCGGAGAAATTTTCCCCCTTAAAAAGTTTTCTAAAAAAATCTTCCAAATTGTGCTTAATTTTAACCTTTCTTTCAAATGCGTTTGAGCGTCCCAATTCCGTTTCAATACGCCGCATGCTATTGTATGCTATTTGAAGGCATTTAATATTCCGCAGTTTCTTGCGGCGCTTTGCAATATTCCGCTTCCAAGTGTGCATCTCCCAAATCAAATACCGGGCCGCCCCTTTCAAACGCCAAACCGCCCTCCGCGCGGAATGCGCGCGGGGTTGGCTGTGGGGATTAAGAGGGCTTAAGCGGGGGGGGAAGGGGATTTGAACGGATTAAAAAAAACGGGGAATTGCGCATAGCGCAATTCCCCAAAGAGATTAAAGCCTTGTTTTTAGAACCGAATTTTGCGAAAAGTTTTCGGCCTTCGCCTCTGCCGGATTTCGGGCTACTTGGCGGCCTTCGCCTTTTCGACGAGCGCGGAGAATGCGGCCGCGTCGTTTATCGCAAGCTCTGAGAGTTGCTTTCTGTCCATCTCGATTCCGAGCTTCTTCAGGCCGGACATAAATACGCTGTACTTGAGGCCCGCAGCGCGGCAGGCCGCATTGATGCGGGCTATCCAAAGCTTGCGGAATTCGCGGCGGCGCACGCGGCGGTCGCGGTATGCGTATTTGCCGGCGCGCTGGACGGCGTCTTTTGCATAGCGGAAGAGGCGGGACTTGTTCCCGAAATAGCCCCTCGCGTTTTTAAGCGTGCGCTTTCTGCGTTTGCGCGACGCAACTGAACTTGTCACTCTTGGCATGTTTTATTTCTCCTGATTTTATGTGTCTGGGGGTCGCCTTCACCCTTTCGACGGATTTTTGTTGAAACCGCTTAGACTACGCGAAAGGCATCGCCTTTTTGACATTGGCGGCCACTCCGGGCGTCACGAGCTTGTCGTGCCCCATCGCCCTCTTTTGCTTGACCGACTTTGCGCTGAGCAGATGGCGTTTGCCGGGGCTCCTGCGAAGAACCTTGCCGCCCGCCGTAATCTTGAAGCGTTTTGCTATGGATTTCTTTGTTTTTTGCATGTTCTAAGTAAGAAAAACATTCATAAAACCGATTTGAGCTGGCGTGTAAAGAAAAAATTTTGCGCCTTTCGTCCGCCTTCCGATTGGGTAGCATTCCCCTCCGCGGGCGTGCGGGCTTGCCGGGGGCATGCTTACCCGCGGGTCTACAATGAAAATTGAAAGCCTGCAACGGGCGTTCGAGTTTGCAATGGGGGCTATAGTTTGCGTTGGGAACGCATGGAAAGGCGGCTCACATCAGGGAAATAGGGTCCACGTCGAGAACCTCCTCGACGTCGGCGTCCATCGGAAAGTCCCTTTTCAAGGCGAGAATTTGCGAGACCACCGGCCTTATCGAGCGGCAGAAGTACCATATGTGCCAGCGGTAGAAGTCCTGCGTCCGCTCGAGCGGCGCGGGAGCCGGGCCGCGTATTTGGCAGAGGTTTCCAAAGCGCGCCTGCGCGAGTTTCGCCCATTCTTCGGTGTAGAAAGAGAGTTTGCGCTCGCTCCTCGAGCGGAATATCTGGCGTATGAGGCGCGTTGCGGGAGGGTATCCGAATTCGCGTCTTGCGGCAAGCTCCTCCTCCAGAAAGGCCTGCATGTCGTCCCGCTTTGCGAATTGTATGGGAGCGGCTGCGGGAGAGCGGGTTTGGACTATCACTTCGCCCTCGTCGTTCCCCCTTCCGGCCCTCCCCGCGACCTGGACTATCAGCTGGTAGGTCTTTTCCGCCGCGCGGAAGTCGGGCATTCGCAGGCAGGTATCGGCGTCGATTATTCCAACGAGCGTCACCCTCGGAAAGTCTAAGCCCTTGGCTATCATTTGCGTCCCGATTAAAATGTCGAGCCTGCCCGTGCGGAAGTCTCCCAGAATTTTTCTGTAATTGTCGCGCCGCTTCATTGCGTCTCTGTCCATGCGGCCTATGCGCGCGGCGGGAAACATTTTGGCCGCCACGTCCTCGACCTTTTGCGTGCCGTGCCCGCGCCAATGGGCCTTTTGCGAGCCGCATTCCGGGCAGGCGAACGGGGCGCGTTTTGAATATCCGCAGACGTGGCACTTGACCAAGTCCTCGCTGCGGTGCCACGTCATGCTGACGGAGCAGTGCGGGCACTGTTCGACATACCCGCAGTCGGGGCACTCGAATATCTTGGAGTATCCGCGGCGGTTGAGGAGGAGTATGATTTGCTCGCTGCGCTCCAGCCTTTGGGCGATTTTGTCGCACAGGGCGCGCGAGAGCAGGGCGCCGCCTTTTTCGCGCGTCATGTCCACTATGTACACGCGCGGCATTTTTGCGCCGTCTATGCGCCGGGTTATCCTGCTTAGGGCGTATTTGCCGCTCTCGGCGTTGTTGAGGGTTTCGAGCGCGGGAGTCGCCGAGCCGAGCACGCATGCGGCCCCGACCTTCTGCGCCCTGAGTATCGCTATGTCGCGGGCGTTGTAGCGCGGCACGCTGTCTTGCTTGTATGCGCCGTCGTGCTCCTCGTCGACTATTATCAGCCTGAGGTTTTCAAGCGGCGCGAACACGCACGAACGCGCGCCGACGACGACTTTCGCCTCCCCCCGCGCTATCGCCCGCCATGCGTCGAGCCTCTGCCCGGAGGTCAGCCCGCTGTGCCACACCACGAGGCCGCAGTCGCCGAGCCTGCTCTTGAGCCTCCCGACCGTCTGCGGCGTGAGCGATATTTCCGGCACTAAAAATATGCACGTCCCTCCGCCGGCTATGACGCTTTTCATCGCGCGTATGTAGACCTCCGTCTTGCCCGAGCCCGTGACCCCGTAGAGAAGCCGGGGCGAAAACTTTCCGCTCGAGGCGTCCGCGCGCACCGCCTCAAATGCGGCGAGCTGTTCTTCGTTGAGCTCGAGGTCGGCGTTTGACGTCAGTTCCGCCGCCGCCGTCTCGTCGTCGTAGCCGGAGCGGGAAATTTCCGTCTTGGATATTTCGAGAAGGCCCTTTTTCTCCAGCGCGTCCGCGGCGGAAGCCGGAACTTTCGCGAGCTTTAGCAGCGCGGAAAGCAACATCGGCGCGCCCCCGGCGAGCGCGGAGCATATTTTTGCCTGCGCCGGCGCGCGGGCGCGCAGCTTGTCCAATTCCGCTTCGGACAGCTCCCTCAGGAGCCGTACCTGCTTTGCCTCAAGCGCGCCTTTGCCCGCTCGCACGGCGGCGGGTATCATGGCCTCGAAAACGCTTTGGAGGCCGCAGCCGTAGTACGCGCTAATCCAGCGGGCCACTTCGAGGAGGTCGTCCGTAAGCGCGCGTTCGGGCTGGACGAGAAAGTTTACCTTCTTGAGCCTGAATCCGGAAGCCTCAGCCTCCGCTTCGGACGCGCCGAGCGTCTCGAGGACGACCGCGTTCGCGCTCGTCCCGCGCAGCGGCACGTTGACGAGGCTCCCGCGCTGAACGGCTTTCGCGAGAGAGTCGGGCAGGGCGTAGGCGAGGGGCTTGTCTATCCCCCGCAAAAGCGCGACCCTGACTGCCTTTCCGACTGACGCCAATGCGCAGTGTCCGCCCCGCTCAGTTGGAGTTTTGCGCCGGAGCCGCCCCGGCGTTTTTCGCGGCGGCTTCGGTTGCGAATTTCACGAGGAGCGCTATCGTTTTCGTGTCGATTTCCGTCCTGAACGTCGCGGCGTCCCTCTTGAATTTTACAAATCCGGGAATATTTTTGACCTCTCCGATGTCCGCTCCGTTTGACAGCAGCTTGAAAAGTTGGCGGACATTCGCCAGCGCGGTGATGTCGTTGTCGCTCTTGGCGTACTTCGCCAGCGCGGGATTCGGCTTTGAGAGGCTTTCGACCGCGGCCTTCAGCGACTGCGCCGACCCCGCCTGCACCAGCAGGCCGTCCTTCACGCAGAAGAACGTCGTCTGCTCGTCGTCCGCCGGGGAGATTGACACCTTGTTTTCATAGGCGTCGATTCCGTCGATGTCCGCCTTTTTTAGGCTGCTCGACAGCTTGACCTCCAGCGGCTTGCCCTCCGCGTCGAAAGAATTTATCTTCAACCCGGAAAGCGAAGCGAAGTATTCCGCTATTTTTTCCGCGCTGCACGAAGTTTGAGAGACCGCCACAAATTCCGGATTCTCCATGTCCGGCGCGATTGAAATCGCCGTGGCGAAAGTCTCCGCGCTGTTTTTTGAAATCTCCTTCGCAAGTTCGATTTGCCTCGCGTCCAATTTTACGAACGGCGAGATTGTTTCGAGCGCCATGTCTATGGACAGTTCCGCCGCCGCCGCCGAATTTGTCGAACCTATTACCGTCAGAAGGGCGTCGGGGCTTATCGCGCCCAATCCCCTTACTTTTGCGCGCTTCGGGTACGAGTTGAAGAGCTTTGCCATCCGGCTTCCGGGCTTTGCCGAGACTGCGGCATCAAGCTCTAACCTTCTGGCGTCCAAGTTCGCGTCAATCCGAAAAGATTGGCATTCCGAAAGGATTTTTTCAATAGAAGCCGCAAACTGCTTGAACTGGAGCGCCTGCGGTGTGTCTGGAAGGGTCGGGAAATGTCCGAATTTCATCTTGTCGGCCCGGATTTCTATTGAGGCGTCGGCGGAGCTTTTTTTGGCGGATTCCGCAAGCAGTGCGTCGGCCATCGCCCCAAATTCCGCATCGCCTATGGGCGCGCCGAGATTGGCGAAAAACCACCCGTCTTTGGGGGTGTTTTGCATTTGCGCAAGGCTCCTGCAGATCGCCGCGGTTTTCGGGTCGGCTTTCGCCGCAAGAACTGTGTGGGGCTTTTGCGCTCCGTTGTCGAAAATTCCGATCAGGACGTTTTCGGACGGATCCACCCCGTCGAAAAAGGGATAGCCGAACTGCGCGAGCATCACGGCAATCAGCATCTGGTTTTGCGCGGAGGCCTCCGGAGCGACCGCCCTTGCAAATTCGTCTATGTTTTTTGCCAGCTTTTGCGGGGGCGCAAGGCGCACGACCGCGATTGGAGACTGCGCCTGAACCGGAGACTGCGCCTGAACCTGCGAAAATAAAAGCGGCGCCAAACATGCGCCGAGGAGCGTTGCCAGAATCTTTTTCATACTTTTGGCATATTATTTACAAAGTTAGTTTTTTCCAGCCAATTCGGAATTTTTTTTCGGGCCTGTTTCAGGCTTGCCTGCGCGGATCGGCGATGTCGCGCAGGACGTCCCCGAGCATGTTGAAAGTCAGCACCGTCGCGAATATCGCCGCGCCCGGAAGCAGCAGCCACCAGAATCCGAGCATGAGGACTTTCGTGTCGCTTTGAGCCTGCGCGAGCATCAGCCCCCACGAGGCCGACGGCTCCTGTATTCCCAAGCCCAGAAACGACAGCGCGGCCTCACCCAAAATGTATGCCGGAATGGAGAGCGTCGCGCTGACTATCAGGTAGCTAAGCACGTTGGGCAGAAAGTGCTTTATTATGATTTTGACGGGGCCCTCCCCCATGCTCTTTGCCGCCAAAACGTATTGGCGCTGCGCGAGCGAAAGCGACATTCCCCTTATGACTCGCGCCGTTGACGCCCACCCGAAAAGCGACAGTATTATGACTATCATCAGGTACATTTGCGCGCTGTCGAAGTGTGGCGCGAGAGCCGAGCGCATCGCCAGGAGCAGATAGAGCGACGGTATTGCCATCAGAAATTCCACGAGCCTCATGGATATGAAATCGAACGCTCCGCCGAAGTAGCCGGAAAGCCCGCCGACCAAAAATCCGACCACCATGGTTATGGCGATACCTATGAATCCTATGCTGAGCGAAACGCGCGCGCCGTAGAGCATTCTGGAGAACACGTCGCGGCCGGTCGAGTCGGAGCCCAGCAGGAATATGCGGGCGTCCTCCTGGTCGGAGTCCGCCCCGAACAGGCGGAGTTTGAATGGGATTGTTCCGAATATTTTGTAGTCGCTATTTTTGTCGACAGTGAAGAATTTTACCCGCAGGCCCTCGCCCTCGATCGGTTCGTATTTCGCCGCGCTCGGATCCGCGTTTCGGTAGACTTTCGCCCAGAGCGAGCCGTCTTTGAAGAAGAAGCCCGTGGGCGGGTGGAAGGATTTGTCGAGGCACTGGCGCGTGGGCGAGTAGGGCGCCAGAAATGGCGCGAATATCGCCGCGGCGTACATGGCCGCAAGCACCGCAAGCGCCGCCGCCCCGCGCGGGGAGCGCGCCACCTGCGGGAGAAAATTCTTAGCGAAAAACACTCCCGCCCAGACGAGCCCCGCCGCGAGCAGCGCGACCAAAACCGCTCCGCCGGCTATGAGCGCCCACACGGCGCAGCGCTTGAGCGCGCCGAAAATTTCCGGACGGCACTCCGACAGCCACGTCAGGCCGACCGCCGCCGCTATCGCGACCGCGCATATGGCGGCCGTGGCGCGGTAGGGTATGCGCTCGCCCCCCAAGCGTATTCGCGGATCCACCAGCGCAAGCAGTATGTCCGCCAGAAGCTGCCCGACCACAAGCATCGTGCACGCAAGCACCACCGCGCCCATTACGACGTATTGATCCTGCTTTACTATTGCGCCGTAAATCAGCTGCCCCAAGCCGGGATAGTTCATCACGTTCTCGACCAGCAGCGCGCCCGAAAGCAGCCCCGCAAAGGCGAATCCGAAGGAAGTCACTATCGGATTTATCGCGTTGCGCAGGACGTGCTTGAACATTATTTGCCGCTCGCCGACTCCCTTGGCTCTGGCCGTCGTCACGAAGTCTGCGCGCGAGTAGTCCAGAAAGTTTCCGCGCATCAGGCGCATCATGGAGGCTATTCCGCCCACCGACAACACTATGGTGGGCAGGAAGAGATGCTCGAGCCAGTCGGTAAACTGGCCGAGCGGCGGAAGGAAGTCGTGCAGTATAGACACTTGTCCGCCCGTGGGCAGCCAGCCCGTCACCGCCGCAAAAAGAACCGCTAAGAGCGCCAGGAAGAAATACGGAATGCTGAGTGCCGCGTAGCCTGCGAACGCCCCGATTTTGTCGAACCACGAATTTTGTTTGACGGCCGCAAGAACGCCGAGCGGTATTGCGGCGGCGTAGATGAGAAACGTGCTCGCAAGCGCCAGCGCGAGCGTCGGCCAGAATCTCTGCGCTATCAGGCTGGAGACCGGAATTTTGTAGCTCCACGAGTATCCGAAGTCGGGCGCGCCGAAGTAAACCGCCGGGTGTTTTGCGCGCTCGCCCTCAGGCAGGAGCAGGTTGGTCTTTATCGGCGACACCCCGTTGAGCCACCTGCCGTATTGGACGAACCACGGCTTGTTCAGCCCCAGGCGCTCCTCCTCCTGCTTCACTATTTCCGGACTGATGTCCTTAGAGCTGCGCGCCTGGCTCAGAAAGTCGCCGGGGGCCAGATACATCAGCAGAAAGACCAGCATGCTTATGCCGAGCAGAAGAGGAATCAGCCACAGGAGCCGCCTGGCTATGAACCGCGCCATTTATTCGCCCTCCTTCAGGTAGAGTTCGTCGATGTTCCAAATGGCCGACCCGATCGGCGGAATTTTCACGTTGCCCCACTTCTGCGAAACCCCCGAATAGCTCATGGGAGTGACGAGATAGAGCAGGGGCAGCTGCCTCGCAAAAATCTCCTGCATCTCAAATATGAGAAGGCGGCGAGCTTCTGGATTCATCTCCACTTCCTGCGCGTCCATTATTTCGTCCACTTTTTTCTCCCATTCGGTCGCGGGGGATTTCTGGCGCGGGTGCCACAGGTGGAGAAACCCGTCGGAGCGGTAGATGGCCTTGCCGCCGCTCGGATCCCCGCCGCCGGTGAACCCCATCATGGCGGCCTCGTAGTCGAACGAATTGTCGACCTTTGCGACTATCGTTCCGAAGTCCAAAAATTTCAGGCGCACGTCTATGCCTATGGCCTTCATGTTCTCGACGAACGTGGTGCTTATCGCGGTGGAATTTTGCGAGCCGTCGGCCACGATAAATTCAAATTCCACGCGGTTGCCCTGCGCGTCGCGCAGGAATCCGTCCGGGCCGTATTTGAATCCGGCCTTCAGCAGCAGCGCGCGCGAATTGTCCGGATTGTATTCGTATTTCGTCACGCCGGGATTGTGCCACTTGCGGTTGGCGGGGCTGATTATGCTGTCGAGCTTCACGGCGCGGCCGAACCACACGCTCTTTATCAGGCCGCCGCGGTCTATTGCCCCCATTATAGCGCGGCGGAAGTCGGGGTTGGAAAACCACTTCAGCTTGTATGGGGCGACGTACGGGACGCCGCCGGGCGAGGAGCCCGGATTCTGGTTGAACCAGATGAAGTATATACCCGTGTCGGGGCCGCGCTCGTAGATTTTGAAGTCGTAGGTTTCGGCGTAGTCTTTCACCCACGCGTAGTCGTTTGCGCTGATTGCGGAGGCGTCGCATTGGCCGGTGGCAAACAGTATGGTGGCCGTGTTCGCGTCGGCGACGTATTTGTATATTAGAAAGTCTATGTACGGAAGGCGGTTTCCGCTTCTGTCCGCGCGCCAATAGTGCGGATTGGGCTTTAGCACGAGCCGCTCGCCCGCCTTGTAGGAAAGTATCTCGAACGGCCCGGACGAAACTATTTCCGACGGCGTATCCAGCGCGGTTTTCGTGCTCCAGGCCTGCTGGAACGTGCCGTCCTCCGCGCTTTTCTTGAGCTTGTGCGCGGGCATTATTCCTATGAAGCCTATGTCCGTAAGGAACGGGGCGTACACCTTTTTTGTAGTAAATTCGACTGTGAGTTCGCCCGTCTTTTTGTATTTGATCGGCTCTCCCCCGATTGTGTACTGGCCGGCGTAGCGCGACGGATAGCGCAGCAGCGGCTTCCCGTCGGAGCCGGTGCGCGGCTTTCCGCTTTCGTCAAGCTGCGGGGCGAAGATTGTGTCGAAGGTAAAAATCACGTCGTCCGCGGTGAGCGGATGGCCGTCGCTGAACTTTAGCCCCTCGCGGAGCTTGAAGGTGTATGTCCGTCCGTCTTGCGATACTTTCCAGCTCTCGGCGAGCGCGGGGACGACCTCCTCCTTTATGGGGTCGTAGGTGACGAGCTGGCCGCTCAGCATGGCGATTGCCTCCGATGAATACGCGTCGGAGGCCATAAGCTGGTTGAACGTCTTTGGCTCCTGCGAGGTCGCTAAGACGAAAACTCCCCCGTATTTGCCCGGCTCGCACTTCGCAATCTCGGCGCCCTTTGGAAGCTGGAATTGCCCCCGTTCGATTTTCGGAGGCTCCGAGCAGCCCAACAGCGTCAGAACGCACGCGGCCGCCGCGAGTTTTGTGATGTGGCAAATGGACTCCATGTTTGCGAGGGTGTCATCGCGCCGGATTTTCGGGATTCTTGCCGCCAGCCGATTCCCCGCTTCCGCGAGGGGCGTCAAAAGGCTTTTCCCCGGCTTCCGCCTCCGCGCGGCTCCCGGTTTCAGACAGCGAAGCGCCGGGGTTTGTTTCGCCGAAATCAGCGCCCGTTTTTCCGCGCGCGCCCGCCAGGGAATCGGAATGGGAATCGGAATGGGAATCGAAACCTGCGCGCCGACCGTCTTTGGCTGAATGTCCGCCGGAGTCTTTTGGCGCATCGGGCTTCTCCGCGCCGGATTCGAAAGTTTGTCCGTCGGGATTTTCGCCGCCGAAACTTTCGCCGCTGGAAATTTCATCGTCGGAGGGTTCGCCGTTGGAAGTTTCGCCGTCGGAGGGTTCGCCGTTGGAGGGGGTACCGACGGAAATTTCGCCGACGGAAGTTTCACCATTGGGGGTTTTGCTGACGGAAGCTTCACTGCCGGCGTTTTCGCCGCCGGAGCCCGCGCCGCCTAAGTCCGCGTCGCCAGAATCCGCGCCGGCTGTTGATTCTTCCGCGCCTTGCTCCACATTCGGCTGCGGCTCTTCGGCGTTGAGGCTCCAATCGGGAGTCATGAAGGAAGTGTCCTCGCGGTTCAGCTCCCAGTCCGGCCCGAAGTCCGGAGCGTAGCGGGCGGCGCGGCCGTAGTTTATGTAGGGCTCGACGGCGTAAGGATCGTTGTCGGGATCGTAGTTTGGGTCGTCGAGATTAGACGGGTCGTATGGGTAGTTGTCGTACGTGTTGTCGTATTCGTCGCTCGCCCTGTCGCCGTAGACGGTTTTGTCTATCTCCATGTCCTCCACGCCGCTTATGTCACCGTAATCGCCGCTCTCGTACGATTCGGCTTCCCTCTTTTCCTCCAGGCGCTCGCGCGCAACCATTTGGGCGTATTCCCTGCGCTCGCGTTCGTCCTCCTCGGCTTGGAGAATCTCCTCCTGTCTCTCCTTTTCGAGCTTTTTCTTGCGCAGGCGCGCGCCTATCACCAGCGCACCCTCGTACATTATGTACAGCGGAACGGTTATGGACACCTGCGTGAATACGTCGGGAGGCGTCACCACCGTGGCAAAGAGCAGTATGCAGAAAAACGCGATCTTTCTGTTTTTCTTTAGCCACTCAACATTCAAAACCCCGAGGTATATGAGTATGACCTCCAACAGCGGAAGCTGGAACGTCAGCCCGATTGCGAGGGTGACGAAAATCACCATGCTGTAATAGCTCTGCGCGTCGGGAAACATCTCCAGGCTCATCGACTGCGACATGAACGACATGAACGCTATGCCCATCGGCAGTATGAACATGAACCCGAAGCATATTCCTATCGCGAACAGTATTATGCCCGCTATCATGCCCGGTCGCAGCATCTTCAGCTCCTCCGGCTTCAGCCCGGGCGCGATGAAGCGCGCCACGAAATAAAGCATTATCGGCATTGAGAAGCCTATCGCGCCAAGAAATCCGACGTAAAACCATATTACAAGCGGCGTGGTAAAGCTCATCGAGCGGAGCTTTATCGCGTTGTACCAGTCGGAGCCGGAGTCGCTTTGGGGCTTCAAAACTATGCCGTTTTGCGTGGGCACTATGAAGAACGGGCCCTGTTTGACGGCCTCCCCGTCGGCGCCCTTTTGGGTCCCGACCAAATACACCGGGCCGAGCTTTTGATCCTCCGCCTTTATGTCGTCCGGCGACGGCTCAACCCACATCGCTATGATGCGCTTTGCGGAGTTGAGCGGATACATCATCAGGTTGTTGAAATAGTGGAATCCGATGAGCACGCAGATAAACGCCACCGTGAATGCGGCCACGCAGCGCAAAATCACCCCGCGCATCTCTTCGAGATGTTCGAGGAACGTCATTTCCTTTTCGTCGTGCATGCCCTTTGGAGAGGTTGCGCCCGCGGCGCTATCCGCGGAGGGCGAAGCGCTTTGAAAGCTCCGCGCAGATTTGCTCGAAGGCGTCGTTGACCTCCTCCGTCTGGAGCGTTCTGTCTTTCGAGCGCATGGATATTTCAAAGGCGAGGCTCTTTGAATCTTCCGGGATTCCCTTGCCGCGGTAGCAGTCGAACAGGGCGACGCGCTCGGCTTCGAAATCGCGGCCCTTGAGTTTTGCCTTGGCGATTTTCGAGACTTCCGCGGCCACTTCGCCCGCAGGCTTGTCCGCCGGCACAATCAGGGCGACGTCGCGCACCGCGGGCGGAAATACGCTGAGCTGCTTGAATTTTGCAACACCCTTTTTGCGCGCCGGAACTTCCGGCTTGAAGGTTATTTCCGCCGCCCATAGCGGCTTTTCTATTCCGAGTTCCCGCAGCAGCGCCGTGCTGACGGCCCCGATTTGCGCGCGGAATCCCTCGCGGTTTTCCGAGCCGAACTGCGCGGCATACCCCTCTTCCCAGAAGCCGCCGGAAAGCGGCTTGAAGTTGAGGTTTTCGGCGTTTATGCCGAGTATTGAAAGCACGTCGAAAGCCGTCGCCTTTGTCGAGTTGAAGTCGATTGCGTCTCTCGTTTTCCACTTGCGCTGCCCGCAGTCCGGCGCGAGGACGAAGGCGCACGAGGCGAGTTCGGCGATGGTGCCGTCGGCGTCGGCCTTGAATATTTTGCCGTTTTCAAAGAATCCGAGAAAGTAGTTTCCGGCGGAAAAGTTCAGGCGCACGCAGTCTATCAGCCCGTCCAAGAGGGAGGCGCGCAGGCAGTCCTGGTCGCTCGTGAGCGGATTTTCCAGCCGCAGCGCGGAGGAGTTTTCCCATGTCTTTGCCTGGCGCGCGCCGTCGACGAGCGTGTAGTTCTTGCACTCGTTCAGCCCGCGCGCGGCAAGAAAGTCGGCGGCGGCGTTTTGGAACGTGAAAAGCGGGTCGTCGTCGCGCGTTGAGACGGAGCTTTCAAGCCCGCATTCGGGAAGCTTTTCCGTTCCCCATATCCTCACAAATTCCTCGACAAGGTCGATGGGCCTGTCGACGTCGCTGCGAAACGACGGCACCGTCACCCTCCATGCGCCCGCGCCGGTTTGTTCCACGGAAAATCCGAGCCTTCTAAAGCAGTCGGCCGCGTCGCCTTCAGAAACCGCGAACCCGATTCTGTCGATTATGTAGTCGAGGGTGATGTCTATCGACCTTTCGCCCCTCGGGGGCTTGCCGGCGGCCAATGCGCGCTCCTCTATCCTGCCCCCGGCAGTTTCCACAATCAGGTCGGCGGCGCGCCTCGACGCGTCGAATACCCCCTGCGGATCGACGTCGCGCGCATAGCGGTAGGCCGCGTCCGTAAATATCGCGAGCCTGCGCGAAGTGGCGCGCACGTTGCCGGGCTTGAAGTAAGCGGACTCCAAAACTATGTCGGCGGTGTCGGGCTTGACTTCGGAATTTAAGCCGCCCATGACCCCGGCTATGGCGATGCCGCCCTCAGCGTCGCAAATGAGGGTGGCCTCCTTCGTCAGTTCGTGCTCCTTTCCGTCGAGCGTGGTGATTTTCTCGCCCTCGCCCGCGGAGCGCACTATTATCTTACCGCCGCGCAGGTCGCGCGCGTCAAAGGCGTGGAGCGGCTGGCCGTATTCCAGCATGACGTAGTTGGTGACGTCCACGACGTTGTTTATCGGGCGCATTCCCGCCGCCTCGAGGTCGCGCCGCAGCCACTGCGGGCTTTCGCCGATCTTTACGCCCCTTATGGTCACGGCCGTGTACAGCGGGCAGTTCGGCGTTTGAAGCTCCACAGACTTAAGCGCGCCCTCGCCGGGAACGTCCGAGTACGTCGGCGAACATTTCAGTTCGGGCAAGGCGAGCTTTCGCCCGAATTTTGCCGCCAGTTCCCTCGCAACCCCTATGTGGCTGAGGCAGTCGCCGCGGTTTGCGGTTATTTCTATGTTGAATACGGTGTCGGAATCCGAAAACACCTCGTTTATAGGCGTGCCTATTTCCGGGCGGGAATCGAGAATGAGCAATCCGCTGTGGTCGTCGCCGAGCCCAAGCTCGCGCGCCGAGCACATCATCGCGCAGCTGTCAACCCCGCGCAGCTTCGACGCCTTGATTTTAAACGTTCCGCCCTTGCCGTCGGGAAGCTCCGCGCCCTCGAGAGCCACCGGAACCCTGTCGCCCGGCTTGTAGTTCGACGCCCCGCAGACTATTTGCAGATCCTCTCCGCCCTCCGACACCTTCACCATGCAGACGCCGAGATGGTCGGAGTTCGGGTGCGCCTGGCGGCTTAAAATCTCCCCGACAACCACGCCCTTTAGCGGTTTCATTCCGGTCGATTCGACCTCCTCGACCTCAAGGCCGAGCATCGGCAGCGCCTGCGCTATCTCCTCTACCGAAATGCCGTCCAAATCGACGTATTTTTTCAACCATTGCAAACTGATTTTCATCGTAAAATCTCCGTTTTTTTGCCGATTTTCCCCGGTTAAAACTGCCTAAGGAAGCGGACGTCGTTGGCGTAGAAGTGGCGTATGTCGTCTATCGAATGCGTCAGCATCGCCACGCGCTCGACCCCCACTCCAAATGCGAACCCGGAATATTCGTCGGGATCTATTCCGACGTTTTCAAGCACCTTTGGATCGACCATTCCGCACCCCATTATCTCTATCCAGCGGTTGCTGAGCCTACCCATGTCCGCGCTCATGAAGTCGACCTCAAAGCTCGGCTCCGTAAACGGAAAGAAGCTCGGCCGCAGGCGCGTCTTTGCGGATTTTCCAAAGAGGCTTTTAAACAGGTGGTCGAGCGTGGCCTTCAGGTCCGTAAGCCGCACGTTCCTGTCGACGCACAGGCCCTCTACCTGGTGGAAGTTCGCCGAGTGCGTGGCGTCGACGGTGTCGCGGCGGAACGCCCTGCCGGGGGCGATTATCCTGATTGGCGCGCCCTCCTTCAGCATCGCCCTTATCTGGACGCTGGAAGTGTGGCTGCGCAGCAGGTAAAGTTCGTCGGCGTGTTTGGAGACATTCGAGACTTTCGCGCCGCGCGGCATGAACAGCGTGTCCTGGGCGTCGCGCGCGGGGTGGTCGGCGGGCGTGTTGAGAGCGTCGAAGCAGAACCACTCCGTCTCCATGTCGCTGGCCTCGGCGACGGTGAAGCCGGCTTTACACAGTATTTGCGCTATTTTGCGCATCGTGAGCGTAAGCGGGTGAACCGTTCCGCGCGGGGCGTCGAAATTCGGCATGGATATGTCCGGCTTGGGGCCGAGCGCGCGCGCCATCTCCGCGCTTTCCACGCGCCCGTAAGCCGCGGCGATCATCGGCTCTATTTTGCCTTTTGCCTGGTTTATCAGCTTTCCCGCCGCGGGACGTTCGGACTTGTCCAGCGTCGGTATGAGCTTCATCAGGGCGGTCAGTTCTCCGTTGGGCCCCGTGACGCCGGCGACTATCTGCGCGATTTCGCCCTTTGTCTTTGCCTGCGGAAGCCTCTCTTGAAACCTCTCCAAAATCTCGCTGATTTTCTTTTCCATCTTCTTTGTGCGGATTATGCAAATAAAGTAGTATTAGAAAACATTGCGAACTTTCCCGCAAGTAAAAAGCTTCGCGCGCCCCTCTTGCGGCCAGCTTCCCAAAATTAAAAAAATAAAAAAATGCCGATTTAATATTGACACGGCCGCGGGAACGTTTCTAATACGGAACTTTAAATTGACGCAGGGTGGAGCAGCATGGTAGCTCGTCAGGCTCATAACCTGAAGGTCATAGGTTCAAATCCTATCCCTGCACCTTTTTTGTTTTTGGATAGTTGGCGTTTTTTTCGGTCGGCGCGCAAGCCGGGGGGATTTGATTTGACGCACTTCGGCGGATAATATCTTGGCGCGTCGGCGCGCGGTGTCCCGCGTTTATGTTGGCGGTTTGTTTTTTCGCAATATCGTCCTATTTTTGCAATTTCGCAACGCCGCCCGAATGTTTGCAATGCGCATGGCGCGTGCAGCCGATAAGTCGATAGGCCGACGCTTTTTTGATTTACCGCTTGTAATTTACAAGATTGCCGCATCTGCGGTTGGGCGCGGGAAGGTTGGTCGCCGGGTGGCCGCGTTTTTTTCAATTTTCGCCCTTTTATCATTCCGCCCGCTTTGGCGCGGATCGGGCGGGTATGCTTTTAAAGCGCGTTATTGTGAAGCGTTGGATTTTTTTTAGCCGCTGCGGCGATTGCGCCGCCGTACAGATTTGGGGAATGTCCGCAACATGCTTGCCCCGCGCGCCGAGGGATAAAATATAAGTTGACAACGGAAGTTGAATGCCGAAAATTTTAAATAAATCGAACAAAGGAATCGACATGTTGAATAAAATATCCGCAGTTTTATTGGCCGGCACGCTCCTCCTTTCGGGTTGCGCGCTGTATGTGAGCGAAGACAGCTATGCAATGGCCGCAAGAAACGAATATACGCTGAAATATTCCGGTCTTGAGGCCTCTAAGGAAACTCTGCGCAACAAGACGTTCCAGGCTTTGCAGGATAGGGGTTGGATTGTCGAAAGCGACGGAAATCCAATTAAGGCCAAGTTGATTGAGATGCGCCAAACGGCGGTGGCTTCCTTTAATATTTCCGACAATTCAATATATGTGGACACCAAGGGCTCCATGGTGGACGGCAACAAGCCGTATGTGCCGAAGCGCTATGTGGACAACGTCATAGCGAGCGTCAGGAGCCTGCTAAAGGATAAATAACCCGACCGTTATTCGCCGGTTTAGAAGGAGCCTTCCGCATTTTTGCGGGAGGCTCCTCTCTTTTACGGCGCGCGGCTTTGAATGAGTGAATGAGCGCGCGCCCGCGCGCGAGCCGGGCCTAAAAGCGCGTTGCAATTCGCGCGGTATGCGTCGGCATATGCGCTTTCGCGATGTTAACTTTTCCCCATTTGCAAATGCTGGGGGGGGGCGGGTTCGCCCGCGAAATAATCTCCGATTTTTAGTTCCCTGCGGCAATGCGCAAAAAGCCGCGCATAGTTTGCGCAATGAAAGGCGCGTCGGCGCCGCAATGTGTTCTTTTGATGTAATATATCTTTTATTAATTCTTGACAAATATATAAAGTGATAAAATAAATATGTCAGTTTATATAAAGCGTACAAATCCTAACTTAAAATAATCCTAATTTTAATTTAAAATGAAAAAAGCACGATTGCGGTCGCCGCATTGCTTTTGTCGGCGCAAATGGCGCTTGCGGACATTGTGGGCTTTGACAACTCCGTCACAATAAGCACGGTTTCCATAGGGGACGCGGGAAACGCCGCGGATAGTACGGGGTACGGCGCCGTCGGATACGAATACAATATCGGAAAGTTCGAAGTCACAAACGCGCAGTACGCGGCGTTCTTAAACGCCGTTGCCAAAACCGACCCGCACGGCTTGTACAATCCGGACATGTCGAATGAGGCGGAATGGAGCCGCGGGGGAATCGTCCGCAGCGGCTCGGACGGCAATTATACGTATTCGGTGACGCCCGGCAGGGAGAATCTGCCCGTAAATTTGGTGTCCCTGTACGACGCCGCGCGCTTTTACAACTGGCTTACCACCGGCGACACTGAAAAAGGCGTGTACAATAATTTGAACGCCCAATCCACATCGGGTGACATGGTTCGCTTTGCCAGGGATTCCGAATGGATGTCCAAAGGGGGCGTTTACATTCCGAACGAAAACGAATGGTATAAGGCGGCCTATTACAATGCGTCGGATTCGTCGTATTACCAATACGCGACCTCGTCGAATAACGCGCCTTCGGCGACCCTCGATTTCGCCGCGGACAACGCGGCCAATTACGCCTATTGCAGCCAAGACTTTACCATTGTGGGCTCGTACATAAACAGCGCGTCCGCCCACGGAACGTACGACCAAAACGGGAATGTGTGC
Organism: uncultured Opitutales bacterium; assembly: GCA_944389575.1. GTDB lineage: Bacteria > Verrucomicrobiota > Verrucomicrobiia > Opitutales > Intestinicryptomonadaceae > Merdousia. The sequence continues at coordinate 20,284 of CALXMX010000058.1, forward strand.
GAATGGGTTGATTCGTCGGCCGGCAGCTTTGCGACGCTGCGCGGCGGCTCCCTGGTTGACGGCGACAGTTATTTGTCGTCCGACGGCAGCGATTACAACGCTCCGGAAAATGAGGCGGACAACTTCGGCTTTCGCGTGGCCAATCTCACTGTGGTGCCGGAGCCCGGTTCGTGCGCGGTTTTGGCGGGGGCATGCGCGCTGGCGCTGGCGGCCGTTGTGCGCGGGCGAAAGAACCGAATTTTTTAGTCACGTCCATGCGGTTTTGAGCGGCGGGCAGAAAAGGTCCAATTTAAAAGAGCGGGCTTTCGGCGCGCCGCGTAAATTAAAAAACGCGCGGGTTTAAGAAACGCGGATTTAATAAGAAGCGCGGGTTGGCCGAAAGGCGAGAATGCGCACGCGGGGAACGGGCGGTTGGATTCGGTATAAAAGAGCTTTCCCCCGCCGCCTGCCTGCGTGAAATTTTGCGGCTGCGGGTTGCCGGCTTTGCCTTAAAAAAATTGTTGAATATGCGCGGCCGCCGCAGTTGAATGCGGCGCGTATGAATTGCGATTTTTCCAAGAAATCCACGGTGGAGGAAATCAAGGAGCGCTTCGATAACGACGTTGAGAGATTTTCAAACCTGCAGACCGGCCAGTCCGCAACGATAGACGCGCCGCTTGCAATGGAGCTCATCACCGGCGCGGCGCTGGCTTCCGCGCGGAGGATAGAGCGGATTCTGGACATCGGCTGCGGGGCGGGCAACAATACGATAAAACTGCTCGGCAAACTCGGAAACGTTCCCCATTGCACGCTGGTTGACTTGAGTCCCCGCATGTTGGAGCGCGCAAAAGAGCGCATATCTGCGTTGGGCAATGACAATGTTGAAACAATCTGCGGAGATTTTAGAAATGCCGCATTGGAGGAAAACTCATACGATGTTATTTTGGCTGCGGCCGTCTTGCACCATTTGCGCGGCGACGATGATTGGGAGTCCGCCTTTAAAAAGATTTTCTCGCTTTTGAAGCCCGGCGGGAGCGTCTGGATAACGGACCTCGTCTCGCACGAAAACGACGGCATACAGCAAATGATGTGGGAGCGCTATGGTGAATATTTGGCGTCTCTCGGCGGGGCGGAATACAGAGACAAGGTGTTTGCCTACATAGAGAAGGAGGACTCCCCGCGCCCGTTGACATATCAGCTGGAACTTTTGAAGAGCGCGGGATTTAGCACGGTTGAAGTATTGCATAAAAATTCGTGCTTTGCCGCATTCGGCGCCGTGAAATGATCGCCGTTTTTCACTCTGCCGCTTTTTTTCGCCGAATTTGGGGCTTGACGGCATGCAAACGCCGGCGGCTTATGCGGGTTTCCGCGTCTAATGGGCGTACTGCAAATTGTAATGGCGCTTTGCGGCTTTCGCGCTTTTTTAAACGGGCTCTAATATGCGAAACGAAATAATAGACGAAATCTTTAAGGATAAAAGATGCGATAAGAAGCGGCTAACCGCTTTTGGATTTTCGCCCGCAAACGACGGAAGTTATGAGTATGTCGAGGAAATCTTGAACGGACAATTTCTTCTCACTGTGAAAATAGGCCGTTCCGGAAAAATAGAGGCGGAGGTTATCGAGGCGGAATTTCGGGACAAATACTCGCTGCATCTTGTTCCGAATGCGACGGGCCAATTCGTCACGAGCGTAAAAAACGAGTATTGCCGGGTGCTGAAGAGTATCGCGCAAAACTGTTTTGTCCCCGACTATTTCAAAAGTCCGCAGTCGAAAAGGGTCATTGAGCACATACGCAAAAAGTATGGCGACGAGCCCCAATATCTGTGGAAGAAATTTCCGGCCAACGCCGTTTTTCGCAGGAGCGACAATGCAAAATGGTACGGGGCGTTATTGGTTGTTCCAAAGAGGAAGATAGGGCTGGAATCGGACGGCAAAATCGACATATTGGACTTGCGCGCCGACGAGGAGTTTATCGACTCCCACATCGACGGCAAAAAATATTTTCGCGGCTATCATATGAATAAGCGGCACTGGATAACGGTATGCATGGACGGCTCCGTTTCGATGTCGGAAATTAAGGATAGAATCGCCGACAGCTACGCGATTGCCGGAAAGCGATGATTCCGGTTTTGCGCGGGGGGGGGAAGGGAAAATTGTTATTCGGCGTTAAATTTAAATAATGCGCCGCAGTACTTACGGCGCGCGGTTTGCGGGCCGCAAGCGCTGCGGGATTGCGGTGTTGCGAATACCGCAAGGCCGGCTTTGGCGGAGCGCGGCTCGCGCGGCCTCAATCCCGATTCGATTTTGGCCCGGCATATGCGGCCAAAATAAAAAATTTCGGCGGTGCGGAATTTGCGGGATTTTTTTCGACGCGTCCGAGCCGGCGTTCGGACAAGCTCAGCGGCGCCCTCTTCTTAGGCAGGGGACGAGCGCGAAGATAATTGCGGAAAACGCAAGCGCGAATGTCGAAGGTTCGGGGACGAGCGCGACGCCTATAATCTCTCCCCCGTGGGATACCGAAATAACAGGGGCGGAGATATCCAAGCCCCCTTGAATTTTTTGCGTTTCGGAATATGCCAGTTCGCCATTGACCAAAAGGACGTACGATATTTCGTCCGAATTGAAAACGGCGGAAAACGTCACAGTGTCATCCTTTTCAAAGGCCTTTGAGATGGCGTTTAGCTCCGGATCGGCGCCCAAATCGGATTCGGATCCGTCGGAAACGCTTACCGCAGTTATCGGCTCAGGGTCGTCGAGACCGATGTAATATGTCTGGAAGCTAATGCTCGGTTTCTCTTCGGGGTTTAGAGAGTTCGCGCACATTTGCAGGGCTATCATTCCAACGTTCGTTGCCGTAATGCTGATTCCATTGACGGAAGAATCGAGGGCGCCAATATACGAATATTTATCGGGAACGGGCTGGATAATGAGATCCGAAATGCCGTCCGAACCCTCCTCAAAAAGCCATTGGGAAGTGTCAAATGCCGCAAATGCGCCCAAATGAAAACATAATAAGAAAGTACACAAAAGGTACTTTTTCATAAATATAAAATTAAATAAATATAGTCTCGAAGTCAAAGCTTTATCGCGAATGTAAATTTGTGCGCGAGCCGGAATTATTTTAATGGGCGGAGGATTTTGAAAACAGGTTTATAATCAAACAGCCGAGCATGATGAGAGTTATTCCGCCGATTGCCGGCGCATCGAGATGCTGCTTGAAAATGAATACCCCCGCAATGGAGATAATCACGATTCCCACGCCGGACCAAATTGCGTACGCAATTCCCAAGGGAATTTCCTTTACGGAAAGCGACAGCAAGTAGAAGGACATTCCGTAAAAAACCAGCAAAATTACGGTCGGAACCAGATTGGAAAATCCGTTTGAGACCTTTACCAAAGACGTGGCTACGACTTCAAAAACGATGGCGAAAAAAAGGATTAAATACGCGTTCATTGAAACGATTATCCGGGTGTGGAAAAAATCGTCAACGAATTTGGCGCGTCTGACGGCTTTTGACGGCTTTATATTGCGGCGAAGAAATATCATTCTTATCATTCTTTCGCGCGAGGGCAGAGGGCATCGTCCAGCTTGCTGCGGGCAGGGCGTGCGGGGCGGTCAAACGCGGCTCCGCGGTACGGAGGCTTGCCGGCTGTCCCGAATCGTGGATTTGAGCGCCTTGAGAAAGTTGCCCAATATCGGAGAGGCGTTGTCCGCCCGCCATATCACGGTGTTCGCCATTTTCATCGGGCAGCGTTCGAGCTTTTTGAAAGTGAGCTCCGGATAGCGCGTAAATGCGAACGATTCGTGAAGCAGGGTGATATTTTCGGTATTCACCAAAAGGTTCAACATGGTGTAAAGGTCGTCGGCCTCCACCCTTACGTTGGGAATGAACCCTCCCAGCTTCATGCACATGTTGTCTATTTCCCGCCTGAAAAACGGGGAGCTTTTGACGGACGGCATAACGAAGGTCTCGCCGCGCAGATCCTGCAATCTTAGCGGGTTTACGGAGGCCATCGGGTGCTTTTTCGACATCACCGCGACTATTACGTCGTTCCAAAGTTCAAGGGATTTTACGGCGTCTATGTTCGGGAATTTGGAGATTCTGACTATGCCGATGTCCGCTTCCCCGTCTTGAACCATTTTTAGCGCGTTTTCCGAGACGGCCTGGTGGATTTCCCAATAGACGCTCGGAAATTTGGCCAGCACGTCTCTGAGCAGTTCCGACACCTTCGGGGACGATAGGAACGAATGGACTGCGCAAATCGAGAATTTCCCTATTTCGCCCCTGTCGGCGCGCGCCGCGGACAGCCTCATGGATTCCGCGTCGCGCATAAGTTTTTTTGCGCCCTCGAGAAAGGCCGCGCCGGCGGCGGTAAGCGTCGTGTTCCACTTGTTTTCCCGCTTGATTAGCTGGTATCCCAGCTCCCGCTCTAAATTCTTAAGCTGGACGCTCAGGGCGGATTGGGCTATGCCGAGCTTGTCGGCCGTCTTTGAGAAATGCAGGTTTTCGGCAAGCGCGATGAAGTACCTTATTTGGCGCAGTTCCATTAATCTGTTTTATATATTAAATTCGTTATTTTGATATATTGATTTATAATTGCGCCGCGATAAAATCAAGGCCTTTTTACTCGCGGGCAAAGGCGGCGGACGATGGCGGATTCAAAATATACGGAAAGCGGCGGGCGGTTGAAGAAGGCCGTTCCGCTCTTGATAAGGCTGCGGAACATATTTGTAAGCTCCGCATGCGTGGGATTGCTGTTTTTCGGCTTGGCGTGGGGGCGCCCACTTTTTCTTGCGGTATTTGAAATATGAGATCACCAACGACGCCTACATAGACCAGTATGTGGTTCCGCTATCCGTGCGCGTGTCCGGAAACATAAAGGAGGTAAGATTCAGGGAGCACATGAAGGTCAAGAAGGGCGAGTTGCTCCTGACGATTGACGACAGGGAATTCAAGATGAGGGTCGCCTCGGCCAAAGCCGCTCTGGCAGAGGCCCAAGCCAACG
>CALXMX010000059.1 GCA_944389575.1 uncultured Opitutales bacterium
ATTCCGACGGAACGGTCGCTGTCAAGGGTCTGCACGGGGATCCAAACGCAAAATTCTGGTGCCCAGGCGAGGCGGACTTCCCTCTGCGCTGGAATCGGGCCTTCCAAGGCGGCTGGTTCTGGAAGGCCGGCGAGGACGACAAAATGTTCACCGTCGAACAGCTGATGAAAAAATACGAGACCAGCGTTGGCAGGAACACGAACATGCTTGTAGGGGTCGTGATTGATTCGCGCGGCCTTGTGCCGGACGCCGACATGAAGAGGCTCGAAGAGTGGGGCGCGGAAATAAGGAAGATGTACGGCAATCCCATAGCGTCCAAATCGGAGAGCGGCGAAAACTCGTTCACAATAACATTCGACTCTCCCAAAGAAGTCGACCGCGCCATAATTCAGGAGGACATAAAATTCGGCGAACGCGTGCTGGAATACGCCCTTGAGGGGCTCGAAGACGGCAAGTGGATTCCCCTTTCAAAGGGAACGTGCGTGGGGCACAAGCGCATAGACAAGTTTGAGCCGAAAAAGATTTCGGCCCTGCGCTTCACGGCGACAAAAACTAAGGCGGAGCCCAAAATCAAAACTCTGCTGGCTTTTGAAAAATAGGCCGCAGGAATAAAAAAACGGGCGGGCGGGCGAAAGCGCCGCAACATTTCAAATTTCGCCCTCCGTACGTTTGGCCGCATGTCCCGCCGGAAATGGGCGGCGGTAAAAACTTAGATCAGGCGCTAAACGTCAAAGCGCAGGGCGGATCGAAAAAACGCCTTGCGCTTTTTCTTGCCCCCTCGACCGATGCGGGCTCGTCGGTTTCGCCCGAAAAATAGAGGCGGAAAATTTTTCGGAAAGCCGGACGAAGAGCTGTTTCGCCCAAACGGGAGTTTTAAACGCGCCGCGCCCATTCAAATGCGCTTCCGAATCTTCCGGCCAGGCTTTTGGCAGCGGGCATTGGACAAAGCCGCTTGCCATAATCCACCTGCGTAAAATGCGGCGGCAACCCGCAAGGCCGAACCACCGCTGCGCGAAGAACGGCGACTGCAAGTAAATCAGGACGGCGGAACGCCGCTTTGCGCCTGCCGGCCATATCTGTGGTAAAACCGCGCACCGCGGCTTTCCCTCAATCGCGAAAGCTGAAGGCAACATTTGCAAATCCCGCCGAATCTCTTTAAATTTCTTCCAAAAATATTCCCTAAACCTCCCAAAAATATTCGCATCGCAAACCGACGGCACCGCCGCGCAATAAGCTGTAAAAACTGCGCCGCCTATAAGCGTGCGACAGCTAACTTAGAGGCGCAAAAAAAAACAGCGCGCAATCGGCGGCCTTACGGAGAAAATCAAAGGATTCCCGCGCGCTTGAACATCTCGGCATAAAGCTGCGCCTTTTGGGAGAGGGGCTTTGGATAGGCGCGCGACGAGGAGGGCATTTTGTAGAAGTCAAACTCCCTGCCGGCAAATTTTACGCGGACCGATTCGCCAATATTCGGCGCGCGCGCCTTGCAAATTTCCGCAAGAGTATCCGCCGCCTTTTTCCCGGTGGCGGCAATCGACAAACATTCCGGCAGCCTCGCAAGAGCCGACGCCAAATCCAAAGGCTCGCATATTTCCAAGAAGGCGTCGCTCGCATTGCCACGCAGGCGCCTTACCGACACGGCCGTATCGTAGAGCGCAATCTTTTTTAGCCGCAAAAAATTTTCTATCCGCGCCTTGTCGAACGCCTTTTTTCCCTCCGCCACAAAATGCTGCGGGTCTCCGAAGAACGCCGCGCCAAATATGCGCCACATGTCGTTTTGAAAGTTCGGATAGAAAAAATCCATGCACCAGCGCTCGCGCCCCGGGGGAAACGTTCCCAGCATCAAAAGTTTCGCCCCCGCCGGAAAAAACGGCTCAAGCGGGTGCCGCTCCAAAGTCGCCAAAGTTTTCGATCTGTCGGGCATGGAATTTAGAGTTTACTATCTTGCGGCTTTCGAAAGCGGCACGGCTTGAAATGCGGCTCTACTTCTTCCGCCCGCACCTCGCACCCCAAATGCGGACGGGCCCTATGTTCGGGCGCCTATTTTTGCCGCGATTATTCGATACATCGCAAATCTGTTCAAGCGCAAAAGAGCCTTCACTCTCCCCCCCCTCATTCCCGCCGCGCCGAGTTTCGGACGTCGATTCCGCAGCTTTGCAAGCGAAATATAAAATCGAAAACGCCATAGAGGGCTGAATAATTCGGAATATTTACAAGAGCAACTGCGGCGAATTGAGATTTAGTAGTCGAATTTGGAAATACTTTTCCCCAGCCGCCCTCCCCGGCAAAGCGCAACAAAAGCCGAAAAATCCGCGCGGCTTGGAAAAAATCCTTGAAAGGGAAAGGTAGGCGAATAAAAAACTTTTCCTGTTTTTTAAAAAAGGATTAGCCTGATGAAATTCCACAAATACCACGCCCTCGGAAACGACTACCTCGTGCTCGACCCAATCGACTGCCCAAAATGCCCCGAGGGCCTCGACGTCGTAAAAATCTGCCACAGAAACTTCGGACTGGGTTCCGACGGAATTCTTTTCGGCCCCGAAAAGAGCGACAAGGCCGACTTTAAGCTGCGCATACTCAATCCCGACGCAAGCGAGGCCGAAAAGAGCGGAAACGGCCTTCGCATATTCTCAAAATACCTGTTCGACTCCGGAAGGGTCCGCGAAGGCAAGCCTTTCACAGTCGATACGCTCGGCGGCGTTGTCACCTGCGTGGTATCCGACGGCGGCAATATGATAACCGTTGAAATGGGAAAGGTGAGTTTCGATTCCGAGCGCATTCCCGTGGCCGGGCTGAAGCGCGAGGTAATAAACGAGGAATTTGAAATCCGCGGCGCAAAATACAAATACTGCTGCGCGACGGTCGGGAATCCGCACTGCGTATTGCCCATGGAGAGCGTTAGCGCGGAGCTTGCAAAGCAAATCGGGCCGGACATCGAAAATATGACTTCGCTCTTTCCAAACCGCACGAACGTCCAGCTTCTCCAGGTTCTGGACCGCAACAATATCAAAATCGAGATATGGGAGCGCGGCGCGGGATACACTCTTGCCTCCGGAAGCAGCTCCAGCGCGGCGGCCGCCGTCGCGCACAAATTGGGGCTTTGCGATTCTGACATAACCGTTCATATGGAGGGCGGAGACCTGAAAATTAAAATAGCCCCGGACTTCTCTATAACGATGACAGGCCCGGCGACAAAAGTCGGCGTTTACGACATGTCGGATTGCGTGCTCGCCCAGACCCTTCCCGGAGCGCGTTAAAAAACGCTCCGCCCAATAATTCCGCCCGCGCGCCGGTTGTTCGAATGGGCGCTTTCTAATAACGGGCGGGATTGCGGCTCAAATCGGTCCGCCATCTGCCAAGCGCGAACAGCCCTCAATCGCGCCGGTAGACGGATTAAAAGTTTCGAAAAAATAAAGCTTGAAATACAAACGCATTCCCGACAATATTACATGCAATTTTTTAACTAAATAAACTAAAGGAACATTTATGCCCCGCGAGATAGTAATCATAGAATGCACAGAAGCGCGCAAGGAGAACAAATCGCCCTCGCGTTATATGACGACGCGCAATCCGCGCAAACAGACGGAAAAAGTCGAAAAGATGAAATACAATCCCGCTCTGAAGCGCCGCACCCTGCACCGCGAGATAAAGAAGTAATAACGCATAGCGCGCGAATCAAGGAACCGGCCCGCCAATAGGCGGGTCGATTTTTTTGCGCCAGCCAAACTGCGGGCGACCCGATTTTTTTAAGTATTAAAAAATCTCCCGCGCGCGCAAAACGCCGGCTCATTGCGCGGCGCACCGCTCCGAAATGCAAGCGGCGGAATTGCCGACTTTTTTCGCCCTAAAAAAAAAGCCCATTCCAAATCCCGTTTCATTGACGCGGGCAAGAAAGAATATTTCCGAACTCTAATTTAGTCCCTATAATCTGACTCCCATAATCTGCGCGCAATTCTTTTAGCCGCGCACCCCCTCGCATCATATTCCCGCAATACCCCGCTTCCAAAGCCGCCTTTCAAATATCGGAATACTGCGCGAAACGCGCCTGCAAAAAAAATGCGCGCCCAATATAAGGCGCGCAGAAAGCACATTGAAAAAACGGAGGCTTTACGATATCGCAGCCTGCGCCGCGGCCAAGCGCGCGACGGGAACGCGATTCGGCGAGCAACTGACGTAGTTCAAGCCGGCGGAATTGAAGAATTTTATGGAATCGGGATCGCCGCCGTGTTCGCCGCAAATGCCGATTTTCAGATTCTTGCGCGTACCGCGCCCCTTGCTGACGCCTATCTCCACGAGCTGCCCCACGCCGCCGACATCGACCGACGCGAACGGATTTTGCGGCAGAATGTCAAGCTCCTTATAGCGCCCGAGGAACGAGCCGGAGTCGTCGCGGCTCATGCCGAGAGCCGTTTGGGTCAGGTCATTCGTGCCGAACGAGAAGAATTCCGCCTCTTCGGCGATCTGATCGGCGGTCAGCGCGCCGCGAGGAACTTCTATCATGGTTCCGACCATGTAGTCTATCTTGACCTTCTTTTCCTTCATCACCTGGGCGGCAACCTCGCGTATGACGGAGATTTGATAGGAGAGCTCCCGCTTGAAGCCGACGAGCGGCACCATGATTTCGGGCTTGATCTTGCACTTTGCCGACTTCATCACGTTCGCCGCGGCCTCGAAAATCGCGCGCGCCTGCATGCGGGTGATTTCCGGATAACTGTTTCCAAGCCTGCAACCGCGGTGGCCGAGCATCGGATTCTGCTCTTCCAAAGCCTTGCAGCGCTCGGAGACAACCTCGGAGGAGAGATTCATCTTTTCGGCCAGAGCGTTGCGCGCCGCGCTGTCTTTCGGGAGGAATTCGTGCAGCGGCGGATCGAGAAGGCGAATCGTGACGGGCAGCGCCTTCATCACCTTGAATATTCCCTCAAAGTCTTTGCGCTGGTAGGGGAGAATCTTCGCAAGGGCCCTCTCGCGCTCGGAAGTGTCCGTCGACAGAATCATCTCGCGCACGGCGTCGATTCTATCGCCCTCAAAGAACATGTGCTCCGTGCGGCAAAGCCCGATGCCCTCGGCGCCCAGCTCGACGGCGAGCTTGGCCTGAAGCGGGGTGTCCGCATTCGTGCGTACGCCGAGCTTGCGGTACTTGTCGGCCCAAGCCATGACGGTTTTGAAGAGCTGGTAAGTGTAGCTCTTATTCGGCTTCATCTTGCCCGAAAGCACGCGAATAACCTCGCTTGGCGCGTTTTTAATTTCGCCGAGGAATATTTCGCCGGTGGTTCCGTCGATGGAGATATAGTCGCCCTCCTTTATGACGACGTCGCCCACGGACATTATGTTTTTAGAGGCGTCTATGTTCAAATCGGAGGCGCCGCATATGCAGACTTTTCCCATCTGGCGCGCCACGAGAGCCGCGTGCGAGCTGACGCCGCCGCGGGAGGTGAGAATTCCCTCCGCCGCAATCATGCCGCGAAGGTCCTCCGGCGAAGTTTCCTCGCGGCACAATATCACTTTCTTGCCGCGCGCATTCAGCATTTCCGCCTGCGAAGCGGTGAAGGCGACCTCGCCGGAAGCGGCTCCCGGCCCCGCCGGAAGGCCTTTTGCCAAAACCTTTGCGCGCTTTACGGCGGCGCTGTCAAACACGGGAACCAGGAGCGACGATATCGAATCGGCCGGTATTTTCAGCAGGGCCGTCTTTTCGCTCATGAAGCCCTGCTTGTTCATCTCCACCGCGATGCGGACGGCCGAAAGACCCGTGCGCTTCCCGTTGCGGGTCTGAAGCATATAGAGCTTGTTTTCCTCGATAGTGAACTCGAAGTCCTGCATGTCGCCAAAGTGCCTTTCGAGCTTCTTGCGAATGTCGAGAAGCTCCTTGTAAGCCTTGGGCATCTCCTTGGCCAAATAGGATATCTTGTGGGGAGTGCGCACTCCCGCCACGACGTCCTCGCCCTGCGCGTTAATGAGGTATTCGCCGTAAAATTCGTTTTCGCCGTTGGCGGGGTCGCGCGTGAAGGCTACTCCCGTCGCGCTGGTTTGGCCCTTGTTGCCGAAGACCATCGTCTGAACGTTGACCGCGGTGCCCCACGACGCCGGAATATTGTACTTCTGGCGGTAGATTATCGCGCGCTCGTTCATCCAGGAATTGAACACCGCGCCGATCGCGCCCCAGAGCTGCTCGTTGACGTCCTGCGGGAAATTCTTCCCGGCGCGCTCCTTAATCAGAACCTTGTAGCGCTTGACGAGCTCCTGCAAATCCTCAACCGAAAGTTCGGTATCCAATTTCTTGCCAGTCTCCGACTTCAGGCCCTCCATAACGCTGTGGAAGGGATCGCTTTCGGCCTCGTTGCGAGCCTGCACGCACATTACCACGTCGCCGTACATCTGAATGAAGCGGCGGTAGCAGTCCCATGCAAAGCGGGGATTGGAGGTTTTTTCGGCCAAGCCGAGAACGGTTTTGTCGTTGAGGCCCAAATTCAATATGGTATCCATCATGCCGGGCATGGACTCGCGCGCGCCGGAACGGACGGAGAACAGAAGCGGATCCTTCTCGTCGCCAAATTTCTTGCCCATCTGCCTTTCGACGGACTCTACGCCGGCCTTCACTTCGGCCGCAAGGGAGGCCGGATATTTATTGGCGTGCTCGTAAAAGTAGGTGCAGACTTCCGTGGTGATGGTGAATCCCGGGGGAACCGGAAGCCCTATGCGGGCCATTTCGGCGAGGTTGGCGCCCTTGCCGCCGAGGAGATTTCTCATCTTAGCGTCTCCGTCGGTCTTTTTTCCGAAGAGGTATGTGTATTTTACTTTCTTTGCCCCGGCCTTTTTCGGAGCCGATTTTGCGGAGGCCCCCGCCCCCGCTTTCTTTACATTAGCAACTTTCTTTGCCATAATATGCAGTAGTATTTTGTTGTTTTTCTTTATGCCTCTATTCATTTGATCGCAGCCGAAACGGACGGCACAAAACCCCGCAGAAAGCGCGCTCACAGTCCGAATCGTGCCCGAGCAGATTGAGACATTCGCGGTTTCCAACCGTTGCAGTTTTTTTGATGGAGACCGCAAAAAAGCGCGTCGGCGCTTCCGCCAAACATATCGGCCGCCAAAATCCGGGCGCCCTCTTAAAAAAGCGGAATTTCCCGCGCGGTCACCTTTTTGTCAGGCCGGGCCACGCGTCAGGCAAGGAAATAACCGCCTGCGAAATACGCACTGCGCGCGCAAACGACAATTATTTCCGTCGCACAAATATTTTTTTTTAACGTTGCCCAGGCCTCGCATCAAGTCAAGTCTTATTTCTCCAGAAACGCCGCATTTGAAAGTTTTTTGCGGTTTTTCTTGCGAAAATGCGCTTTGTCCGGCGGGTAAACGGAAATGTGAGCATCAGCCGAAGGCGGCGAAAAGCTTGACACACCCCTTCAATAACGCAATTTTAAAAGAGCGCATTACCGCTGCGGGCGGGATTCCAACGGCGATTAAAAAATAGCCAAATATTGGGGAGGCTTCAAAAATGCAAAAAACTAAGCAACAATCCGCCATCGCAATTTTTGTAAACTCGATTGCGATTGCCGCGGCGGCCGCACTTCTTGCGCCGGCGGCCTTCGCCGGAGAATCCTCCAAAGGCGCAGAGCCTGCGGCGCGCATTGAGGGAAAGCATATCGACGTATGCGCCCTGCCCGACGGCCGCCTGCGCATATTGGACAAGCGCGGCGGGAATGTTTTTGAGCAGCTTGTCCCGTCGAACAAAATACTGTCGGTTTCGCAAAGCGGGCAGACCATTGAAATATGCATGGACGCCGGGGGATTCCGGGCGGTTGCAAGCGTGAAAATATGTTCGGATTCCGCCTTTGAGCTCGCCATCAGCGCGGATTCAAAAACGAAAATGGAAAAGCCGCTCGCCTTTCCGCCCGCATGGAAGATGGAAAAATCCGACACGGGCATATATCCCCTCGGCACGGGCTACGCCTTTCCGGTCGATATGCCGAAGATTCCTGTCAGCGCAAAGACGGCGTGCTGCGGCGGGGCGAATTGGTCAATGGCGCTGTCGGCGGTAAAGCGCGGCGACAGCGTCCTCGTGAGCGCGGCGGCCACCCCGTGCGACGCCCTCGTGGTAAACGAATACAAGGAGGGCCTCATGCACACGGCCTTTGAATGGATCTCGCAAAAGGGGCAGTTCGGATACGACAGAAAAATGAGATTTTTCGTGGGCGACGGACTCGTTGACGCGATGGGGCAATACCGAAAGTGGCGCGAGGAAAACGGATTTGTAAAGACTCTCAAACAGAAGGCGGAAACGTCTCCCCGCGTGAACCTTCTGCGCGGGGCCGCCAACGTCTGGCTCTGGGACGACAACGCCACAAACAAGCTCTACGCGCGCCCGGAAAACCCGAACGCTCCCAAGCGCGACCCGCGCAAAATCGCCGACGAAATGGTCGCTCTCGGAATGCGCCGCGTCCTCTGGAACAACTTTGAGGGCGAGACCCTCCAAGACTGCCTCTACCTCCAAAAGCTCGGCTTCCTGGTCGGCAAATACGACATATACCGCGACGTTCTCCCAAAGACCCTCGTCGACAAGGTAATTGAATTTAGGGTAAAGCGCAGCGTCAACACCAAGTATTGGCCGGACATCGTAAGAATCGGAAAACACGGCGACATGGCTCTCGCATGGCAGGTCCACGGCAAGGACGCAAAGATGTATTACCAACATTCCGTCTGCGAAATATGCGCGTTCGAGCTGACGAAAATAAACGTACCTAAAGACCTGAAAAACGTTCCCTACGACGCCCGCCTGATAGACGTGCAGGCGCAGTCCAATCCCGTGGAATGTTATAGCCCGAAGCACCCCGCCACGCGTACGGAGTCATTTAAAAACATAGCGCTTCAGCAGAAATTTTTGGGCGGGCTCGGACTCGTGCGCGGCGTGGAGTGCGGGCAGGAATATTTCGTGGCCGAATACGAATACGCCGAGGGCCTCCTCTCGCCCTACCCCTTCCGAATCCCCGACGCCGGACGCAGAATGACCGACCGCCTGAAGCGCTCCGAGCTAAACCCCGAGATGGAATCCTTCATGCTGAATCCCAAATACAGAATCCCCCTGTGGGAGCTGGCATACCACGACTGCGCAGTCAACTACTGGTACTGGGGCGTCAGCAGCTGCATATGCCCCGAAATAATGCACAAGTTCGACGCCTTTGACGCGCTCTACGGCTACCCGCCGATATACAGCCTCGACGTGTCCGGCTGGAACCTCCTCAAAGAAAAAATCGCCGAATCCTACAAGAGGGTTTCCCCGATTGCGGAGCTTGTCGGATTTGAAAAAATGACGAACTTTGAATATCTGACGGACGACAAGCTCGTGCAGAAAACCACATTCTCAAACGGCGCGAGCGTCGTCGCGAATTTCGGAGAATCCGACTACGCCCTTCCCGGCGGTAAAACCGTACGCCCATGGTCGTTCGCCCTCGTATTCGACCGCTGACAGCCGAACGGCGCGGACGCGAAATCCATTAAGGCAGGCGCGGATTTTTGTCGAATTTTCCGACGGCGGAACAATCCGCAATTAGCCCTGCTGCTAATGGCTATCTTTCCCCGCCGGGCCTCAGAACTTTTGCGCGCGCAACATTTACAAGCGCGCACTCTATTTGCGCTTCCGGAAATATGAGGGAAGCGGCCTTTTTGTAGGACTCAAGCTGCGCGGAATAAAGCGAGAGCATTTCCGAATCAGACAGGCCGGCCCCGTCGGTTTTAAACTCTATGACCTCCGCGCGGCGCGGGCGGCCGTCGGTCGAGTAAAATACGTTTATCCTATCGATTCTGCCGCTCGCCGCGCGGCCTTCCTCCGACACCGCGTAGGGAAATTCCCTGAAACACACGAGCCCCTCGGACTCCAAAAACAGGGCGCGCACCTCCGGAACAGACAGGGCGCGCTCAACGCATTCGCGCGCCCGCTCCAATACTTCCGCCCCGAAACGCAGCCCGTAAGACGCGCGCGAAACCGCCTCCGAAACGGAGCCGCGAACAAACTCTATCCGCTCCAATATCCTGTGCGCGCACGTTCCGAAGATGCGGCCTTCAGCCGTCGCTCCCGCGCCCCGAACGCCCTCCGACGGAGAATCCGAAAAGCCCAAGCCTGCGGAAAAATCCGTCCGATGCGAATTTTCAAGCGCGGGGATTTCCGCCCTGCGGGAAACTTCGGCCTTTGGG
>CALXMX010000060.1 GCA_944389575.1 uncultured Opitutales bacterium
TTCGCATCTCCCACACTTTCCGGCGTCAATATTGCGGCAAATCCAGCGCTCGCATAAAAAACGCGAACGCCGCGCACACCGCCGCCAAACGGGGCGCCCCCTCGCGTCGCCGAACTACTCCCCCTCCTCGCCGGTGCGCGAACGTCCCGAACGGGAAACCTCCCCGCGAAATAAGACAAAGCAAGCGGGCGCCTTTCGGCGTCCGCTTGCCGCGCTTGAAGAAAAAACTCCGACCCGCATGCGCGGATCTTTCCGCCTCACTTGTATTCCGAGGGTTTTACGAAGGGATAGTCCTTTATTATTTTTTCAAAATAGGCCTTCATGACTCCCTCTACCCCCGCCGTCTCGACGGAGAACGGAACAAAGCCTATTTTTTTGTAGTCCTCGTTCTTCGGGGTGTATCCGTCCAACTGCGGGTCGGCCACGATTGAATTTTTGTCCTGCCCGAAATCCTGCTGCCACTTTGAGAACGGAATCTTTCCGACGACAACCTCTCCGGCGCGGTTGAAATACATGTTCTTGTCGAACTTCGCAGTGCGCCTTTCGTAGGGGACGTCGTTTCTCAAAAGCACGGTTGGAGACGCGTAAACGACAATGTTTCTTTCAAACACGAGCTCGTCCGGATATTCCTTCGTGCGCCTGCCGACGCCTATCGCGTGGTTTCTGGCGTCCACAAACACGTTGTTGCGCACGGTATTGTTGTGTCCGTAGTGCTGGAAGTAGGAATCCTCCTCGGTATCGTAAACGTAGTTGTTTTCTATGATATATCCCGCGCTGCCTTCGTCGTTGTATATGCCCCACGCGCCGTACTTGACGCGGTGAATGTCGCTTATTACATTGCCGGAAATGACGGAGCCTTCAGCGTTGCCCAGCGTGTATATGCCGCCCATGTCGTCCATTACGCCGTGCCCGATGTGGAATATTCTGTTGTCGCATATCTTGTTGTTTTGCGAAAACGTCTTGTGGAAGCCCCAGCACCAGCCCACGCTTATGCCGGTATAGTATCCGTCGAAAATCGTGTTGTGGCGCACGACGTTGTTGCCGCTGTTAAACACTATTATTCCGCAGCCGGCCTTGTTCCAACGCCCGTAATTGTATACCAGATTGTTTTCCAGCGTCACCCTGCCGGTTATGTGGGGTACGGTGTTGTCGTTTACCGGCTCTACGCAGCTTTCGCCCTCCTTTTTGCCCCTCGGGCCGAACGGCTTGCCGACTTTTATTCCGCCCACGCCCGCGTCGTAAATCTCGCAGTTGCGAACGACGCTGTTCCACACGCCCTCGCCGAGTTCGAGCGCGTAAGTGTCGCAGTTGCTTATCCGGCAATATTCCATCAGCAGCCCGTCGACATTCTTAAAGGATACAAACCCCGGAATAAACGCGCCCGCCTGCGTGGTGGCGCGCCATGAGTTGTCCGGGAAATCCGGAATATGGCGCCCGTACTGAAACGCGATATTGCGGAATTGCAGCCCCTTTATGGGATCGACGGAGGAATTGCCCTTCGCCTCCAGAATGCTTCCGGCATGCGGATACCACGCGTCTATGTTCGCCGCGGTTTCGCCGGGGCGCGGAAAATAGTAAACGCATTTGTCGTCGGGGTTGTACATGAATTCGCCGGGGCGGTCGAGCGCGTATTCGGCGTTGAGAATGTGGAACTTGGCCTTGTCGCCAAAGCGGAACACGGTCGGATACTTTGCGGCGCGGCTCTTCGCCTTTTTCATCTGCAAGTGACGCTCCTTCGAAGGCTGCATGGTGTTCTTGAAGCGCACGACGGAGGTCTTGCCGTCGTCGTTCGGCGTTATGCTCTCAATTCTATAACGCGGTGAATACCATGCCAAAAAGAAGTCCATGTAGGTGCGCTTTAGGTCCTCGGGCTTCATTTTCGCAAGCTTTGCGACATCCTCGTTGTTCACCGTCATCGAGTTGTAAATCAACATCTCCGCGTCCTCTCCCGGCAGAGCGACCTTATTCGGCCCGACGGCCTTGTAATATCCGTTCGGCCCGGTATCGGTCGCCAGCTGCGCGCGCTTGCCGTTTACAAACAGCGAAAAAATCGGGAACGGGGAATCCACCTTCGCCTTCAGCAAAGCCCCCTCCTTTTTCCACCCCTGAATGCGCTTGCCGCCGGAAATCAGCGCCATCTTATTTGCCGAGACCTTCAGCCCGCTGTGCCTATTGTCAAGCTTTATGGGCTTGTCGGTAAAATAGATTGCGTCCTTTAGGCGCAAGCGCTTGTCCGGAGTCTGCGCGGCCTTGTCGAACAGTTCCTGGATATTCGAGTTTACCACGGGCATATTCTGGCCGTACGAACACGCCGCGCCGATCAGCGCGGCGGACAAAATTGCAATGACTTTCTTTGACATGGGCTTCATCTCTCTTATTTCCTTCTGCCAAACGGCAAGCCGCGGCATACGTTTTAAAAATTTAAAAATATCCAAAGCGTCCCGCCGCTGTCAATTATTATAAATCGGAATCAAAGGCAAAAGGCAAAATCCGCTTTTAGCGCCTGCGCGTTAAACGCGAATTTGGAAGCGCGGCATCGGCGAAAAAAAACAGCGAAAAAATTTTTGGATATTTGAATAAATTGCGACGGATTTGAATCCCGGGCTTAGGGCTTACGCTTGAAAAATATCTTTTCCCCCGCGCCCCGCCGCCGCAAATAAATGAGATTCGGCACGGATCTTAGCGTGCGATAAACTTCGCCGCGCGCCGCCCGACCGCGCGGCTCGCGGGAAATATTGCGGAATTTACCCGCGCGCGAACGAAAATATGGAACGAAACATCAAATACGCCCTCCCCCAAAGCGGTTCCGCCGAGCTTGCCGCCGCAGAAAGTTTCCAACTCCCGCAAAAAATTTCCGAAGAGCGCAGGCGTTTCCCAAACGCCGATTAAGCTTTATAAAATCAAGCTTCACGACTGCGCACCGCGCGACGGACGCGAAAACTTCGGCGAAAACCGCGGCAAAAACTTCTGCAAAAACTGCGGCGCAAAATTATGCCGTAAAACTACTGTCGAAAAAAACGCGCGGCGCCCGATAGCCGGACGCGCGCGCTGTGCGGATAAGCTTTGCCTTCAGCCCCTCCCCTTAGAACTCGACAGTCTTGCCGGTGTGAGCAGATTCGTCCGCAGCCAAAACTATGCGCAGGCTCTCTATGGCGGAGTTTAGATGGTCGGTGAGGTCGACGTCGTTTCTTATGGCGTCAAGCAGAAATTCCTGTTCGCGCCGACAGAGTTCGTCGTGCGTAGGCTCGTCCTCGGTATTGATAAATTCGTCCTTTTTTACAAATTCGTTGTTTTCGTCCTGCTGCGCATAGTGAACCCTGAGAAGATCGGTCTTGGTGTGCGAGTCCACGTTGTCGGACTTGCCCTCCTTGTGCTCGGGCTTCGGCTCTATGCTGACGCAGCCGTTCGGCCCCCAGACGTCCTTTACGAAGAACGCGTTTGTGGAGGCCATCGGGCCCCAGCCGGCCTCGTACCACCCCACGGAACCGTCGTCGAAACGCACTTGCAGCTGGCCGTAGTTGAATTGCCGCTCGTCAATCTGGTCGCTCAAACGCGCGCCTATCGCGCTGACGCTCACGGGCTTCGCGCCGGTCATCTGGCACATGATGTCGACGTAGTGCACGCCGCAATCGACTATCGGTGCGGAAGACTTCATCAAGTTCTTGTGGACGTTCCACATGAAGCCGTGCGACTGCTGGTTCAAATTCATGCGCATTACAAGCGGCTTTCCGAGCGTCTTGGAGAGCTCCACAAATTTTTTCCAGCTCGGGTGGTAGTGCAGTATGTAGCCGACCACGACTTTCCTGTTGAGCCGCTTCGCCGTTTCCGCAACGCGTTCGGCCGCTTCGACAGACGTGGCCAGCGGCTTCTCCACAAACACGTGGCAGCCCGCCTCCATGGCCTTTATCGCCAGCGGTTCGTGGGTTTCCGGATAGGTGCATATCGCGACAACGTCGGGCTTTGCCGCCTTGAGCGCCTCGTCAACGTCCTCAAAAAGAGGATAGCCGCCGCCGAGCAGATTGTTGAGTTTCTCGCGCGACTGCTGGAACTTATCCACTATTGCACATATCTGGTAATCTTCGATGCTGTGGAACGCCTTTGCATGGGAAGTCCCCATATTTCCGCAGCCTACAACCATGACTTTCAGTTTTTGCATATCTGCTCCTTTTACGTTGAAAATGCGCCCAACAATGCCCCCGCGTTTTAGCGCGCGGCAACCGCGCCGTTGTTTAATTAAAAATATTTTATCACATGCGCGATTGCAATTCAAATACCCTACTTAAAAAAAACCGATACTTTTTTACGGACGCGGCAAACTTTACCGCATGCCGCCCGGTAGTACCCACCCGCGGAAGAAACCCCGCAAACGCGCGCGGCATATCCGCAAGAAAAGACCGGCCGCGCTTTTTTGCTTCCGCGCCTTTTTACTTTTTAAGCGAAAAATCCGTTCGGCCGCGCCGAGCCAGCCGCAAAAACGGGTTTGCCCCCCTCCCACGCAACCGGGGGCAAAGCATTCCGAAGGCCGGCCGCAAAAATTCCGCCGGCCCAAACCGTCAAGAATCCCTCTTTATTATATCGTAAAAGGACTCTATATCCTCCAGAATGCGCCTTCTGACATAGCTTTTGCCGGGGGTTTGCGTTATGTACGAAGTCCTGCCGAGAATCGCCAATAGCGTCGCCCCGACAAAGCTCTCCGGAACATTTTTTATCTCCCCGTTTTTTATCGCGCGCCTTATGACCTTTCTGGCCATTGAAAACTGCTCAAGCGCGAAGCTTTTGAAATCCGGATTCTGTATGAGCAAATGCGAACACAGGGTATTGTATTTCAGTATATCTATCTCTTTGCCGTTTATTTTCGTCAGCGCGAAAATCACCTTCCTGACGTGGGAGATGAAATCGCGCAGGGAGATTTTTTCAAAGTCGATATCCGTCAGGAAACGGTCGAAGAAATACGTGCGGCAGGCCTCGAAGAGAAGGTCCGACTTGTTCTTGAAATAGAGGTAGAGCAGCCCGCGCGAAATGCCCAGCCTATGCTGAATTTCGCTCACGGACACGTTGTCGTATCCCTTCTCCAACAAAAGCAGAAAAGTCGCCTCCAGTATTTTTTCCCTCGTATTTTTTTTCACCGCCGGCGGTTATAGTTTATTTGCCCCGCCGAACTCAACCTCTTTTTGCTCCGGTATTGCGGAATATGCGGCGAAATCGCCGCGCGCCTTCAGAAGCGACGGCCGGCCGAGTCATCAAAATATGCGCCACGCCGCAAAAAAACGCCGCGCATCACAGCCCGCCCCAAACGCCGCGGCCTAAAGAAGCCGCCGATGCGAAGCGCACAGCGCGCAAATCCTCCATATCCCCCGCCACCTCTCCGCGCGCCGTGCGCAGAATTTTCGCAACGCCCCGAAACACCCTCACTCTAAAATTGGCGCGAAACTATAAGAAACCGCCTCACACGCCCGCACCGCGCATCGGGAAAATCGCACAAGCCCGCAAAACCAATTCCCACATCACTCACAACCTTAAAACGGCAAGCCGCATAACTCCTCCATTGCGCATGCGCCGCCGCAAGCGCCTTTAAATCCGCCCGCAGCAGGCGCTCAAAAATGAAAACTGAAATGAAAACTGCGTTAAAACAACTTCGCTCAAAATTTCTTCGAAGCTTCTCTCCATTCCCTTCTTCGCAGCGCCACCATTCCCTCCGCCGGAAATTGACGCGCGGGGAGGGCGAAACCGCCGCAGATATTTTCTTTCCCCTCTAAGCGCCCCGATTGCAAAAGTACTTTCCCCGCCCCCTCCCCGCGCCGCGCTTTGTACCTTTGCCTACCGCGCCGTACAAGCATCTTTGCCTCCCGCGCAGCACGCGCCTTTGCCTTTTACGCCGCGCGTGCGCCTTTACCCCCAACCTACCCCTTTGCCCCGGCCTGCCCCTTTACGCTTTTTCCGCATTTTGCCCCTCCCACTAAAAAACCGAGCGGTAGGTTAAAAAAATGCGGCCGACACTAAATGAACGTTCATTCACTTTTTGCATTGACATGAACGAACGTTCAGTTTTGTAATTTCCTCCACAGGATTTCGGGGGACTTCGCGTTTCCGCATTTTTGGAACTTTCAGTTCCTGCGAGCGGCCATGACGGGAAAAATTTCCCGTATCCGCGTAGTTTCAAACGCCCTAAAGGTCTTTTTGGCGGCGCGGCAAAGAACGCCGGACACGTTATAAAGCAAACAAATTTATTTAACAAAAGATGAACGCATACAACCTACTGAAAAAAATATCCGCCCTTGCGCTCTTCGCCTCATGCGGGACATGCGCATTTGCGGCCGGCTTCCAAGTGCAGGAGCAGGGGGCCTCAAACTTGGGAACCGCCAATGCGGGCGCCGTCACAAACGCCAATGCGGACGCGACCGCGGCCTTCTGGAATTCGTCGGCGGCGGCCTTTATAGACATGGAGGAGGGAAAGACCCTCGTAAACGCGGCGATAACGTTTGTCATGCCGACGCTGGGTCTGTCCAACTCAAACGGGGAATTCGACTGCGCCGTGGATTCCTACGTGCCGAATTTCTACATGGTGCACAAGTTTACCGACAAATTTTCCGCCACAATATCCGTGACAGCCCCATACGGGCTGGAGTCGGAATACGACAGCAACTGGTACGGCAGAGTGCAGGGCCTGCGCAGCTATCTGATGACCTGCGACATCAACCCGGGTTTTTCGTACAAAGTGACGGACTGGCTCTCGATCGGCGGCGGAATCAGCGCGCAATACGCAGACTGCAATCTCACGCAGTACTTGGGCGGGCACATAGACCTGCGCGGGCACAGCTGGGGCGTCGGCGGCAACGTCGGTTTCACCATCAATTACATGGAGGGGGGCAGGTTCGGCTTTCAATGGCGAAGCGCCGTGACGCAGGATTTGAACGGAACATTCCGCTTCAACGGCAATCCGATGGCGTCCATATCCACCAGCGTCGACATGCCGCACACGTTCAATTTCGGAATATACCAGAGGCTTCCGGGAGATTTTGACCAATTCGCCGTCATGCTCGACTACGTTTACACGACGTGGTCGTCGTTTGAAAGCCTCGAGGTCGCCCCCTTCCCCGCCGTCCAAGAGGATTGGAAGGATACGTCGAAAATAGCGTTCGGCATACACTACTATCCGGATTGGATGGAGGATTTGACCTTGCGCTTCGGCGTCGCTTATGACGAGTCCCCGGTGAAAAACGCCGAGATGCGCACCGTCCGCATACCGTGCAGCGACCGCTTGTGGTTTTCCTGCGGCGTGGGATACAAATGGGGCTGCCTATCGTTCGACGTGGCATACAGCTACATAATGTGCATAAGCGGCAGCGACATCAACCGCTCGGAATACGGCCTCACTATCGACGGGCATTATTACGGGCACATACACGTCGTCTCGCTCCAGGCCGGTATAGAATTTTAATTTGATTTTCGCAAGAATTTGAAAGCCCGCGCGCCGAAATTTTCGGCGCGCTTTTTTTGCCCCCTCCCGCGGCGGCTGCGGCCGTTTAGCTTCTGCCGCGAACGCCTCTTTGCCCGAAGGCGAAATGACGGGCAAGCCCGCGAAGCGCGAAGCAATCTCCCCGGACAATCCGCGGCCAATCCCCGGACAACCGGCCTCTAAAAAAACTTCGGCCGCCCACGGTTCAAACGCAAAGCGGGATTGTGCCTTCTATGCGCTGCCGCTCCTATCATCTTTCGCACATCGGCCGGACAGACAAATTTTAAGCGCCTCCCGCCCCGGACTGCCGGGCGGACACACGCGCGGCGAAATCGCGCGCGCAGCAGAATAAGACACGTATGCAAACTCGTCCGAAAAAAACTCCGCGAGAAATTTCAACCGGCGGTAAACGGACAATGCGGATTCGGAAATTAAGCAGAAATTTCGCTTCCGCAAAACCGCGCAAAAGGCGCAGAACTGCGCATTCCAGCCGCACGCAGCGCCAAACACACAAGGTAAAATACGCTTCAAAGGAGCGTTTCAAAAGCGCTCCGGCGAAAATGGGCGCACCGGATTTTCAAACTAAAAAAGCGCCGCAAAATAAGGAAAGCCTCCGAACAAAACCGCGCATAAAAAAACGGCGAACAAACGTCCCCGCGAAAAAAATCCTACTTTTCTCCGGCCTCCGTTTCAGGCGCCTCCGGCATTCCCTCCGCTTCGCCGCCGGCCTTTGAAACGGTGCGAAGTTTCTCCTCATTCTCTATGCGGCAATTCGCACACTCCTGGGCGTATATTATGCTCGACGCCAAAAAGGCCGACAAGTTTCCGCTGTAATATTCATCTGCAAATCTTTGCGCAATATCGAGCGTGGTCTGGCTTATGCTGATTGTCTTTCTTACGGGAGTGGCGAAATATTTTGAATTCTTGCGCGCCTTCTTCATGGTCGCAATTCTCGAAAAAACATTTTGTTAATCAATGTTTTTATTGGATTGTTAAAATGAATGCGAATCGAATATAAATTATATTCATATAGGAGTCGCAGAAGGGAAAAAACGGGGAAAAATTTCTCCGCAATTTAAGCGAAGCGGCTGTTTCGAAAGCGCAAAACCTGCGCCGAACCGCCGGAGATTTTTCAGGGGAACAAGGCGGAACGCGCGAAATATATCGGCCGCTTCCGCGCCCTAAAATCGAACGAACTTTTTCCGACGCGCGCGAAGCGCATTCCTTTTCAAAACGAACTTACGGCAAACTAGACAAAACGCGCGAAACATGCGAAACGCACAAATTGCGCGAAACGCATAAACCCCGCAAGCCGCGCGACACCCGCGAGACGGAAAAAACGCGCAAGGCGGGTAAAACGCGCGAAACGCGCAAATCTCAAAAACCGTTCAAAGCGCGCGAAAAAGAAGCTGCGCAAAAAAAACGCGCCACGCAAACGCCTTGCGCAAACGCCGCGCGGCAGGCGCGCGCAAAAATGGCGCATTCCTCAAATCTCGCGCGCCTCAAAAATAGCGTCTTCAAAAACGGGCGGGTGCCCGCGGCGCGGCGGCGAAAGAATTTATATTCGTCCCTCGGCTTTGAGAAACTCCTCTACAAGCGGCATATCCTCGCGGTATGTCACGCCCTGCCAGCGTTCGTCGGTCGGAAGTATTTTCACCGACGCGCGCCGCTCCTTCACCGCGCGGTCCACCGCGTCCGGCAGGTAGAACTCCGCCTTTTCGCTCTTGGAATTCTTGCTGAGAAAATCCTCGAAATATTCGCCGAGAACCTGCATGAAATCCGGCGCAAAAGACCAGAAATTTAGAGAAACATACTCGTCGCCGGAGAAGTCCCTGCCCTGCGCGCAGGAAATTTTTTCGCCGGAGGCATCGCGGCGGATATCGGAAAACTCGCGCATTCCCGCCAGCGACAAATCCGCTTCGGCAAAGCAAACCCCGCGCGACACTCCCCCGTTGGGAGACAGCGTATTTTTCAGGCGATACCCCGCAAGCGCATGGCTGGCGGGCCGCGCGCCGTCGAGAAAATCCGACGCCTGGACGTAAACTCCCGCCCCGTAATAGTCGTCCGCATTCGCCGCAATGAACGGCTCCCCTATTTCGTCAATGCATGCGAGAACCGCATGCCCCGTGCCCCACGGCTTGGAGCGCCCCTGCGGGAGCTTCGCGCCGCTCAAATCTTGAAAGACGTAGCGCACGTCCATCAAGCTCTCGTACTTTTCGGACACGGCACGCCTGAACTCCCCCTCGATGTCCTTTCTTATGACAAACGCGACCTTTTCAATTCCGGCCGCGCGGGCGTCCTCGACGGCGAAATCCAGAATGGCCTTATTGGAGGCGCCGAAGCGCGCAACCTGCTTGAGTCCCCCGAAGCGGCTTCCCATTCCGGCCGCCATGACTATCAAGGATTTTTTCATGCAAATCTCCTATATCCTATGCGTAAAAATGTGGGTGAGCGCGGCGGCGGACGCGTCCGCCTCGTCGAGCGGAAGAACCGGAGCTCCTGCGACCATGCCGAATATCGATTTGGCGATCTGCTCCTTGCTGGCGCGGCCGTAGCCTATCACGGCCTGCTTTATGCGCAGCGGCGGATATTCAAAGACCTCCAAACCGGCGCACGCGGCGGCGGCTATGGCCGCCCCTCTCGACGAGCCGAGTATCAGCGCAGTCTTGAAATTCTGAACGTACACGCTCTGCTCTATCGCCGCGCAGATCGGATTGTTGCGCGCAATCATTGCGCTCGTCTGCGAAAAGATGCGCGCCAGGCACTCCGCCATGCTCATCTGCGGCGGATTTTTCACGGTCGCGGATTCTACGTAAACCAGCGAACCGTCGGCGCGCGCGTCGATTACCGACAGCCCCGTCCCGCGCAAGCTCGGGTCTATGCCCAGCACCCTGCCGCGCAGCCTCGCGCCGATTATCGAGCCTTCGATTTTCTCGAACTTAGCCTCGCGGTACCGCTCGCGGAGCCTTGCGTTGCGCTTTAGGCGCTTAATGTCCTCCGAATCGCCGGAGGCCGAAAAATCGCCCGGCGGAAACGCCCCTTTGGGAACCGCGCCGGCGCCCGCCGACATTTCCGAAATTTTGCGGGCGATGTCGCCGGCCGACCACTTCGCCCCCGACGGCGGCACGGGCTGACCGGCCATTTTCTTTGTCCACAAACTCCTTCCGCTTTTCGCCATGGCCTACACAAGCTTGTACTTGCCGGGAACCGGCAACGCAGCGACGGGCATGCGCCCGAATTTAAGTTCCTTCGGAAAGAGGCTCTCATTGGAACGCCTCTTGGCCCATTCATACTTGAACTTCAGCCCGCTGTACGCGCTCAGGCGGCCGGCCACCGCCATCATGGCCGAATCGGTCGACTCCGCCACCGTATTGAGAGCCGCCCCCCCGCGCACGGAGCGCAGAAATTCCCCGTATTCCTCGACGATGCAATCGGGCGCGTCGTCATAGGTCCAGTTGACTTTGCCCCGCATGGTCTGGCGCGAGAACAGGCTTGTCTCCAAAACCCCGTCGGTGCCTACAAATCGCTCCGCAACGAATTGCGCGGTGTTCGGCTCCTGCCTGCAAACGGCCTGAAGGTGCACGCCGTCCCCATAGTCGTAATCCACGCTGAAGTGCGAGAATCTGTTGCCGTACTCGGGCATGGGCAAATCGACCGAGCGGCCGCCAACGCCCAAAACATGCAGGGGATCGCGCCCGAAAGCCCAGCGCATAACATCGAGATTGTGAACCTGCTGCTCCACGATATGGTCTCCGCAAGCCCAGGTGAAAAGCGCCCAGTTGCGCAGCTGATACTCGAGTTGCTCAGGGTCGGCGCCCGGCGGCGTCTTAAGCTCCATGCCGTCGAAATGCGACAGCAGCCAGAAGCATTGCGCTGAAATCACCCGCCCGATTTGGCCGTCGTGCAAACGCTTCATGGCCTCGCGGTATCCGGCGTGATAGCGCCTCTGCAATCCGCACACGGCCGTAAGTTTCTCCTCTTTGGCCAGCCGCGCAAGCTCCCACATTTTGCGCGCCTGGACAGGATCCACGCAGACGGGCTTTTCCAAAAATGCGTGCTTGCCGGCGGAGACCGCCGCCTCAAATTCGCGCGGGCGAAAGACCGGAGGCGTCGCAAAAACCACGGCGTCGGCCCCGCAATCGACCGCGGCCTTGTAGGAATCAAGCCCCACAAACACGCGTGAGTCCGGAACGTCGAACACCCTATTGCCGCCGAAGTTCGACGCGCCGATTGTGCGCGCCAAATCGTCGCGCAGTCCGAACGCGCAGTCCGCGAACGCGTCGGCGAGCGCGATTATCGATATGTTTGAATCCGCCTTCGGCATAGCGCACGCGGCCCTCCTGCCGCTGCGCCCGCAGCCGACAATGGCCACTTTGATTCTGTCGTCGGCTCCGTTGAAACAGAACGCATACTTAGGCAGCGCGCACGCAGACAGCGCCGCAAGCTTTAAAAAACTGCGTCTGGACTTCAACATTACGGCCTATAATCGACCCGACGCGCCAAAAGTCAAATTCGATTTTTCGCGCGCAAAAGGGCGCCGCGCGAATCACCCCGTCAACAAATCCCTACGCCCGCAAAACGCGCGCCAAACTCCTCAACCTCTCTCAATCCGCCAGCAAAACACAACGCGGCGGAAAGTAAACCACATGCAATCGCCATTCCCGCAAACGCAAAACCCGCAAGGCGCGGCGTAAATGCGAGATGTTCTTTCGATACGCACAAATCCTCCCGCGCGCAAAACGCGCCTCCGCAAAACGCGCGCCAAACCCCTCAACCCATCTCAATCCGCCAGCAAAACACAACGCGGCGGAAAGTAAACCACATGCAATCGCCATTCCC
>CALXMX010000061.1 GCA_944389575.1 uncultured Opitutales bacterium
CGCAATGCTGGCGGGGTTTGAAAACGCAAGGGGAAATTTCATTTGCGCCATGGACGCCGACCTCCAGGATCCCCCGCAGCTTCTCCCGCAAATGATTGAAATATTGCGCCGCGAAGATTTCGACTCCGTGGCGGCAAAAAAAAGCTCGCGCAGGGACGAATCTATGCTGCGCTCCTTCATGGCGTCGGCATTCTACAAAATAATAAATGCCCTATCCTCCGTAAAATTCCGAGACGGCGCGCGGGACTTCAGGCTGATGAAGCGCAGAATGCTCGACGAACTCCTGCGGCTGCGCGAGTCCAACCGCTTTTCAAAGGGGCTTTTTGAATGGGTGGGATTCAAGACGCGGTGGCTGGAATTTGAGCCTGCGCCGCGCGCGGCCGGAACTACAAAGTGGTCGTCCGCGGGGCTCGTGAAGTACTCCATTGAGGCAATTACGTCGTTTTCAACTTTTCCGCTCGAGCTCGTCTCGATTCTGGGGCTTGCCATGTGCGCGCTCTCGACGTTCGCAATCGCGTTTTTAAGCGTGAGGCAGCTGATTTACCACAACTCCGCATTCGGCTGGACTTCGATGATCTGCATAATCTTTTTCCTCAGCGGCGTCCAGCTGCTGTGCATAGGAATTGTCGGCCACTACCTCTCGAAAATATACATTGAATCCAAAGGGCGCCCGCCGTACGTCGTTGCCGAAAGGGGAATGTAGGCGCGCCTCCTTCAAGGGGCGGCGGCTCCGGCCGGGCCCTGCTCAAAGCCCTACGGCGCGGCAAAGTATTCCGCAAGCGATTTTGCGATGTTGGCGCCGAGTTCGCGCATGCTTTCGGAGTTGACCTCCGCGCCGACGCAGTCGGTGTACGGTATTTCCACAGCGCATGCGAAGGCCGCTTTCGGATGGCGGTTCGCCCAGGCGGAACAGCTTAAATGCATCTTATGCGCGTCCGAATTGTAGGGCGTCCCGTACTTTACGTCCCACTTTTGACGATGGATTATCGCGCCTTCTCCGGATTTCAAAGTTTCCGCCTCCAAAATTTTGCTCAGTTTGCGCTGGCTCTCCGCCTTGCCGGCTATCGAACCTTCAAGAAGAAACATGCGATTTTGCTGGGCATCGCTCCCGGCGCCCCTGAATATGAACGGCGCGTGCAGGTCGAGCGCAACAACCGTTTCCGCTTTTTCCGCCTTCGCGTTGTAGAGCTTTTGAAAGGCCGCAACCGACGGGTATATCGGCGATTCCGAATAGTCGCGGTTGTGGTCGTGCGGCTTGCGGGATTTGCCCTGGTCGCCGTCCAAAACTCCGTCGAGGTCTATGAATGGAACCGCCACGATTTCCGCGTCTTTCAGGAGCTCTGCGGCGGGGCCGCCCTTCTTCAAAAACTCTTCGAGTATTCCCTGCATGGTAAAAGTTCCGGTAGCCTCGCAGGCGTGGTGGCGCGAAGTCAGAAAAATTTTGATTTTGCCGCCGGGGTTGCCGAGCGAGTACGCGAAATTTTCGCGCCCCTTGCGCGTCTTGCAGAGCGGGATTTTTTTGAGCTCCGGCGCGGATTTGGCGAAGGCGTCAAAGTCGGACGGCATGTACGGCAGGCAGAAGGCGAAGCGGACATCTTTGGCGTCGGGAGGAAAGGCGAACTCGAACGACGACGAGTTTTTCTCGCGCTTTATCCCCTGCGCGCCGAGCCACCTCCAAGTCTTTCCTCCGTCGAAGCTCGCGGCGGGCCCGCGCGAGCCTAAGACGTCGCCCAAATCGGCAAATTTGAACGTCAGCGTCCTGCCCTCCGCTCCCCTCACCCCGAAGCTCCAGTAGAACCACCAGCTAGAATCGCGGCACTGCTGGCGGAGTTTCGCGCCGTTCTCGCCCTTTTCCAAAACGTCGATATTTCCTCCGGGAAAGTCGGAGTAGATTTCAAACGCTGCGGATTCCAAAACCGCCGCGGCAAATGCCATAATTGCAAAAGCGCGTTTCATAGAAATTAAAGTATAGTTTTTCATAAAAATATTTCAAAAAAATTTTTCCTTATTTTGACTTTTCCTTCCGCCCCCAACTCATCGCAAAATTTGATTAAAAAAATGAAGTAAAATTTGTAAGAAACCCATTTCTCGAAAAATTTCTAAAAAAAGGTTTTTGCAAAATGCGTCCGGAAGCGTTGCAAACACTTTGCAACGCCACTTTAGACCTTGCCGCCCACAAGCCCGAGCGGCGGGCTTGCGCGATTATCTGAAGGCCTTTTTCTTGGCGTGCCCAACCCGCGGGCGCCGTTGCGCTCCCGCAGGGAACTTTCGCTTCGGCGCATGCGAAGTATTCGCACACGACCGCCGTTATTTAAAAAAATTCTATTGCGCAATCGGAAAAATAAAAGCCGCGCGCCGGACGCCGGGCGGCAGGAAAACTATTTCAGCCTTCCAAAGCGGGATTTCTTTATGCGGCGGATTTTACAAGCGTTCGCCTTCACATAAAAAAAACGACGCGGCACAATGGCTCAACGGCTCAAAGGCTCTTTTCAAATTCCGATTTGCGCTTTCAAAACTAAACTCCGCAACACGCATGAAGCGCAATCGCCGCTATGCAAAAAACGCCATGCAGAAAATGAGGCGCAAGAAAACGCGGCGCAAAAAAAACGCGGTCGGGAAAATTCGAGCCGCGGCTGCCGCGTTTTTTTAAATTCGGAAATGCGCAAACGCCCGAGAGGGCGCGCGCATTCCCGCAATCCTTAGGGTTGCTTTACCAAGCCGGGCCCCCAGCCGAGTATTTCCTTTACGAGCGAATCGCGTCCGAAATATTTTCTGACCTGCTCCATATCCCAATAGTCGACTTTTCCGCAGGGAATGTCGGGCGACATTTCCTCCATCGGAAGGTGGAGGTCCCACTTGCCGCGCAGAGGCGGCTTTGTGCGGAACAGCCTTCCGCCACGCAGCACGTTCATTCGCTTTAGCGAGGGATCCATAATGTTTTTCATCTCGGGATATTTTTTCAAATATACCTCGGAATCCACATACTTCAAATGGGTAGGATACTGCTTCCAATAAGTTCCCCAGCGCTCGTCCTCCCACTGCACCTGCGAAGCGGCGACATCGCAGTCTATAAACACGTTGTCCTTTACGATGTTGTCCTTCCCGCCGTGAAAGTACACGGCAGAAAAGCCGCCGCCTCTGCCGGGAGTCCCAACGCGGCAGAATATGTTTTTCTCGATGAGCGTCCCGCCGGAGCCGTCGTCGATATACACGCCGCACATCATGGAGGACTTGTGCGAGGCCACGGTCTCCGCAAAGAAGTTTCCGCGAATCACATTGCCCCTGTTGTACGGTAGGCGACCGGTGTATATGACGCCCATATCGTCGAAGTCCCGGCAGCAGCGCTCAAAGTAGTTGAACTCAAACAGGTGCTCGCTCCCGCTGTATCCGACCGACATGTGCGAGTGGTCGTGAAAATAGCAGTGGCTCAAAATTCCCCCCACGCCCAAAAGGTGCGCCTGCGCGGAATACGACTTTTGCAGCCGCGCGTTGTTCCAAAATTCGGAATTGTAAATCTTATTGTGGGAGGGCAGCAAAAGCTCCTCGTTGCCTCCGGAGAAAGTGACGCCGCCAGCGCCCGTATCGTAAACTTTGCCGTTTTTAAATTCGTTGTTTATCGCCGCCAGGCGCTCCGGGGAATACTTTGAGACGTCGGCCGCGGAAATATTGACGGCGCGGCTTCCGAGATTGTTGAAATTGCACCCGTCGATAACCACCCTGGCGCAGCCGTTTCCGGATATGGCAGTCGCCCGGGAGGCGGTGAAATTGATGTTTTTCAGCGTCAAGCCCTCCACGTTGGAAAGCTTTATGAACGGCACGTCGAGGAGCGAAAAGTCGAAATACTCCGACGAATCCGGCCGGCGGTCGAGAAGCACATAGAAGTAGAGATTCTCCCTGTCTATGTAGTATTCGCCGATCGCGTCCATCTCCTCAAAAAGGTTTATGGCCTGGTAGGCGTTGACGACGAGCTTGTGGTGGCTTTTCTGCACGCCCCACGGCAACTGCGCCTCCAGAGTGACCGACTTTGCGTCCTTGTCGATTTTTTTCACCCGCACCGTATTGTACGCCCAGCCGTGGTGGAATATTCCCGAAAGCCACATGTCTTTGGCCTGCGTCCAGCGCTCGTGACGCGGATCGGTGTAGGCGAACACGCCGCCGATTTTTTCCTTTGACGGATCCCAGGCGGAAGCCTCATTCTTATTGAAACCGTTTTCCAATACCCTTCCCAGCGGTATTTTCTCCGAGCCGTTGGGATACTGCGCGAGGGTCAGCGGCATTTTGCTAAAAAAGGCCTCCGTATGGGCCGCCCCGCCCATTGAACCGAATCCGTAGGCGCGCATTCCTCCGACCCTGGTGACGCCATAATTCTTCAAGTCGAACGCGTACAAATGACCCTCGCGCTTGGCGGGGAGCTTGGCAAGCATGTCCGCACGCCTGACCTCCACCAGGGCGTCGGCGGGAACGCGCACGCCACCGTGCAAAACGACCTTCCCTACCCCCCTGATCGTCAGGGGCGACTGCGCCGTCGGATAGCCCTTCATCTCCACGCCCTTTCTCGGCATGAAGTACACGCCCTCCTCCAAAATTATTTCCGAAGGCCCGGTGTCTTTGGAGGCCACCGAAAACGCCTTGGACAAAGTGGCGTACGGCTTTTGAATGCCGCCGTCGCCCTCCGTGTCGGAACCGGAGGGCGAAACGTGCAGCTGCACCGCCCCGAGTTGTGAAACCGCCGCAAAAAGGCACGCGGCGGACGCAGTTATGCTCTTAATAATCTTCATGTATGCGACCCTTTCGATTAACGGCGATTAAGCAACCCGGGCATCTTATCCATGATTTCCTTAGCCAGCGGATTTTTTCCGAATATCTTTTTAAACTCTTCGGGAGTCCAATAATCCACTTTCGGAAGCGGCCCGCCGTCGTCCGGCCTTATGTAGTTGTTGTTTCTGAGAGTAAATTTCCCGCGCTGGGTGAGATTGGTTTCGCAAAAGAGATTGCCCACTATGTAGTTTTCCCTGTCGCGCTCCGCGCTGACCACGCCCTTCAGATTGGGGTATTTTTTTAAATACGCCTCGCTGTTTATGTCAACCTCTTTGTAAAGCTTGTATTCGTTGTCCTTCAGGCGCTTGTCCCACACGTTGTTCGACCACGTGGTGCACGCCACCGCCGCAAGGCAGTCAACAAATATGTTCTGCTTGACCATGTTTCCGTCGCCGCCGTGAAAAAACACAGCCGCAAAGATGTTGTTCTTGCCCGGATTCCCCACGCGGCAAAATATGTTCTTTTCTATCAGAAAGCGTCCGGAACCGTCGTCGATATACACGCCGCACATCATGGCCTCCGGCTTCTTGGGCGTAATTTGGGAGAAGAAATTGTAGCGTATCACGTTTCCGCAATGGCTCTGGTTGCGCCCGGTATAAATGGCGCCCATGTCGTCGAATTCCGTGCTGCACTTGTCGAAATAGCAGCACTCAATGACGTGGTCGTTGCCGGAGAGCGCTATGCCTTCGTGCGTCTGGTTCGTTATGCGGCAGTGGCGCACCTTCACCCCGACGCCGGCGATGTATATTCCCGGGCAATAGCTGCGGCCGATTCTTGCGTTGTCGCTCACCAGACAGTTTTCGATAAGCCCGTTTCCGTCGATTAGGTTGACGCGCTCGCCCACGGTCATGTAGAAACCGCCCATTCCGGTGTTGACCGCGGAGCAGTTGACTATCGAGTTGTCGTGCGAGAGCACCGGCGGATTTTTATTAGACACAAACGGCGTGGCGGAACGGTTTATTTCCACCGCGCGCGAGCCGAGGTTTTTAAAATTGCACCGGTCTAGCAGCAAATGCGAACTGTCCTTTGCAATGATCGCGCTCCCCCTTGCGCACTCAAAGTTGATGCCTACTATCTGCAAATGCGCGGCCTTCTCCGCCCTCACAAACGGGGAACTTATAACGGAAAAATCAATGTGAGCCCCCTTCTTCGGCCATTTGTCGAGCATGACGTAAAACACGCAGTTCTTGCGGTCGAAATAATACTCTCCGCCGGTGTCTATTTCCTCCAGCAGATTGAACGCGAAATAGGCGTTTAGCTCCAGAAAATCCTTCTCCTTTATTCCGTACGGAAGGACGGTCTCCAACTCGATCTGCTTTTTTTCCGCGTCCAGTTTTTTGACGCGCACCGTATTGTAGGCCCAGCCGTAGTTGAATATTCCGCTCAGGCGCAAATCTTCGGCGTTAACCCACCGGTCGTGGCGCGGATCGGAATATTCGATCGTCCCGCCGCGCTGCGGGCCCTTGCTTTCGGCGGGGTAAAAAGCCTTCGTTCCGGAATCCACAGTGCGCTTCCAATTCATCGCTCCCGAATTTGGATAGCGCGCGCAGAAAAGCTCCATGTCGGTATAGAAAGGCTCGACCGGAGGATACGGCTGCGCGATTCCGAATCCGCTCGTGCCCAGCTTGCCGCAATCCTTTATTCCGTACTTTTTCAAATCCAGATAAAACAGCTTTCCGGAAACTTTTCCCGGCAGGCGCGACAAAACCGCCTTGTCGCGCACAACTTTCAAGTCGTCCGCCGGAACGCGCACGCCGCCGATAAAATTCACGCTTCCGCCGTCGCCCTTTAAAACTAACGGGGCGTCCTTTGAGCCGGCAAGCGAAGAATCGACCGACACGCAGTCCGCGTCGCTCCTAAAAAAGTAGTTCCCGCCCGAAAATACGATTTCCACGCGCTCACGCAGCCCTTGCCCATTTTGGGATTTGAACTGCGCGGCTCTGGCTAACGCCCTTTTGAGCGAGGCGTACGGAGCCCGCTTGGAGCCGTCGCCGGACTCGTCCGAACCGGAGGCCGAAACGAATATCTGCGCCGCGAACCCCCAAGAGGCGAGCGATAGCAGCGCCGCCGCAAGCGACATCTTTTTAACATAAGCTTTCATATACTACTTTTACCTTTCTGTTTGTTGCGCCTAAAAACCGTCCCCGCCCCGACACCCGCATGCAAGCCCTGTCGAAAACTCCCAGCCCGCCTCAATTGACGAGCGCGTTCGATTTCGTGGTGGGGTTGAGGGTAAAATCCAGCAGCACCGGAGACTCCGAGCAAGACTTGAACCTGCAATTCTGAACGCGTATCGAATTGTGAACCCAGCCTTCCGAAGGAGTAGATTCCGAAAACTTCGCGCCGTCGCAAACCGACGCTCCGGACTTGACCCCAACCCTGTTGCAATCGACGAACAGACAGCCGGAAACGGACGCGCTCTCAATCGCCGCGCCCTCGAACCACCGCCTGTTGTCGCACTCCATGATTATTGCGGGATACAGCGTGGATATAAACTCGCAGTTCTCGATTTTGACAGAGCGCGCCAAAACCGCAAATCCCCTCGCCCTCGTGGACACCGCCGACGTCCGCTCGACAACCAAATCCGGCTGGGCCGACGCGTTCGACACCGGCGCCCCCTTGTCAACGCGGCCGGGAAGCGCGCGGGAGAGCTCGACAAGCAGAAATTTTTCCCTCTCGTCGACTTCCACCGAAACGACCTCGCTCCTAAACCCCGGACGCAGGCCGTTTTCGTCGGAGCCGAAATCGAGCATGTCGCCCTTGCGCGGGGCGGCCTTCAAATCGAAACCCGCGCGAGCCTTTCCGTACTTGAGCTTCACCACATGCGCGTCGACGCGCTCCGACACCACCCAATACATCTGGTGCACGCTGAGGGCGTCTCCCCCGCAGCGTTCAAAGCGGCAGTTGGAAACCCGCAAATCCCCCCTGCAGTTTCTGAACTGGACGGCGTCGGCGGTGGTCGTCATCAAAACGGCGTCGTTTTTCGGAATCACGTTCACGTTGTCGAGCGACACCCCGCTCGAGGCCTGTGCGTGAATTCCCGTCCCCGAATGCCCCCAAACGTTTACGTTGTACATTCGCACCCCCCAACACTCCGAAAACGACACCGCCGGAGGCCCGTAAACCTGATAGCGCACCACGACTTCGTCGCCCTTATTGGGCTTGGCGCCGCCCTTGTCCAGCGGGACGCGCATCTTGCCGCCGCCCAAGTTTTCCACGCTTTTGTCGACTTTCTGATAGATATCCAGCCCCGGAATGAACTCGTTTTTGCGAATGTCGTAAAGGTTCACGGCCTTTGGGACGAGCTCCAATATATTCTGCCCCTCGCCGACGGAACAGTCGAAATATTCGTCGCCCACGTCGGTCACAACTCCGCCGGCAAACGGGTACTCGGCGCATTCAAAATCGATGTTTCTGACGACCACATCGGAGCACTTCTCAAACACGAGCTGGCTTCCGCCCGAATGCAAAACCAAAATTGCGCCGCAGCCGTCTATCATAATCTTGTCGAAGTTTCCCGCGAACACGCCGGCGTAGCCGCGCTCAAAAGTAAACAAGTCGTACGTCCCGACCTCAAACACCACGCGGACGCCCGACTTTCCCTCCGCGGAGGCTATCGCCCTGCGTATCGCGTCGGAATCGTCCAAGCCGTCGCCCGGAACCGCGCCGAAGTCCGAAACCCGGACCACGTTCGGATACTCGTCCATGGGCGAGGCGTCGGCCGCCATTTCCCCGGTAGAACCGGCAAATTCCGACTTCGGTCTCTTCTGGACGGGCGGCAATTTGCCGGCGGAGGAATCAGCGGGCTGAGCCGGATTTACCTGCGAGGACTTATCCTGTCCCCCGGTTTTTTTACCGTCTCCCGCTCCCCTCCCGGATTCGGACTTTTCAACTTTGGGCAATCCGTACAGCGCCGCGTTAAACTCCGCGCCCGCGTGCAAGGCGACTCCTGCCGGCAAGAAAAGCGACATAAAAAAAAACGATATGGCCGGCAATCCGCGCATTGTCAAAAAATTTTGTTTGATGATATTTCGGAAGATTTCAGGCGCAAGCATTATTTGCCCGTTTCGCCCGCCAAACTTTCCCCGACCGAAAAGCCCGCCGTTTAGTCCGCCGCGCAACCCGCAGATTAACTCGCCTACCTCTCCGGTTAGTTCGCCTACCCCGCCGGTTAGCCCGCATAACCCGCCGCGCAAAAATCGCCGCCCGCGCCTTCCGTCCCTAATACGCTCTCCCCGCGCTCAGCCTTCGGAGGCGAGACCAAACTTTCGCGCCATTTTTTCAATGGCCGCCGAACTTCCCATGCACAAAAATTTGTCGCCCGCAGAAAACGGCCTCGACGGTTCGGGACGCGACGGGACGCTCTCCCCGTCAAACAGTATTCCGACGAGCTTTACCCCGTACTTCTTCGGCAGCTGCAAGTCGACCAAAGTTTGACCGACCAGCGCGGAACCGCCCGGAACGCTCAAAACCTTCAGTAGTATTTTCCCGACCCCTTCAATTACGTCCGACTGCGAAGAAGCTGAAGACGCCCTCGTCAAAATCTCCTCGGCGGCCGCGATCTCCTTGTCGGAGGCGCAAAGTATTACCACGTCTTCGGGGAAGAGGCGCGTATCCGGGCCTATGTCGTATATGGAAAACGCCCCGCGCCTGATTGCGGCGATCTCCGCTCCGGTACGCTTCCGCACGGCAAGCTCGCCGACGGTCTTTCCGGCGGCGTCGGAAAATTCGCCTATCTCGATTTCCGAAACGCTCTTGGCCCACGTGCGGCTCGCGCGAACGCTGTCCATGAGGGCGTCGCGCTTGGCGAACTCGGCGTTTTCAAGATGGCGCCTGATGACGGAGGAAAATCTGCCCTCGAGCGAATGCCTGAAATTGGAGAGAATCTTTCTAAAAAACAGGGCCATGAAAGCCAGGCTCACCCCCAGTATTATCACGGCGTCGTCCACTGGGAGAAAATTAAAGACGAACGCAAAATACACCACCGCAAAGCCGAGCATTATCACCGCCGAAAATACGCCGCGCAAAAACGCGTGAAGCTTACCGCCCGCCCCCGACGTCAGGCCGTAGTGCGATTCTATTCCGTCGACCATCTTGTGCGTGCAAACGCTCGACGACCGCAGGACGCCGGCGAGCATCGGCAGCGAGAGAGCAGCCGCCCCCACCCATATTCCGGCCGCCAGCCAATCCGGATATGGGGTCGTGTCGCTCTTTATGTAGTTGGCGATTCTCGCAGCGGCAAACATCACCCCGCTGAACATCAGCGTGTAGACGAATATGGCCAGTATGTGCGGCAGAAAATCCTTCAACCTGCCGCTGCCCGCCGCCGACTGCGAGACCGATCCCACGGCGCGCCTGTAAATTTCCAAGGCGTCGAGAACCTTCTTCGGAGTAATGTAATGCGCAAACTTCATTACCGCCTCGGACTGCGACGATACGAGCGGATTTACAAAAACCGTCAAAAACGACACCCCCATGGCGATGGCCATTATGGACGGATCCATCACGCCGCTCGATATTCCCAAGCCCGCGATGACAAAGCTGAACTCGCCGATTTGCGCCTTGTTTATCGCCGCCAAATACGCGTCGCGGCAGCTTATTCCGCCCAGAACCACGCCCGAAAAACACGCCAGCGACTGGAACACTATCACCCCCACCGATATCAAGACTATCGGCAGCCACAGCTCCCACAGCAAAGCCGGATTTATCTGCGTCCCCACCGAGACAAAAAACAGGGCCACAAACAGGTTTCTGAAGGGATCGGTAATGTGTTCTACCCTCCTCGAAACGTCGGAGCCGGATATTATCGACCCCGCCATAAACGCCCCGAGCGACAGCGACAAATCCGACACGGCCGCCAATTCTCCAAGCCCCATGATGAGGCAGAAGATTAGCATTATCAGCTCCTGCCTGTTTCCCGACAGGGCGAATCTGCGCAGCAGGCGCGGAATCAGAAGCTTGCCCGCCACGAAAATCGTGATCATGAAACTCAGAATCGCGAGCGTCGAGCTGAACAGCTCCGACACCCCCGGAAGCTTGCCGGACGACAACCCCGAAAGCACGACCAGCAAAAAGACCGCAAATATGTCCTCGATAATCAATATGCCTATCGCAATCTGCGCGTAAAGCTTGGACAAGTCCCTGCGCTGGGCGAAAATTTCAACTATCACAATCGTCGAGCTCATCGCCAGAACGCCGCCGAGAAAAATGCCGTCGACCCTCGACAGCCCCATCAGCCCCGCAGCCGCCATTCCCAAAATCCCCATGGAAACTATCTGGAACGTTATGCCGAGAAAGCTTGGAACGAACACCTTTTTTAGCCGCTCAAGGTTGAACTCCATTCCGACGAAAAACATCATGAACATCACGCCGAGCTCGCCGAGCGCCGCAATGTTTTCGGAGGAGCTTATCAGCCCCGTCACCGGAGACAGCAAAATCCCGACGATGATGAACCCCAACAACTGCGGGAGTTTCAGCATCGAGAAAATTCTCATCGAAACCGTCGATGCGACGATTATTATGGCAAGATCCTTAATCAGAAGCTCTGTGG
>CALXMX010000062.1 GCA_944389575.1 uncultured Opitutales bacterium
GGTTTTCTTTGGTTTTTTTTTGATGGTGCGGGGACTTTTGAGATCGACGCGCTTGCCCTGCGCGTCGCGCGGCGGATCGATGCTGGGGGGAGTTTTAGCGCGGCGTGCGGCGATTACCGGGGGCGGCAATCGCTATTGCCGGCGGGTCGATGCGCGGAATTTTTTTTGCAAAATCGTACAAAATTTCCCGCTTGTCGGCGCCGTGGAAAAACAAGCGGCGAGTTGCGCTTTGCTTGTCGGGCTGTCTTTCGACTTTTTGCTAAAGCGCGCGGAGTTTTTTATTTGTCGGCGGCGGGGCGGTCCTTGGGAACCAGCACGAGCGCCCCCTTTGCGGGAATGGAAATCTCGTCTCCGTTCTTCAGCGTTTTTTGCGTTATCGCGTCGCAAAATTCGCCGCTGAGGGAGAGTTTGAATTTTACGGCGTTTTTTGGGAATATCCCGCATAGGCGGCTGTCCGCGTAAACGGCGCACCCCGCGGGCGCGGGAGAGGCTATTCCCGCCGCGTCGAAAATTTTGCGGTATGAACCGCTGTCGAGGACGGGCAGCGACACGAAGTAGCTGTCCCGCCCGCCGGCCGAAATTTTCGCGAATGCGGCGGAGCCGTCGGAATATTTCGCCAAAACTTCCGCGCCGCCGGAAGCGTTTGCGGCAAATGTCGGGTACGGCTTTTCGAGCGGATTGTGCGAGAACGGGGCGGAGAAGTCCTTGGAGAGCTTTTTGCCGGAGCCGTCCGCAAATTCCACAGTCTCGATTTTGGACGTCTTGCGCTCGGCGAGTTTGAAGCCCGTGATTTTTTCGCTCCGCGCGGGGTCGTATTTTTCGCCCCACACGGCGGGCGCATGATGCCATACGAGGGCTGCGTCCGGCCTCAGGCGCGGGGAAATCTTCGCCCACCTTTCGTCCGTTATCCGGACGCAGTTTATAAAGACTATCGCCTTGTAGCCGGAGAGGTCTATTCTCTCGAGGTCCGCGAGGCGGTAGTGGTCTGCGGGGACCCCCGCCATGCGTATGCGCGAAATCGTGTCCACAACGAGGTCGCGGTGCAGCTGCCAGCTCGGCTTTGAGTATAGGAAGCTCTCGTTGTCGGAGACTATCAGAACTTCCGCCGTGCGCTCGGGGGATTTTGCGCGGATTTGCCTTGCGGCCGCCTCGATTTTTTCAATTTCGCGCATTATTTCGGGAGAGTCGAACCAGCCGCCGTGCAGGTCCATCCACCAAAAGCCGGAGCGCGACTGCATACATTTTGCGAACTCGCGCCACAGCATTGTGCGCGTACCCGCCATATCCTTGGCGTCGGGCCAGAGCGATAGGTGCGTGCGCACGTCGAGCTCGTCGATAAAAATCTTGTCGAGGTTTATGGACATCGGCGGGGTCTGCTCCATTCCCGATTCCCCGGGCGCGACGTTTCTGTACCCCTTGGGCGAGGCGAGGAAATCGACGTTGGGGCTTTTCAGCAGGGCGTCGAATTCGACGTGTCCGTTGTACGCCGCGCGCGGGACGAAGAGGTAATATCCGTAGAACGCGCCGGCGGCCTTGCCGGACTCCTCCTTTACGATTTTAGAAAAGTAGTCTATCGCGCGCACGTTGGCTTCGCCGCAGAACTTTTCGTAGTCAATGCATATTTTATCTTCGTCGGAGGCGCGGAAGAAGTCGGCGTGGGACTTCCAGTGAAGCTCGCGCCTCATGGGCGTTGGCAGCTTCACATTGCCGCGCGATATGTCCGGCTGCTTCCACGCCTTTGCGAGCGCCTCTTGCGAGCCGTACTTTTTAATCCCCCAGTCGTAGAACGCGCGGAGGTTATTTATGCCGTAGTCTCCGAAGCGGTAGTCGTTTTTTTCCCAGCCGCGCCAGAAGGAAGTCTCTCCCCACTGCCCGTAGGCGATGTGGTATGCGATGACGTTTTTTGCGTATTTGCCGCTTTCAATGCGGCGTATTAAGCGGCGCAGCGCCTCTCCGGCGTCGCGCAGCCACTTTTCGGAAGAAAAGCTTTGCAACCCTATCAGCCCCCTGACATTCGGGCGCGGGTCTTTGTTTCCGCGCATTTTTGTGTCGGTCGAATACCCGTTTTCGCGCTCTATGCCGAACCAGTCGTGGGCGGGAGTGCAGGCGAGCTCGGCGATTTCCCCCTTTGAAAGCCCGCCCGGATAGTAGACCGTCGTGTCCTCGGGGTTTTCGGCGCACCATGCGGGCGGCACGTCGAGCTTTATCCGCGGAATGTAGAGCGCGCTTTCGCCCGCCGCCGCGAACAGGTCGGCGAGCGCCTTGTCCGTTGCGGAGTAGTCGTATTTGCCCGGCGCTATCCAGCCCGAAAACAGGATTGTGGAGTGGATTTTTACGCCGGCGTCCATGAAGTCGCGGAGAAAGTTTCGCTCGGGGGAGTCGTCGAAAAGCATCATGCGCGTTTTGCCGCTTTCGTCCGCGAGCGGCGGGTTGTAGGGCCATCCGAGCCTGCTCCAAAAGACCGAGTTGTTCAGCAGTACGTTTTTTATCCGCGCGCCTGAACTTAAATTTTTGTAGGCGTCCGGATTCTCCGACTGCGCCCGCGCTTCGGGGAGCGGTTGCACGCTCGCCCCGAACGCGCATGCGCATGCGAGGGCGGAGATCGCCATTGAAAGTATTGCGTTTTTCATTCCTTCGAAGCGGGAGTTTCCTCTCGCAATAGGGAAGGCGAAATTTTTTTCCAAATGCCCCATAATATTCCCTTATGGTTAGCCGCATTTTTTTGCGTTGCAAGAATTATGTGGAACCCGTTTGGCCGGCGGTTTGCGGTACAAATGTTTTGATGATTCCGCCGCAGGCCGAAGATGTTGTATCGGCGTGAAAAGCGCGTGCGTTTTCTTTGCTTTGGAAATTTTTTCTTTTATATCTTTTGCGCATGTCGGCGCATCGGTCTTGCGGAGATGCGCGGGGAATTTTTCCCCTTCAAACGGCGCGCTTTCGGCGGGAGGGGAAGCGGGGCGTTTTTGCTGCGCCGGATTCTCAATTTGCTTGAGCGCGGCGCGTGCTGGCGCTTTAATTGCAAATTTTAAAAATGTCCGGAAAGCAATACAGAGGCGCGGAGGCCTTCGGAGAGATTGAGAACTTTCTCTATGCGCTGCGCAATGCAGGCTCCAAGTACTCGCTTGGGAGAATAGAGAAATTTGCGCGCGCTCTCGGAAATCCGCATTTGAAATATCCGTCGGTCCATGTGGCGGGGACGAACGGCAAGGGGTCCGTGTGCGCCATGTGCGAGGCCATATTCCGCGGGGCGGGTTTGCGGACGGGAATGTTCACCTCCCCGCATCTCGTGTATTTGGGCGAGCGCGTGCAAATTGACAGGCGGCCGATTGAAAAGGAAGAACTCGCCATGCGCGTCCTCCGCTTGCGCGAGTTGGCCGACGGCGTTTTCGATTCCTCCGACATGCGCTCGTATCCTTCGTTTTTCGAGTTTATGACGGCTTTGGCCTTCGATTATTTCGCCGAAAAATCCGTCGATGTCGGCGTGTTTGAAGTCGGCCTCGGCGGAAGGCTGGATTCGACGAACATATTGCGCCCCGACGTCTGCGCCATAACCTCTATAGGCCTTGACCACACGGAGCTTTTGGGGAACTCCTTGGAGTCCGTCGCCGGCGAGAAGGCCGGAATTTTGAAACCGGGAGTTCCGGCAGTGTGCGGCTTTCTTCCGGAGGCCGCCATGCGGGTTGTCGAGGCGCGCGCGCGGGAAGTGTCCGCGCCGCTTTACAGGGCGGAGGATTTTTTCCCCTCTGAGGCCGATTTGCCGCGCGCGTCCCTAAGCGGCGCTTTTCAGC
>CALXMX010000063.1 GCA_944389575.1 uncultured Opitutales bacterium
ATCCTCCGCGCAAAAAGGCGCGACCGGGCACTTTGAGGCAGGCGCAAGTAGCGCGAAAGAACTCTCGCGGCTGCCGGCCGACGAAACCCGCCAGAAGCGCGCCCCATAGAACGCACGCTACAAAATAGCGCCGCAAAATCCGGCGCCCGCAAAGCCGTCAAAAACGCCCGCAAAAAGGGCGGCCGGCGCAAGGAATGTCCGCCCCAAACCGCGGCGGCGCGGCGGTGCTGCGGCGCGGCGAATGCGCGCAAACCTGGCGGCCGCCTTTGCTTGACAAAATTTTTCTAAAAAAAGAAAATTTTTCAAAATACGAATCGAACCATGCAAATATTTCCGCCACTGAAAGACGAACCGCGGCGCGCGCTTAGCCAGACGCAGAAAAAAATTCTCGAATTAAAACGGAAGCGCAACGCCGTAATCCTGGCGCACAACTACGTCTGCCGCGAGATTCAGGAAGTTGCGGATTTCGTAGGGGACTCGCTGGGGCTTTCCCGCGCGGCGAGGGATACAGACGCGGACGTCATCGCCTTCGCCGGAGTGGATTTCATGGCCGAAACCGCAAAGATTCTCAATCCGCAAAAGACGGTCGTCCTCCCCGACGCCCGCGCGGGCTGTTCGCTGGAGGAGCTGTGCGACCCCGCGGAGCTCGGGCTATTGAAGCGGCAACACCCCGACGCTCTGGTAATTTCATACATAAACTGCTCCGCCGCCGTAAAGACGCTCAGCGACATAATCTGCACAAGCGGCAACGCCCTCGACATCGTGAGCCAAATTCCGGACGACCGCCAGATAATCTTTTGCCCCGACCGCCACTTGGGCTCTTGGATAGAGGAAAAGCTCGGGCGCAAGATGATTCTGTGGGACGGCTACTGCCAGTCTCACATACAATACGACGCCGCGGAGCTTTTAAAGTTCAAGCAGGCCAATCCCGGCGCGCCGCTAATCAGCCACCCGGAATGCCCAAAGCCCGTGCGCGATGTTTCCGACTGCGTGTGCAGCACGGAAAAAATGATAGCCTTCTGCCGCGAGAATCCCGCCGACACATTCATCGTCGCGACGGTCGTCGAGATGGTGCACCGCCTTCGGCGCGAAATTCCCGAAAAGACTTTCATCGCCGCGCCCGCCGCCGGCAAACCGTGCCAGCACTGCGTCAACATGCTCCTGAACACTCCGGAAAAACTTTTGGACTGCCTCGACAAGCTCTCCCCGCAGATAGAACTCGACGCCGAAACCATGCAAAAAGCTCTCCGGCCGATCGAGAGAATGCTTGAGATGTCGAAGTAAGGCGCACGCCGATTGTCCGGCAAACCGCGGTCCGGCAAGGCGCAAATATTTGCAAGGCGCACCCCCGCAACGCATAAGCCGCGCCTCTGGCAAGGCGCAGTCCCACAGCGTGCAAGCCGCATAGCCGTCAAATAGAAAGCCGCACATCTTGCAAGGCGCAAGCCGGCGCGGGATAAGCCGCAAGCCGACTGCCCGCAAGCCTCGAATCGCCGCAGCCGATTAAAAATGTCCCGCTGCGATTTTCTTCACGCGTTCGCATAAAAAACGCATTAGGCAAGATTCGGGCGCGACAAAAAATTCCCGGCGAAACGCGCCGGGCAAAAAATCGCGGCGAGAAAAGACAGGGCGCGCAAAAAATCGAAACAGCCTCCGGACGCGGCCGCAATTTCCGCGCATTCAATTTTCCCGCATTCGGCGCCGCGCAATACGCGCGGGCAGCGAGAGAAATATTTGCAAACGCGCAAAAAATATACCGAAGATTTGAGACCGGAGAAAAACCCGGCAGACTTTCCGCGCAACCTCTCCGCAACCTCTCTGCGATGCCGGCGAACAAACTTTCGCGCCATGCAAAGCGCATTCATAATAAAGCGCGCAAGCCGCATTGCACCGTTTGGTGCGAAAGCAAAAAAACGGCGCGGAGCTTCAAGCCTTCCACCCGCGAACGGATTTCCCTTCGGCGCGCCTGCCCAACCCGGCCCGACGCGCGCGGCGCCGCAAAAAAGGCGCGCTGCAAATTATCCCGCGCAAGGCGCGCAGGCGGCCAAACCGACTGCGCCGTTCGTCCGCGGGGCTAATCGTCCAGCCCTATGTCGATCCACGAGCTCGAATGAATGGGCGCGCCGCTCGAAACGAAGTCGGGGCCAATTCTGCCTATGTCGGCAAGCGTGTCTAAATTCACGCCGCCGGAGGCTTCCGTCCACGCGGCGTCGCCGATAATTTTCAAAGCCCGCTCAAGGTCGGACAGGGAGAAGTTGTCGAGCATTATCACGTCGGGCTCGGCCTCGAGAGCGGGGGGTATTTGCGCGAGGCTGTCGACCTCAACCTCAACCGGTATGCCCGGATTTGCCTCGCGCGCCGCAACGACCGCGC
Organism: uncultured Opitutales bacterium; assembly: GCA_944389575.1. Taxonomy (GTDB): domain Bacteria; phylum Verrucomicrobiota; class Verrucomicrobiia; order Opitutales; family Intestinicryptomonadaceae; genus Merdousia. The sequence continues at coordinate 2,374 of CALXMX010000063.1, forward strand.
CGGTCAAAGCCGAGCCGCTCGAAGCGCCCGAGCAGGCCAAGTGGTTGTCCTTTAGCATCACCCTGTCGAAAAGCCCCATGCGGTGGTTGTATCCGCCGCCGCACGCAAACGCGTACTTCTCAAGCGCGCGGAAGCACGGAGTGGTCTTGCGCGTGTCCAAAAGCATGGTCTTGGAGCCGCCCAGAGCGGCGACATACTTCGCGGTATCCGTCGCCACGCCGGACAAACGCTGGATAAAATTCAGCATTACGCGCTCGGCCTGCAGCATCACCCTGCCGCCCCCCTCGATTCTTCCGAGAACCGCGCCGCGACCGACGCGCTCGCCGTCGGAAACCGCCGCCTCAAAGCGGCAAGGCTCGTCGGAGGCGCGCGACGAATAGACGTCGAGCACGAGCGGCACTAACTTCATTCCGCAGACGACCATTTCCCTGCGCGCAACAAGGCTCGCCGAAGCGCGCGTGCCCGGCGCAAGAGTCATCGTAGTGATGTCCGCCCCCTTCTCCGGCCTGGCCGCCAGGCCCAAGCCGCAGACGTCCTCTTCGCGCGCCAGCTCTATTATGCGTCTTAAGTATCCCTCGTCCAAATCGCCCCACGCGATTCTCCTGACCAACTGCGAAACGTACCTATTGCTCTTCATGAAAAAGCCTTCCTACCCCGCCCCCTCCGCGCGCCGCAAGCGCGGGTAAAGGCGGCAAATTATATAAAAAAAATTCTAAACAAAATACTCCCTCTTGGCCGCGGCCTGTATCGACACGCACAGGGGCTTGCCCTCTATGCCCAGCGGCGTAAGCTCAAACGCTCCGCCCGCGCCCTCAATCAGGGAGAGGCCGGCCGCGACGTCCCACAAATACAGGCGGCTCTCCGAATAGGCGTCCGCCCTGCCCGCGGCTACCCACGCAATGGCCGCGCACGCGCTTCCGCACATTCTCACCTTCTTGAACTTTTGGGCGGAAAGGACAAAGCGCGCAAGCGCGGCGTCGGAATAGTCCGTCGCGCTCGGAAAGCCCGTCATCAGCACGGCTTGGGAAATGTCGCGCGCCCAGGCGGGCTCGGTGCGGACTCCGTTGACGAACAGCCCGATTCCCCCGGCTCCCGAAAAGAGCTCCCCGCGCGTAAAGTCGTAAATCGCGCCCACAACAGGCTCAAGGCCGCGCATGAGGGCGACGCTCACGCAGACGCCCGGTATCCCGCGAAGAAAATTGTACGTGCCGTCTATGGGATCGACAATCCAATAGAGCCCGCCGTTGAAGACCAAATCGACGTCGCCTCCGCGCTCCTCGCCTATTACGGGAATGCCGGTGGGAGCGAGGAGATCGCGGATAAAAAGTTCGCTCTCCACGTCCTCCTGAAGCTTCACGTCGTTGCCCAAGTCGGAGTTCACCCTGCGCTCGCGTATGCCGCAGAGCCGCTCGCCGGCGAGCTTCGCCACGCGGGAGGCGGTTTCAAACATAGCCCTTGCGTCCACATCTTTCATGGAAGGCAATCCTTGCCGCGCACCCCCTTTTTACAAGAAAAAACTCCCCGCCCTCCAGCTTTTGGATTGCATTGAACAAAGTTTTTTCAGATGTTTTGCGCATGGAAGGACTGCCTCCGTTAGAACCCTTTTTGGCAAAGCTCGACGCCCTCTCAAAGAAGATGGCCGAGCCGAACTTTTACAACGACCAGCGCGCCGCAAGCGCGGTATCGCGCGAACACCAGCAGCTTGAACGCCTGAAGGAGCTCTATCAGAGCCTCGCAAAGACATTTTCGCAAATAGAGCAAAACAAGTCCATAATCGAGGAAAACGCCGACCCGGACTTCGCGGAGCTCGCAAAGGAGGACCTGCGCGCATTGGAGGCCTCAATCGAGCCGCAAAAGGCGGAGATACTCAAGCTCATGATTCCCCCGGATCCTGCGGACTCCAGAAACACGGTGGTCGAAATACGCGCAGGCACGGGCGGAGACGAAGCTTCGCTGTTCGCCGCGGACTTGTACAGAATGTATTGCCGCTACGCCGACTCGCGCGGGTGGAAGGTGGAGAATCTCAGCTCAAGCGAATCGCCTGCGGGCGGCTTCAAGGAGATATGCTTTCTGCTGTCGGGCGACGACGTGTACAGATCGATGAAATACGAATCCGGAACGCACAGAGTTCAGCGCGTTCCCGTGACGGAGGCCTCCGGCAGAATCCACACTTCCGCCGCGACCGTCGCCGTGCTTCCGGAGGCGGAGGAAGTCGACATTCAAATAGACCCCTCGGAAATAGAGATTTCGATAGCCCGCGCCAGCGGCCCCGGCGGCCAGGGCGTAAACACCACTGACTCAGCAGTGCAAATATTGCACAAGCCGACCGGCATGATAGTCAAATGCGCCGACGAACGCTCGCAGTTGAAAAATAAGACCAAGGCCCTGAAGGTGCTGCGTTCGCGCCTGCTTGAGGCCAAGCGGCAGCAGGAGCACGACAAATACGCGAAAAACCGGCGCGAGCAAATAGGCTCCGGCGACCGCTCGGAGCGCATACGCACCTACAACTTTCCGCAGAGCCGCCTGACCGACCACCGCATCGGCCTGACGTTGCACTCGCTTCCGCAAATAATGGACGGCGACATAGGCGAACTGCTAAAGGCTCTCGAAGACGCCGACTGCGCCGTCCGCGTGGGCGAGCTTACAAAGCAACAATAACCGCCTCCGCAAAACGCCGTGCAAAGCGTCCTGGAAATATTGAAGAAGTGCGAGCAGTACTTCGGGCAAAAGGGAGTTCCCAATCCCGGTCACGACGCCCAACTTTTGCTGGCGCGCGCGCTGGGCTGCAAGCGGCTGGAGCTGTTCTTGATGTTCGACAGGCCGCTTGAAGAAAAGTCGCTCTCCGCCTTTCGCGAATTTGCCCGTCGGCGCGCAAGGCGCGAGCCGCTGCAGCACATTTTGGGCGACTGCGAATTTTTCGGCATAAAGCTTAAGAGCGACCGCCGCGCCCTCGTGCCGCGCCACGAGACGGAAGAGCTTTGCGAAATAGCCGCCGAAAAGCTCTCCGAGCGCGGCGCGGACGCGCGCGCGCGGCTTCTGGACCTGGGCTGCGGAAGCGGGGCAATCGCGCTGGCGCTCGCGGCGAAATTTCCGCAGCTTGCCGCCGCCGCCGCCGATATATCGGAGGACGCATTGGCGCTCGCGCGCGAAAATCTGGCGCTTCTCGACTCCGGCGAAGGCGGATTCCCCCAATTTCCAGGAATCGCCGAACGCGTGAAAATCGTCCGCAGCAACTGGTTTGAAAGCGTCAGCGGAAAATTCGACGTAATCGCAGCAAACCCGCCGTACCTGACCGACGCGGAGCTTGCGCGCGCCGAGCCCGAAGTCAGGGACTTCGACCCGCGCTCCGCCCTCGTTTCGGCGGACGGCGGAATGCGCGACTTGAAAAAAATAATTTCCGCCGCGCCCGCCTTCCTCAACCCCGGCGGAATTTTGATTTGCGAGTGCGGACTTCAACAGCCCGACAGGCTCGTCGAGGAATTTGCCAAGCTGTACTCTTCCGCGCGAACCCTGCCCGACCTCTCAAGGCGGACGCGGTTCGCCCTCTTTGCAAAATAGAAATATTTGCGGCAATGCGCGCGGGCGAAATATCCGCGCGGAAATTGAGCGCGCTGGCGCAGGCGTCCAATGGAGAGCGCAAGCGTTCAGTTCAACCGCGCAAGGCGCGCGGACAGCGCGCGCAGACGGACGAACGAGCGCGGGGGAAGATTAAAAAAATAAAGCACATGAAAAGAATAAGACTCGATAAGCGGCGCAAGCGCGTAAACGTTGACGGCTTTGAAATGGAAAACGAGGTCGTCTACAACTACTTTGCGGGACTTCCGGAGCGCGAGCGCGAGGAAAAATTTTTCAAGGCCATATACATCGGCGTGCTCGCCCTCATGGAGGACAGGCTGTCGGCCTTTCTGGCAAAGACTTCAAACGAGCTTGGAACGGAGTTGGAAAGCCTCAAAATGATTTTCGACATGAAGCGGGAAATTTTCTACAAGTCCGCAGTCAAGGGGAGCATGGCCGAAAACGACATTTTGGAATTTCTCAAGGGGCACCTCGCCGAGCGCGGCATAAACGACGCCTGCGAGCTGACCGGAACAACCGCCGGAAAACTGCCGAAAAACAAAACGGGCGACATCGTATGCCGGATAGACGGCGCTCCGGATAAGCGCATCGTCATAGAGTGCAAATTCGACAAGAGCATAAGGCTGGGCGACATCTCCGAAAGGGACACATTCCGCAGCAATTCCGACACCGCGTGGAGCCAGCTTCTGGAGGCGCAACTAAACCGCGACGCGCAAGCCTCAATCATAGCAATCGACGCCGCCCTTGCCGACCCCGCCCTCGAGAGGAAGGTCGACGGGATCTCGTACATTCCCGGCGTGGGGTTCGTCGCCATCGTAGACTCGCAGCGCGGCGACTACTCGAATCTGGCCGCGGCGTATTCGCTGGCGCGCGACATCGCAAAAAACGCGGGCACGCCGCAGTTCGACAAAGACGCGTTCAGAATAATGCTGACGCGAATCCTGCGGGACATGCGCGCGATACTCGAAACGCGCAAGCTCGCCGAAACGATAATAGCCGGCGGCAGGGAGCTGCTGAAGCGCTTAGAGCAGGGATTGCTGCTTTTGGAGCACGACCAAAAGTATTTTCTTAAACTGCTGCAAAACGGCTCGCTGTCGAAGGGCGAACTTCTGGAGTTCTACCTCGGTGACGAGCCCAAAGAAAAGTTCGCCGAAAGGGAAAGGCAGATCGACAGCCTCTGACGCGCTCCGGCGCGGCCGAACAAGCTGCGGCAAACTCCGGCAATGCAAAGGCCAATTTGCGCGGCCAACAAAAACTTCCCCGCGCAAAACCGCTCGAGAGCCGCCCACCGATTTCCCGCTTTCGCGCGGATTCCGGCGCCAGCGGAAGATTCGGCGCACGCGGAAGCGTTTCGCTCAAATGCCGGACTTTCCGCCCGAATATTGCGGCGCGTTTTGCGGCACAGTTTGCCGCCTTTTTGTTATGCAAAGAATTTTAATCGGTCTAACGCGCCTGTCCGCCGGTTGGCGCCGGCGCCCAAATCACGGCGATTAAAAAACTGCAAAGCGCCAGAAAA
>CALXMX010000064.1 GCA_944389575.1 uncultured Opitutales bacterium
CTCGACAAGAAGGCGCCGCTGCTGCGCTCCATGCAGGTGCTCGGCACGCAGGCGCGCCGCCTGCTAAAATGCTTCGGCATAGAGACCGACGCGCGCGCCTCCGCGACGCTCGGGGCCGAACAGGAATATTTTTTAATAGACAAAAACTTCTACATGCTGCGCCCCGACCTCATGCAGACCGGACGCACGCTGTTCGGAGCCCCGCCGCAAAAGCACCAACAGCTTGAGGACCACTACTTCGGCTCCATAAGGCCGCGAATCCTCAATTTCATGTCCGACGTGGACAAGGAGCTTTGGAGGCTCGGCATACCGGCGAAGACGCGCCACAACGAAGTCGCGCCCGCGCAGTTCGAGATAGCCCCCGTATTTGAGGAGCTAAACCTGGCGGTGGATCACAACGTGGTGATGATGGAAATATTGCGCAACGTCGCCGACCAGCACGGTCTGGTCTGCCTGTTGCACGAAAAGCCGTTTGCGGGCGTCAACGGTTCCGGAAAGCACAACAACTGGTCGCTGTCGGTCGGCGACATCAATTTGCTCAATCCCGGAAGCAATCCGCATGAAAACGCGATATTCCTGACCACGCTCTGCGCGGTAATCAAGGCGGTCGACGAACACGCCGACCTGCTGCGCTCCTCAACCGCGGGCGCGGGCAACGACCACAGGCTGGGGGCGAACGAGGCTCCGCCGGCAATCATATCGATATTCCTCGGCGAACAGCTGACGGACATCATCGAGCAGATAGAGGTCGGGGGCGCGAAGAAGTCGAAGCAAAGCAAGCCGCTCGTGGTCGGGGTGGACACCCTACCCCCGCTCCCGCGCGACGTCACGGACCGTAACCGCACAAGCCCGTTCGCCTTCACCGGAAACAAATTCGAGTTCCGCGCGGTGGGTTCCTCGCAGTCGTGCGCCGGCCCGAACATTATCCTGAATACGATAGTCGCGCAGGCCTTCGACGAAATCGCCACAAAGCTCGAAAAGCTCCAGAAAAAGGACTTCAACAAGGGCCTGCAAAAGATATTGCAGGACATCGTAAAGAAGCACAAAAAGGTAATCTTCAACGGAAACGGATACTCCGAGGCGTGGAAGCTCGAGGCCGCAAGGCGCGGACTTCCGAACCTCAAGGACACCCCGGAGGCGCTCAAGCCCCTCATCGACCCGAAGAATATCGCCATATTCGAAAAATACGGCGTATTCAGCGCGGACGAAATGAAGTCCAGATACGAAGTCTTCCTCGAAGAATACGAAAAGAAAATCGACATCGAAACCGCACTCGCTCTGAACATGTCCAAGACCATAATCCTGCCGACCGTGGTGCGCTATCTGGATCAGCTTGCCAAGTCCGCCGCAAACGTGGCCGAGGCCGGATGGGGAAAGAACGACTCAATCGAGGCGAAGGGCAAACTGGTCTGCGCGCTTCTCGACAAGCTGTCGGTTGCCAATAACAAGCTTGAGGTCCTCATCAAGAACAAGGAGCCGATAGCGCAGAGGCTCGAAGCCATGCACGAAGTGCGCGCGATAGTCGATAAAATCGAAGTGGAGATCGACGACGAAATTTGGGAGCTTCCCAAATACTCCGAGATGCTCTTTATCTACTGAGGCGCTATTTATCTATCGACGGGAGTCGAACAATAAGCCACGTAAAAAACGGGGCGCTCTCCTTCGGGAGGGTGCCCTTGAATTTTTCTGCGCAATTCCCGCGGGCGCTTTTGGCCGCACTCGCGCTTGAAGTGCGCCTTAAATCGCGCAAAAGGCGTCTCAAGTTCAAATTCGCAGTAAGGTTTTATTTGGAGACAAAATTCCGCAAGCCTCCAAGAGCATTTAACAAAAGCCCTTAGCCTCAAAAGTCTTTAACCCCAAAAACCCTTAACAAAGCGAAAAACTCCGCAGGCAATCCTTTCGAAAAAATCCCCGCAAACTTTCAAAATCCGCAGCGAAGAAGGCGCATGCAGTCCGCGAATGGGCGATGCAAAGCGGGAAAGGCAAAAAACGGGCGAAAGAAATCGGAGAAAAAGCGCAACGCCAAACGGCGGACGGCGGCGGACAAAATCGGGCGCCTAAAAAATTGCGTCGTCCGAGCGCGAACGTTGTGCGGACGTTGTGCGGACATTGTAAACGCGGAGCGCACTTTCCGACGCTTTCGGCGCCTTCAGCGGCGCGGCAAGACTTTCCCAACCGGCAAATCCTTCCGCCGCCGCGCGGCGCAAAAAAAGGGGGGACGCTATACACAAGATGATCAACGCGCCTGCGGCTGCCCCTGCGCGGGAGCCACAGCCCCGGCGGGAGCTTCGGGCGTTCCTTCAAACGCGGCCCTCTCCTCCCATACCGAAAGCGCAATTACCGCGAGCGTAATAATCAGAAATAAAAATATTCCGACAGTAAAAAACTTTTTCATGACATTTCAGATTTGTATTGTGAGTATTGTGTATTGCGGGTTCATTGCCCCGCTTTAACGCGGTGCGGCGAGTTCGGTTCGGCGAAAGCGCCCGGCAGATGCGGCAGCCGCGGCGAAAATAAATTCCCGCCCGCAGGCTCCGCAATGCCTTCGCGCCACCGCGCGTCGAACGCGCATCAAACGCGCCGTTCAACGCGCCCGGGGCTTCCCGCGCCAAAGAAGCCGGCAGGCGCGCCGAGCCGCAACGCGGGGAAAGGAAATATCTCCCCCGCGGGAGCGCGCAAAACGCATGGCGTTCGACCCGCACAACTTCCTTTATATTTGACACGCACGCGCAAAAATTGTTGCCCGCGCGCAAAAATTGTTGCCCTTTGCGCGGCAAACCCGCGAAACTCCGCAACCGCGCAAACTTGGCGCAAGGCGAAACGCCCCCTCCAGTCGCGCAAACGCAAATATTTGTAAAAAATGCTTGTAGAAAAACCTCCGGCTGCCACTATCCGACAAATAAATCGATTGGTTAGATTTTAACCGTTAATATTCGATCGTTTTTTATCGCATAAACAAAGTGAAAAATTCTCACCGATACACAAAAACCGCGACTGCATTCGCACTGCTGATGACGACGCTTATAACATCTGCGTTGGGCGAAATAGTCAACCTCTCCAACGGGGACAGAATCACGGGGAAGGTTTTATCGACGACAGCCAAGCAGGTAGTAGTCCAGACGTCTTTTGGAACGGTGACGATACCTATTGAACAGGTCGCGGGCGTCCTGCCCTCAGAACAGGCGGAAAAAGGCGCGAAAGAAGCGCAGGCAAAGGCCGGACAGCAACAGGAGCAGGCGGAAGCAAAAGCCGAAGCGGACGCAAAGGCCGTCGCCGCAAAACCTGAAGCCGCCCCAGCCGCGGCGGATCCGGCCGCGCCGGAAGCCAAGCCGCGCAAGGTCGGGTGGATAGAGGAATACCGCGCCTTCATAAAGGAGAGCCTGCCGGAGGACCTCCACATGCGCTTCCGCGGCGGCGTGCAATATCGGGAAACTTCGTCGAAAACCATGTCCGTGGGCTTAGCGTTCGACTTGGTCGAAAACTTTAGCGAGCTTCAAACGTTCAAAACCACCCTCTATTACGAATACGCAACCGAAACGCCCGAGGGAGGAACAGACAGCGTGACGGTTGACAAATACGGAATAGACACTTCCTACCGCGTCGACTTCAACGAAACAAAGACCTGGTACTTCAACAATATTCTCAATTATAAGGTCGACAGGGTTCGCGGAATCAGAAACCAGCTCGACGAAGCCGCGACATTCGGCTATCGATTCGACTTCGACAGGTACGACCTCGTAATAGACGTAGCCCCCGGCCCCGCCGTGCGCTACATAAACGCCGAAGATTACGACACCCACTGGGTCGCCATGGCCGTGATCTCCGAGGATTTGGTGTGGAAGTTCCACTCGTTTATGCGCTTTGAACAAAATCTATACGCCGGCTTCGACTTGGAAAATCCCGACAAATATTCCGTCAATTTGAAGCTTGCGCTCATAGCAAACGTGTCGGAAGTGATGGACATAGCGCTGCGCTACTCGTACATTTACGACTCCATCAACGCCACCGACGCCCAAAAGAGCGAGCAAATTCTGACGCTCTCGTTTGAATTTCCCTTCAATTGGAAAAATTAATATTTAACCCATAAGATATAAGACAATGAAACAACCCGTCAAAATTGCTGTCACCGGCGCGGCCGGCCAAATCGGTTATTCGCTCTTATTCCGCTTGGCGAGCGGGGCTGTATTCGGTCCCGACCAGCCGGTAGAATTGAGCCTAATAGAAATAGAGCCCGCAATGAAGGCGCTCGAAGGCGTAAAGATGGAGCTTGACGACTGTGCCTTCCCGCTCCTGAACAAAATCGTCACCACTTGCGACCTCGACGAGGGCTTCAAGGGGGCGAACTGGTGCCTGCTCGTCGGTAGCGTTCCGCGCAAGCAGGGAATGGAGCGCGGCGACCTGCTTGGAATAAACGGCAAAATTTTCATAGGCCAGGGGCAGGCCATACAGAACAATGCGGCTTCGGACGTGCGCATTCTGGTAGTGGGCAATCCCTGCAACACAAATTGCCTGATAGCCATGAACCACGCAAAGGACATACCGAGCGACCGCTGGTTTGCGATGACGCGCTTAGACGAGCTGCGCGCCAAGACCCAGCTGGCTCAAAAAGCCGGCGTGCACGTCAACGAAGTGACGAACATGGTCATATGGGGCAACCATTCCTCCACGCAGTATCCCGACTTCTACAACGCGAAAATCGGGGGGCGCCCGGCCGCGGAGGTAATTGGCGACGAAGCGTGGCTTAAAGACACTTTCATACCCGTAGTGCAAAAGCGCGGCGCGGCGATCATAGCCGCGAGAGGGCTGTCGAGCGCGGCGAGCGCGGCAAACGCCGCAATGGATACGGTGCGCACGCTCGTCACTCCCACGGCGCCTGGGGACTTCTTTAGCGTCGGCGTATGTTCGGACGGCAGTTATGAAACTCCGAAGGGAATCATAACCTCCATGCCCGTGCGTTCCGACGGAAAGAATTGGGAAATTGTGCAGGGGTTAGAAATAAACGAATTTTCCAAGCAAAAAATCGCCGCGACAAACGCGGAGCTTCTCGAGGAGAAGGAGACGGTTGCAAAGATTTTTGCCTGACGCAATGCGGGTGAGATAAAATTCACCCCCTGCGCGCCATGCGCAAAATCGAAAAAAGGGCGCGGCGACAAACAACGCCGCGCCCTTTTATTTTTTATTCGCCCTGGTAATACACACCCTTTAGCGCACACAGCTGCCCCAAACTCCGCAATTCGGCCGCGATTTTAAATTAAGCAAAAACGCGCGCACTATCACGCGCAAAAAAAGCGCGCCGCAGAATGCCCCCGGATAACTCCAACTCCTCCCTTCCCCGCAAAACCCCAAATTTTCCCTTTC
>CALXMX010000065.1 GCA_944389575.1 uncultured Opitutales bacterium
CGGTTAGGCTCCTTCCCGCGCAGAGGGACTCTCAACCTCTTTCAGCGCGCGGGCGACGCGCGCTTTAACGCGCTCCGCGCTCATGACTTCAAGCATCGGAAGCAAGTCCGAATTGGAGAACAACGGAAAAACAATCCAATACATTCAAAAAATGCGCGGGCGGAAAGAACGCGCGGCGGAAATTCAAGCGCGCCCAAGTTCGGACGCACCCAAGTTCGGACACGCAGAGTGAAACGGCGCGGGTAGCGCGCGCGGATTGGACGCAAAAAATTTTTTTAACGCGCCGTTTCGCAACGCACGCCCAGCCCCGGTTAGGCTCCTTCCCGCGCAGAGGGACTCTCAACCTCTTTCAGCGCGCGGGCGACGCGCGCTTTAACGCGCTCCGCGCCCATGACTTCAAGCATCGGAAGCAAGTCCGGACCGGAGGACAATCCGGAAAGCGCATAGCGCAAAATCGGAAAATACTCCGAAATTTTCAGCCCCTTAGACTCCGCGAGCGCGCCCAGCGCGTCGTGGAGCGAATCCGCATCAAACTTGTCGAGTTTCGCAAAAAGTTCGGCGAGTTCCGCAAGGCGCTTGAGAGGTTCGCCCTTCCTGAACACTTTTTCCGCCGCCGCCGCGTCAAACGCGTAAGATTCGTCAAAAAAGAACGACGCAAGCGGGGCGAAGTTTTCCATGTCGGTCACTTTTGGCTGGCAGAGCAAAAGCGCGCGGCGGACGTAGGGGTCGGAGCAATCTACGCCAATCCCCGCGGCCGAAAGGGCGGCCGACGCGAGACGGCAGAACCTGTCGCCGTCGAGCGCGCGCAAGTGCACCGTGTTAAAGTGCGCCATGTTGCGCTCGTCGAAGCGCGCGTTGCTCTTGACTATTCCGGGGAAATCGAACAGCTCGACTATCTCGGACGTGTCCATAATCTCCCTGTCGTTCTTCGGATTCCAGCCGAGCATGCACAGGTAATTGCGGACGGCCTCCGGAAGGAAATTTCTCTCGCGGTACTCCTCCACGAGGGCGCCGCGGTCGCGCTTGCTCATCTTTCCGCGGCCGTCGCCCTTCAAAATCAGCGGAATGTGCGCAAAGCGCGGCATCGGAGCTTCGAACGCCTTGAAAAGCTCCAAGTGCTTGTTCGTGTTCGTGAGGTGGTCCTGCCCGCGTATGACGTTTGTTATTTGCATGCAGATGTCGTCCACCACGTTGACGAAGTGGAACACCGGCGTTCCGTTGGAGCGGAATATCGGGAAATCCTTTTCCTCGAATCCCTCAACGTCTCCGTAAACGGCGTCGTGCAAAACCTGCTTCTGCCCGGACACCTTGAAGAATACCGCGCCGTCCTTGTCGTAGGCGCGCCCCTTCTTGCGCAGCATCTCCAAATATTGCGCGTATATGTCGGAACGCTGGCTCTGGTAGTAGGGGCCGTAGTCGCCGCCTACCTCCGGGCCCTCGTCCCAATCCATGCCGAGCCACCTCATTCCGTCCTTTATCACCTTGAGCGACTCCTCCGTATTGCGCTCCTTGTCCGTATCCTCTATGCGCAATATGAACTTTCCGCCGGTGTGTTTGGCGTACAGCCAGTTAAACAGCGCCGTGCGCGCGCTGCCGATGTGAAAAAAGCCCGTAGGGCTGGGTGCGAATCTTACTCTTACGTTGTTCATTGCAAATTGCCAAAAGAAATCCCGCGCCGACGGACTTGCCCGCGCTTCGATAGATAAAACCCGTACACGCACAAGAGCGACGGAGTAAAAAGCTCCGGTGACTCCAGAATGCGCTCCTCAAACTCGCGCACCGGAACCCACTCAAATCCGTCAATCTCCTCCGGGGAGAACGACAGCCGAATGTCCCTCGGCGCGCGCATTGCGTAAACCGCCACAAATTCCATTCCCGTCTCCGGGCGCGGGGAAATTTTTCCCACAAAGTCCAAGACCGAAGGCGACTCAAGCCTTATTCCGGTCTCCTCCCGAAGCTCGCGCAAAACGCCTTCGCCGTAATCCTCGCCGCTGTCGACGTGCCCGGAGCACGCGGCGGTGAATTTTCCCGGGTGAATGTCCTTGCTTGCGGAGCGCTTTTGCAAAAGAATTTCCGGAACGCCGCCATCGGAGAAAATCAAGACGTGGGCGGACCTGTGAAGAAGCCCGCGCGAATGTATTTCGGAACGCGGGGCGCGCCCCACGACCTCGTCGTCCGAGTTCACAATGTCGAATATGTCCTCGCTCATTCCAAAACAGCGTCAAAATAACGGCGAAATGCGGCCTAAGCAGCCCGCGAAAGCGCGCCGGGCGAAACGAAGGCCCTCTCCTCTATCTCCTCTTCGGCGCGGAGACGTAGATGCGGCGGTGCTCGCGCAAATCCCAATCCCCGATTTTGAGTTCCTTGCAATAGTTCAGCAGAGCCGGCATTGTGGAAATCGGCTCAAACCCGAAACTACGCCGATATTTGTTGATGTATTCCCACGCTATGAAGTCCAGCACCACCGGGTCGGCGCTCATGTAAATTTTGCGTTCGCTCAGCGTGCAGCGCGAGTTGAACACCGCGCCCCCCACGAATTGCCCGCGCTCCATCGACATTATGGTCATCAGCAGAGAATTTCGCATCTCAGGAATCGCGCAGACCTCCGCCGCGGCCATCGACGCGTTCGCGGGGGACTTCAGGAACCTCTCGTTGTTCGACATGTTCCAAATGCTGATGTTGCCGAGCGCCGCGCACACCCCGAGCCCCTCCATATCGGTGACTACGGGAAGATTTATCCAAAAGTCCACCGTCAAGAACAGCGGCACCGGAAGGTAGCTCTTGCGCAGTTCCGGGTCGTAAATGTCGCCTACGGCGGTCGCCGAGCGGACGCTTTTGGGCGTCAGCGGATTGTCGTAATACCACATCTTGTCGAAAAACTTTCCGCCGTCGATATCGACGACGTTTACCCCGTTGTAGTCGTCCTTGGCCCCCGCGCGAATTTGGGAGAGCTTGGGCAGAAAGCCCGATTCGCGCAGGCGACGGCGCGACATGTCGACAATCGTAATGTCCTTCTTTTCGTATCCTCTGCGGCGCAGCTGCTCTATTACCGCGTCAACGAGGGGCTTGGGAGTGGTAAGCCCGGCGCCGGAATTCGTGTATATCTTTATGCCGACCTTTCCCTTCGCCCCCCTCTTTATCGGGGATCCGAGATTCTTTTCAAACGCCTTAAAAAGCGATTCGACCGCCGTCGAATACGCGAAATTGTCGAAGGAGGGCAGATTGTATTCAAAAATTTCGGAGCGCATGCGTTCCAGAGCGTCCGCCGGAAGCCCCGCGCCCCGCGTCGCGCCGCCCCCGGACTCCGCGGCCTTCTCCTGCGCCGAAACGCCCGGCGAGGCGGACAACGCCGCAAGCGCCGCCAAAATAAGCCAAAAAGCGCGCCCTTTTTTAAAAAAGTCGGTCATATTTGTATTGCGGTATCGTAAAAATCGAATTTTTATATATAGGGTAGAAAGTTAAACACCCATTTTCAGATTATGCAAGCACCGATAAATTTTATTTTGAGGCTTCTCGGGTTTCTTTTGGCGGCTCTCATGCTCGCCGCGGTATCCGGCTGCGGCGAAAAGACACCCGCCCAGCTCGAGAAGGAGAGGCGCGAAAACATGGAGCTGGCGGTCACGAGGGCGCGGGTGCTGCTATTTGAAAACAATCCGCTAAAGGCGGTGGAAATCTTGGAAAACGCGTCGAAGCAGTGGGGGGTTGACGCCGATATGTGCGAGGCGCTCGCAAACGCCTACGCCCAAAGCGGGCAGATAGGCTTCGCGGCAATGTTCTTCGACAAGGCCTCGGACCTCAAGGGCGGAGATCCGGAGCTGCAAATCAGCGCGGCAAAATCGTACGAGCAGTCAGGTTCGCTCGAAAGCGCGGTGAAGTCGTACGAAAAATATTTGAAGATGCGCCCGCAAGACACCGTGGTCTGGAAGACGCTCGCCAGAAACTACGAAAAGCTCGGCCTCCTGGAGCAGTCGATGAACGCGCTCATGTCTGCGATAAGGACTTCCGGGCGCAATCCCAACTCGGCCGAGGCCGCGCAGGTGGGGCTGCTCTTTCTCAAGCTCGGCAACACAGTTCAGTCGCAGCGCTGGCTGACTGCGGCGTACGCGGCAACGCTGCCGGAAAACAAGCAGGTGCGCAAGGACATTTTGCTCGGGCTAATCCAAATCAGACTGGCAGAAAAGGACGTGGAAAACCTCGACCGAAACGTCGCGGAACTGGACGCGATAGACCCCTCCGCTTTAGACGCAAACTTTCCGCAGTTGCGCGGGAAAATCGCCGAATTTAAAAAGTCTTTGAAGGAGGCGCAGGACGCGCTCGCCGCAAAAAAACTCGCCGAAGAAGAAAAGAAGAAGGCCGAAGAAGCCGCAAAGAAGGCGCAGGAGGAAGCCAAGCAAGACGCTCCCGCGCAAGCCGCGCAAACTGCGCCCGCGCAAGCCCCCGCCCCCGAATCCAGCAAGGCCTCCCCGGCGGAGAGCGGGAAAGAGGCTGCCCCCAAACCTTCCGGCTCCGAAAAAAAGGCGGACGATTCCAAGGCTGGCGATTCCGAAAAAAAAGCCGGGGACGACGGACAACAGGGCGGGACGAAAACTCCGCAAATGGAAGACGCCACTGTCAAAGACGCCGCCGAAAAGCCCGCCGCGAAAGAGAAATCCCCCGTGGAAAAAATTTACGAGGCGATAGAGAAAAAAGAGCTCAAAAACGCCGAACAGATGGCCCACAGGGCGGTCGCCGACGCCCCCGACTCCCACCAGGCGTGGACGGCCCTGTCAAAGACGTACGAGGCCGAGGGGAAAAATAACGACGCATTCCTCGCCGCCGGAGAGGCCCTCAACCGCAATCCCGACGACATAGACGCCACGCTCTACTACCTGCGCACCGCCTCAAAAGTGCAAAATAACGAGCACTTCCTAAACAGCCTTTACGCCGCCCGCAAGAAGTTCCCCCGCAACGCCGAAATACTCATAGGCCTCGCGCGCACTTACAAGGAGATGGGCGACAGGAAAAACTCCGAATTTTTCTACCGAACATTCCTAAACGACATAAGAATCGACCACCCGCGCTACAAGGAGATAGAGGAGGAATACGGCCGCTATTCCTCGCAAAGCCAAAAGTAGCCCGCCAAATCTCAGGTGAGCTCCGCGGCCAATTTGCTATGGATTCGCTTCGCCCGGGAATTTGCGCCGCCTCCGGCAATCCGGAACGCCTGCCCCCCGCCTCCGGGCGCGCAACCGGCGTTTTTCCCAAAAAGACCTTTCGGCGGCTTTCGCGCGGGCGAATGAGCAAAAACGCACTCCTTTCCCTTCCCCTCAACGCCATTTTGCAATGCCGCTTGGCAACACTGCGGACAACACTCATTGAGAACACTCCTTAATAATCCTTCTTGACAATGCTCCGGGCTGTACACCCCTTAAGCCCCGCAGCGCGAACATCGGGCAAACCGGACGTTTTAGAGCAGCCCGCGGCCAGCGCGCGCAATGGAAAGGGTTGACGCGCCAGTTATAATATCCGCCACTTCGGAAAACGCAAAAAGCCGATTCCGAAAAGACGAAAAAAATGCCCCTCATAAAAAACAGCAGCATAGAGGAAATAAAGGCGAAGGTGCGAATAGAGGACCTCGTATCCCGCTATGTGCAGCTGAAAAAGGTCGGGGCGAACTACCGCGGGCTAAGCCCGTTCAAGCACGAAAAGACACCATCGTTCTACGTCTATCCCGACAAGAATTTTTACTATTGCTTCAGCACCTCGCAGGGGGGCGACATATTCAAATTTGTCCAGACGAAAGAAAACATGTCGTTCGTCGAAGCCGCGGAGTTTATCGCCGACAGATTCGGAATAAGGCTGGAGTACGAAAGGGGCGCAAAGGCCGGCGCGGGATCCAGCGTAAGGAAGCAGATCTTCGACATAAACGAGGACGCCGCCGCATATTACTCCGCGGAATTTTTTGCGAAAAACCCGCGGGCGGAATCGGTGAGAAATTATTGGACGCAGGAGAGAAAATTCACGCTCGAAAACGCGAAGGAACTGCGCATAGGATTCTCCCCTACGGACGCGGAGGGGCTTAAAAAAATTCTGGCGAAAAAGAACTATTCGCCCGACGCCCTGCGCGAGTGCGGGCTGTTTTTCGCCCGCGAATCCGAAGCCGACCTCGCGCGCTTTCACCCGCGCTTCCGCGGGCGGCTGATGATACCCATATCTGACGGCCAGGGGCGCGTCATAGCGTTCACGGCGCGCAAGACCGAATTCACGCCGTCCGACATCGCGTACGAGGAGGGCAAATACGTCAACTCTCCGGAAACTCCCGTATTCAAAAAAAACATGACGCTGTTCAACTTCGACCGCGCGAAGAAGGAAGCCGAACGGCGCGGATATTTCATACTCGCGGAGGGGCAGCTCGACACGATAAGAATGTATTGCAGCGGATTGGAAAACACCGTGGCCTCGCAGGGGACGGCCGCAGGGGCGGAACACTTCGCGCTCATGAAGCGCCACGCCGACAGGGTGGTGCTTCTGTTCGACGGCGATTCGGCCGGCCGCCACGCCGCGCTGCGCGCCATACCGATTTGCATAGCCGCCGACATTGAGCCGTTCGTCGCGCAGCTGCCGCCGGACGACGACCCCGACAGCTTCATAGCAAAAAATGGCGCCGATGCCATGAGGGAACTCGTCGAAAACGGCAAACTGCCGGCCCTCAAATTCGCAACCCGCGAAATTCTGGCCGACACTCCCGCGCCCGACATGCGCGCAAAGCGCAAGGCCATGCTCGAAATTTTCGCCATGCTCAACGGCTGCAAGTCGGAGGTGCTACGGGACGACTATCTCAGGGAGATAGCCTTCAACCTCAATTTGGAACTCCCGTCCGTAATCGGTGACTACAAAAAATTCAAGACAACTCCGGCGTTTCGGCCGCCGAGCGGCGACGCGCGGCAAGGCGGAAAGGATATTGACTCAATTTCGAAAATACTGGATAAAAAAGAGGAAGGAATGTTGACAAATGCCGTTTATGACGCTTTATTTGTATGCTTGCATTTCAGCAATGTCGCGGAGGGTCTGTCCCAGATACTCCAAGACAGTTGGATTGGAGGCGAGAGGGCGGAAGACAGGGCATTGTGCCGTCTGCTGGCTTTGTATAGAGAGGGAATAGAGTTTTCCATCGACCAAATACCGGAGCTGTTCGACGACGAAGACGAAAAAAACCTGCTCTATAAGCTCTGCTCCGGCGACGGGCGGCTGATAGAAAATCCCGTCAAATACGCCAACAGCTGCATATGCAAAATCCACAAGAATTTTATATCAAAGCAAATTGAAGACCTTAACGCGGAGCTAAAAAAGTCCGATAAGCAGGATTTCGAGCTATTGAGAAAAATCAGCAAATTGAGAAGGGATTTCATGAAACCGCCGGCGCTGCTGGCGGAGTGATTCGCTTTTTAAAAAGAGATATGGCCAAAAACAACGCAAAGAAAGCCGTCAGTGCGGCAAAGAAGAATCCGGCAAAGCCGGCGACTAAGAAAGCGTCCGCTCCAGCAAAAAATGCGGTGCAAAAACCCGCGCAAAAGAGCGTAAAGCCCGCCTCGAAGCCGAAGGTTGCGGACGCGGCAAAAAAGGTTTCCAAGCCGAAGGCGCAAGTTAAGACGGCCTCCAACTCGGCGGCGAAAAAGCCCGCGGCAAAAGCTCCGGCAAAAGTTCCGGCAAAAGTTCCGGCAAAAGCTCCGGCAAAAGTTCCGGCAAAAGCGCAGGACAAAATTCAGGACAAGGCGCAACCGAAGGCTCCGCAAAAAAAGGCTGCGGCCGGCGAAACGCAAAAGAACGCCGCGCAAAAGCCCGCCTCCCCCGCGGCAAAGGCCGAGGCTTTGAAGCCCGCCGAGCGCAAGCCCTCCAAGAGCGAACAATCGGAGGCCGCCCACAAGCGCGATTTGAACGAAAAGATCCGCCAGCTCATACACCTGTCGAAGGAGAAGGG
This sequence comes from uncultured Opitutales bacterium, assembly GCA_944389575.1. Taxonomy (GTDB): domain Bacteria; phylum Verrucomicrobiota; class Verrucomicrobiia; order Opitutales; family Intestinicryptomonadaceae; genus Merdousia. Next base: position 7,958 of record CALXMX010000065.1, read on the forward strand.
ATTCCTGACAAATCAGGACATCAACAAGCACCTCACCGAAACGCTGAGCAATCCGGAAGAATTTGAGAAGGTGATAAACATACTCGAGAACCTCGACGTGGAGATACTCGACGGCGAGGAGGAAATCGAGAGCTACAAACACCGCAAGGAGGAATCCGAGGAGCGCCAAACGCGCGCCCAGCAGAGCGACACTCTGGACGACCCCGTAAGAATGTACCTCAAGCAGATGGGGCAGGTTCCGCTGCTTACGCGCGAGGAGGAAATATCGATTTCAAAGCGCATAGAGGCCGCGGAGGCCAAAGCTGTCAAGGCGCTGTTTTCCGTCGCGCTGACGAACTCCTACCAGCTCAATATGGCGAAGAAGCTCTCCGCGCGCGAGGAGCGCTTCGACAAGATAGTGCTCGACAAAAAAGTGGAAAGCCGCGAAAACTACTTCCGCGACCTGCCCAAATACATAGAGGAGGCCGAAAAGCTCGAAGAAAAGCTGTCGAAGTCGTGGGAGAACGCGCAAAACGCCGCCACTCCCGCCATGCAAAAGCGCCACATGACGCTGTACCACCATCTGGAGGAAAACCTCAAGGACATCTACCTCAAGGGATACCGCTTTAAGCTCAAAATTTTCGAGGATTTTCTGGACAGCCTGTCGCCGACCCTCCGCGAGATAGAGGACTGCATGTACAAGCTGCGCGCCATCGAGAAGATCGGCAAAAAGACGAAGATAGGCGACGCCGACGCAATCAACAGGCGGCTGGCTGAAATAAAGAACAAATATCGGATAGAGCCCGCCGAGCTCGTGGAGCTTGTCAAATCCGTCCGCCAGGCCATGCGCGAGGCGCACAGGGCCAAGACCGAAATGGTGCGCGCAAACCTGCGCCTTGTGATTTCGATAGCGAAGAAGTACACAAACAGGGGATTGAACTTCCTCGACCTGATTCAGGAGGGCAATATGGGGCTCATGAAGGCGGTCGAGAAATTTGAGTACAAGCGCGGATACAAATTTTCCACATACGCCACATGGTGGATACGCCAGGCCATAACGCGCTCAATAGCCGACCAGGCGAGGACGATACGCATTCCGGTACACATGATAGAGACCCTCAATAAGGTCATGCAGGTGCAGAAGCAGCTCCTTCAGGAGTTCGGGCACGAGCCCACGCCGGAAGAGGTCGCAAACGAAATGCAATTTCCCGTGGAGAGGGTTCAGGCGATAATGAAAATGGCGCAGCAGCCCATTTCCCTGCAAAGCCCCGTGGGCGATTCCGACGACACAAACTTCGGAGACTTCATAGAAGACAAAGGAGCGGAAAATCCGTACGACATGACTGCCTACTCGCTACTGAGGGAAAAGCTCATGGACGTGCTCAATTCTCTCACTCCGCGCGAGCGCAAGGTTCTAAGCCTGCGCTTCGGCCTGCAAGACGGGTATTCGCGCACGCTGGAGGAGGTCGGCAAGCAATTCAACGTCACCCGCGAGCGCATACGCCAGATAGAGGCCAAGGCGCTGCGCAAGATGCGCCACCCGATTAGGATTCGCCAGCTTCACGGCTTCTTTGAGGCGGAGGGCGGAACGTCGCGCCCCGGATTCGACCAATTCAGGAAAGAGCGCGAGGAAAGAGATTAGAATGGGAGACCTTCCTAAAGGCGAAAGCTCCGGGCGCGCGCAACCGCGCGGCGGAGTTTTTTTTGCGCGCAAAATTTCGGCGGGCAAACGGCGCGGAAAGCTCGCCCTGGCCGCCGCGGCGTTGGCGCTTGCGGCGGCTGCGGCCGACGACGCCTTGGCGCAATCTACGCGCTTCTACAAGGGGCCTCGAATGGAGCGCGTGCCCGAAAGCGTCATACGCGAGAGGGAATCGAGAGACATCGATTTCTATTTGGGGCGTATAGTCCGCAGAGACGCCGACGCGGTAATAGTCCACATAACGGGTTCGCCTCCCCGCAATTTGCGCGGAAGGGCGGCCATATTTTACGCGCTTGACGAAAAGATGCGCGCCATAGCCGTTTTGGAGGACGGCGGCAACGCATTTAGAAACTGCGCAACCTTCAAGATTGCGCGCGGAGACGCAAAGCGCGGAGACATCGTCATGGTAAAATACCTCGCCCCGAAAAAACCGGGCGACGACGAACCTCCCGCCTTACCCGACGCCGCCGCGCAAATCGACGCGCCGACACAATCCGAAGCGCAAATGCAATCCGAAACGCCCGGGGACTGAGAGCCGCAAACTCCAAGCAAAGACCCTGAAGCTATCGAAAATCGCGCGAAGGCGAAATCTCCGGCTCGCACGCCAAAAATTAAACGCCGCAAAGTGCGGGGGCAATTTTTTCGGTCAAAAAAATCGAAGCCAATGTGTATCGCGCCAAAAAATTTGATATAATTGCGATGCGCTTGTGCCGCACGCTTGGCTGCCTTCGAGTAAAATAAAGTTTTGTCGGCGCAAACTGCGGGCTTTGCAATGTGCCTGCAATTATTCATCTTTCATTATTCATTTTTCATATTCAACGGGCGCGCCCTCTTAGATTATTGTTGCGATTTTAAAACGAAGCGAAACAATTTAACACCATGTCAGCCGTACTCTCTTCATTAAAACTTGCGAGACAACAGCCGTTCGGCTGTCTGGTGTCCGTGATATTTTCCGCAATTCTCGTCGGGGCGGCGGCGCTGGCAATCGCGTGTTCGCTCTATGCGATGATGGCGGTAGGCCTGATAAAGGGCGCGTTGCAAAATTCCACCGGATTCTACGCAGACAGCGACTCCATATTCGTGAATATGCTCACTGGAAACTGTTCCATACGCAATTTGAGGATAGACAATCCCTCCATATACGGCGCGCGTGAATACTATGAAAGATCGGGAGACGTGGCAAAACCGTTTCTAATCGCCTCCCGCGTCGGTATGAAGATATCCCCGATGCAGCTATTGTTGGGCAAGTTTGCAATTTATTCGCTGGATATGGAGATATCGCAGCTCAACTGCGTCAGGCTGAACAATTCCGCATACAACCTGTCCGAATTTCTGGACGGAATATCCAAGCAGTCCGCTTTCGCGCAGAGGGACGGGCGCGCATACATAAGTTCGTTTTCGATATCCATAGACAAAGTGTCATACCGCGATTTGTCATCGCCCTCCGACATAATAAAATACGACGGAAACGCGCAGTTCAAATTTTCGCGCTCCGACGTATCCGACATGCCTAAGCTCCTTTCGGAATTAGAGGCGAATCTCGCCGAAAACAAAATGGGATTCGTCGCCAAGGGCTTCAACGTTTTAAACGCGCAGGCGAAATGAGAATCGCAATACTGGCGAGCGGCCGCGGCACCAATGCGCGCGCGCTGATGGAAGCCGAACGGTGCGGGGAGCTCGGTGGAGCGCAGATATGCCTTCTGCTCAGCGACAATCCGGACGCTCCCGCGCTCGACGCCGCGCGCGAATTCGGGAAGAGCTGCCTGGCGATTCCAACCGGCGCAAAGGGCGCGCGCTTCGGCAAAGACGCGGAGCTCGAATATCTCAAGGCGCTGTCCGGCGCGAAGGCGGACTTCGTAATTTTGGCCGGATTCATGAAAATCGTGCCCGACTCCATGATAAGAGCCTACGAAGGGCGCATAATAAATCTCCACCCAAGCCTTCTGCCGGCATACAAGGGAAAAGACGCGATAGCGCGCGCATACGCCGCAGGCGAAAAGCTGTGCGGCTGTTCGGTGCACCATGTCACCCCAGAGCTCGACGGGGGAAGCGTGATCGCCCAAAGCAAAGTGGAGATTCTTCCGGGCGAGACGCTCGCGGAGGTCGAGGGCAAAGTCCACGCGGCCGAGCACGCGCTGATTGTGAAAGTCGCGGCCAAATTCGCGGCGGAATTTGCAAAAGATACGAAAAATGCCGTTTGAAATAAAAGAGTACCGCGGAAACGGACTCAGCAAATTCAAGACTTTCCACCGCATCCCGTTTTACGCGGAAATAAAGAGCCCCGACCAGGCCGTGGAGGCTTTTATTTACGCGCGCGAGCGCGGGCTTTCACCGTTCGTGCTCGGCGCGGGCTCCAATGTATTCTTCAAAAATTCAAAGGTAAAATCCCTGGTTCTAAAGGCGGCTCTTCCGCCGGAAATAAGGGATATGGGAAACGGCGCGTTTGAAGTTTCGGCGTCGACAAGCATGGCCGACCTGCTGAAAAGGCTCTACCGCGAAGGGCGGGACGGCCCGTATTACCTCGCGTCGGCGCCGTGCCAAGTAGGCGGGGCCATCGCAATGAACGCCGGTTCCGGGCCGCGGGAAGGCAAATCCATATCGGACTTTCTAAAGAGCGTGACGCTCGCCGACGCCGACGGAATCCGCACAATATCAAAGGGCGAATTGGAGCCTTCATACAGGTGCACGCGGCTTTTGGAGCAACAAGCGCTCATAGTGTCGGCCGTATTTGAATTTCCCGAAAGGCGCTTTGCCCGCGACCCCATAAGGGAGCGCATGGAGTGGGCCATGCAACACCAGGATTTGTCCGCCCCAAACTGCGGCTCCGTATGCAACAAATACGACGCCCGCATAATGCGCTTCACCCGCCTGCTCTTTCGCCCGTTCAAAGCCGGAATGAGCGCAAAAAAGCTCAACTGGGCCTACAACCGCGCAAAAGGCCCGGCGACGCTGAGGGCATTTTTTTGGGTCTTAAAGTTCCTGCACAGGCTGTTCGGCAAGGAACTGAAATTCGAGATAAGAATGGTGGACTGAAACGGCGGATCTGCTTTGTGAATCCCCATGTCCCCAAGGCGAGCTTCCCCATAATACCCAACGCCCAATAGATAGCGAAGAACGAAAAATAAAAAATGAAGAGCTGCGAGATTTCGGCAGATGAAGAACTGCGGAATTTCAGCGCAACATCAAACCCGCCGCCCCCCGCAGTGATGCGAAAACAATAACTAACTAAAATTAGATTTCGCCATCGCATCACCCTCCCTATCCCCCACAGGCGCAACGGTTCGCTTTACATTCGCCAATTTTTACATTCGTACATAAGGCATAAGGCGGCGGCAGCGGGAACATAGGCGGATTCTCCGCCGCGCTCTTCGCTTTTAATTCTTAGTCTTTCGTTAATCATATTCGCAATAACCGCAATAGCCTCAAAACCCCGGGCCCGACGCGCAACGCGCGCGGCGCAATCGCTAAAAAAACGCCGCCCGAAAATTCGGACGGCGCAAAAAAATCGATCAAACTTCAATTCGCTATTCCGCGGCGCTATTTGCCCAAGACGGAATTTTTAAAGAACTTCAAGTTGTGCGTTATGACTTCCTGATACGGGTGGTCCTTAATTTTGCAGCCCATTTCAAGCACGAGCCAGCCGTCGTACCCGCTGTCTATAATCGCCTGGAAGCACTTGTTCAAATCCTTCGGGCTGGTCGCCTCGTCGTAGAATTCCTTGTTTGCCTTCAAGTGAATCTGGCTGATGTATTTTGTGCCGAGAATCTTTATGGCGTCCTCCGGCTGATAGCCGGCGCCCACTATGTTGAGCGTGTCGAAATACACCTTCACGTTCGGCGCCCCGATTTTGTCGATTATCGCAATGTTGTCCTCCGGCGTCAAAGTGTTTTCGAGCGACAGCGTCACGCCCTTCTTCTGCGCATAGGGAGCCAGCTCCTTCAAGAGCTTTACAAGCGGCTCAATCCTGTCCTTCTTGAGGACGAACTTTCCGTTGACCTTCTCCTTTTCATAAAGGCTGGATTTGCCGAAGAACGGAATCAAAATGTCGTTCGCACCGAGTTCGGCGGTCTGGTCTATTATGTTGCGCATATAGGTGAGGACGTTCTTGTCGTCCTCAAAGCGGAACTTGTGATAGCACGGAACGCACACGGAGCAGACTACCACGCCCGTCTCCTTCATCTTCTTTTTCAAGTCCGCAAGCTGTTCCTTCGTATATCCGCCGGAATCCTCCATGGACTTGCGCCCGTGATTGAGCTGAATGCCGTCGTATCCGGCCTGTTTGGCGGCCTCGAAAGTTCCGCCGAAGTTGGCGAACTTATATTTGGGCTTCGACGCCTGCGTGGTCGCGCACGCCATAAGGCACAGCGCCGACACCGCAAGTATTGACTTTATCAAAAAAGTTCCTCTTTTCATTTTCTTCCTTCCGTCCGTTATTATAACCGCATTCACTGCAAATGCGATGTGGTTTATTAAAGGAAAATCGCTTTTGCCAGTCAACAAAAAACGTCTTCTTATGCCGCGCAAAGGCGTCCCCGCGCGCCCGCGTAAAAACCGCGGCGATAACGCGCGCAAAACGGCAAAGCTCCCCGTGTAAAATGCCCTGGCCGCAAGGAGCGCAAAAGCGGGTACCGCCGATTTTTTCAAAACCCGCAATTCAAAAAGCGCAATTCCAATTCCCGCCCGGCAAGAAAACGCGAAGGCTGCCGCGCCGGCATTTTAAATCGAAATCGCGGCGCCGCAAAAGGCGAAGGTCGGCGCCCCCTTCCCCGCCCGGCCGAACGCCGCTCTAATATAAAAACGGCGAACGCAAGCGAAGCGGCAAATGAAAAAATCGGCGCCAGCGGCGGCGAACTTCCCATCGCACAAAACTGCATCGATAACTTTGATATTTTATAAAGGCGAAGCGAAATTAAAAAAACGCCTGTCGTTTAAAATTCAGGCAAACGCGCATTGCGGGCGAGCGTTCCGAAAAATTGCGGGCGAGCATTCCGAAAAAACTCCTCCAATGCGGCCGCGAAAAAATTAAAACTCCGCAAGTATCAATGCGAAAAAAATCGGGCGCAAAAGCGGGCCTTGCGAATTAACATGCGCCGCGCCACGATACGCCGCGCCGCAGAGATATATCGCGCAGCAACGCGCCGCGCCACAACGCCCGCTCTGCGCCGCGTAGCAACGCGCCGCGCCAACTACCCGCTTAGCGGGCCAAAAAAGCGGCAACGCCCGCGCCGCGCTAACGGAGCCCGTATGGAACTTTTTTCAGGCGCGCGCTCGCCTCTCCCACAAAGGACTCCGCCTTCATCGGCGTGTAATCCTTCCCCAGCGGAAGCGACGACGCCAACCCGAACGGCTTGATTAAAACCGCCCAATCCCCGCCGAGCATGACGCCCATGAAATCTCCGCTGCGGGAAAAAATCAGGTCGCCCTCGGAAGGCGAGAACGCGCCGAAAACCGACTGCAGCAATCCGACGTCCATCTGCGCGTATGAGGAATCCTTGAAATCCGCGCGAAACGGCACCTGCCCGTAGTGGGACTTCCCCAAATCGACCACTACACAGTCCGCAAACGCGAACAGATTTGAAGGAACTTCCAGCGGCTCGATTTTCTCGTTCTCGCAAAACTTCGACGGAACCTTTACCGCGAGCAGGCGCGGATCGCAGGTCAGCGAATATATCAGATTCGGCCTGAAGCGAAACGACTTCCCCAAAACCGACACGACCATATTTTCCGGCGGATAGTACTTGCGTATCGACGGCGACAAAACGGTGTCCTGCGCGCCGAATATCAGCCATATCTCCCCGCCTATCCGCACCGGCACCGACTTGAGCTCCACGGAGGATTCCGTGAGCCCCAGCAGGCCGTGCCGCTTGTAGTTGAAAACCACGCGGACTATGCTGTTTCTGATGCCGTCGAATATTTCGCTGGAGGTTTTCGGGCGAATCTCCTTGACGGCCGTGGACATTTCCTTTTGCGAGGCCGCCAACTCCGAAACTCCGGCGGCGAGCGTCTCGGCGTGCTCGCGCATCTTCTCCTTCTCGGTCTTTTCGACGTCTACTATGGCCTGAAAGCGCTTGAGGTTCTCCTCGTATATTTTCGTCTTTGTCGCGGCGACCTCCAACTGGGTGGACAGCGCGTTCTTCTCCAGCTCTATGGCGCGGTTTTCGTTCTTGAGAACCTCGCTTTCGGCGCGCAGCTTTTCCAGATTGTCCTTGTGGAGCTTCAGCTCCGCCTGTACGCGCTCCAATTTCAGCTTTGTGGTGCTGTCCACCTCCTTCATCGCGCCGAGCTTTTTTTCAAGTTCGGCCCGCGTGGCGGCGGACTCCTCAAGGCTGGCGCTTACCGAAACTATCCGGCTTTGCAGCTGGGCGTTGCGCCTCTCGCTCTCAGCGACGCGCCTTTCCAGCTCCCCGCTCTTGTCCAGTATCTCCGCTTTTTCGGATTCCAACAGCTTCTTCGTCTCGGCCAGCCGCCTTATTTCGCGCTCGCGCTCCTCCAAAATTTTCTTCTGGCTGGCGGCCAATTCGCTGTTTTGTTTTGCGGCCGCGCTCAGGCGCTCCACGTCCCCGCTCAAGGCCATGCGCTTGTCGCGCTCGTTGTCCAGAGACATCTTCAACAGGTCGAGCAGCTGGGAGTCCGCATAGTTGCGCTGCGCCACCAATTCAAGCTCCTTCGCCTTCGCCGCGTCGGACTCCATTCCCGCGGGGCTGTCGAAATTCGCCAAGCTCAACAGGCTCAACAATAGAAAGTCGCAAATTACAATCAGTATGGATTTGCTCATTGTTCTTTTTTCGTTTTTTATTTTCCTAACGCGGGCGCGCCGCGCATTCCCCCCGAATTGCCGGCTATCGGTTTCTGCGCTTGGCGCGCTTCGGAGCCTCCTCCAAAATCGGCTCGTTCCGATAGCGGAATCCCTCAAGCTTGCGGCGCTCTATGCGCGCGTTTATCAACGCCTCTATACGCCGCAGAAATTCGGTCTCCTCCGAGGCGAAAAACGTCACAGCCGTGCCGTCCCTGTTGGCCCGCCCCGTCCTGCCTATGCGGTGGACGTAGTCCTCCGCATGCTCCGGTACGTTGTAGTTTATGACGTATCCGACGTTCGATATGTCAAGCCCGCGCGAAGCTATGTCGGTTGCCACGAGTATCGCGGTTCTGCCCTCCTTGAAATCGCGCAACGCCCTGTCGCGCTCGCCCTGCGTGCGATCCGAGTGCAATGTGGACACCTTGTAGCCGTGCCCCAAAAGCCACTCGCTGATTCTGTCGGCGTCAATGCGCGTGCGCGTAAACACAATCAGGCTGTCGAAAGTTATGCTCTTGAGAAATTCTATGAGCATGTCGTACTTCTGTATGCTGTCAACCGGATACACAAAATGCTCTATCGTCTCCGCCGGCATACCCGACCCGTTCTCGAAAACGACGGGATCCTTCAGCGCCCATTCGGACAGGCGCATCACGGCCTCCGGCATAGTCGCGGAAAAGAACAGCGTCTGCCTCTCCTTCGGGCAGTAGCGTATTATGTTCGACACGTCCTCGATAAACCCCATGTCGAACATTCTGTCTACCTCGTCGAGCACGAGATATTTTATCGTGCCCAAAGACACGACGGACTGCCTTATGAAATCCAGCAGCCTGCCCGGAGTGGCCACTATCACTTCTGCTCCGCGCCGGACGGCCTCCGCCTGCGGGCGCATCGCCACCCCGCCCTGAATGAGCGCGGTCTCAATATCCAGATACTTGGAAAACGTTTTGAAGGCCTGGGCGGTCTGCGTCGCCAATTCCCTCGTTGGGCTGAGCACGAGAACGCGCGCCTTTGCGAAGGACTCTTTGCCGTCGGCGTCCATCATCTGCAGAATCGGAAGCGCAAACGCCGCCGTCTTACCCGTCCCCGTCTGAGCCATGCCGATTATGTCCGACCCCTTCAGAGCCTCCGGAATAGCCTGCCGCTGTATGGGCGTGGGAGAGACATACCCCGCGTCCGCAACCGCCGAAAGCAGTTTCTCATTAAGGCCCAGCTCGACAAACTCCGCAACTGCGGCGCCCAATTCGTCGAGAGATTTCGGCGCGGGAAGCTCCCCGTCGGACTTGGGAATGCGCGGCTTTACGGAAATGTTTTGCAGGTCTCTCTCCCTGCCCTCGCCTCGCTTCGCGCGGCCGCCGCCTGAGCGCCGGGAGGCCGCGCGCCCGGAAGCCGAACGCGAGTCCACCGCTTTGCGGCCACCCCTTTGCGGCGCCCCTTCCGAGACGCGCGCGGACGAATCCGATTCCCTTCCGCCCTTGCCGCGCGTTTTAGCTTTGTCGGATTTGCCGTCTCTGCCGCTCTTGACGCCTTTTCTGCGGGCGCGCGGCGGCGTCGCGCCGGACCGGCCCGCCTTTCCAACGCCGGCGCCGCGCTTTTTCGACTCGGACGCCGAAGCTCCCTTTTTTGCGCCGCCCAAGAGTTTGGATCCCAAACCCATTATCTTTTTCAACAACTTCATTCTGCCCTTTGATACAATCACAATGCCCAAACGAATCAAGCAATTAAACCGCCGGAGCCTCCGATATTTCCCGTGTTCTCCTTTCCCGTTTTCTCCGCGTTAAGCGCAGAAGTCAAATTAAGGCGGGAGTCCGAATCCCAAATAAGAGGCGGAGCAAAACCGCATACATAAATCCCGACTGCGCGCCTTGCCGCAGCGCGCATCCCTGCGGCCTTTTTAGCATTCCCACTTTTAGCGCCTTTAACACTGCGCCCTCCCCCCCCCGCCGCCGTTGGAATACGAGCCCCGCTCCCGCCGCCTTCGCTATAAGCCAGGCCGTAATTTTAAAGGGATTGCGGCCTTTCTTTTGGCTCTATTAAACCAAGCCAATATAAATTTTTATTTTTTTCTTGCGGGAGATAAATGCAACTATATTTAGTTGCAAAAAAATGAAAAAAGATAAACTCTTGCAGAAGCTTTTGAGTATGCCAAAAGACTACCGTTGGGAAGAATTAACGGTTGTTTTGGCGAGTCTGGGATATTCCGAAGCATCGACAGGCAAGACAGGCGGTTCAAGAAGAAGATTTATTTCCGTTAATAACAAGAAGGCGTTAACATTTCACAAACCGCACCCGAAGGGAATCTTGAAAAGATATCAGATAAAAAGCGTGATAGAAACATTAAAGGCGGAAGGATTGATATGACGAACACAATGAAATACAAGGGGTACACGGGAAGCGTTGAAATATCGGAAGAGGACAACTGCCTCTTCGGCAGGGTACTTTTTATTCGTTCCCTACTTTCTTACGAGGGGCAGACGCTTGAAGAAATAAAAAAAGATTTCAAGGACGCGGTAGACGACTACTTGCAGCTTTGCCAGGAAAGGGGAATCGAGCCGGAGAAGCCGTTCAAGGGGTCGTTCAATGTGCGGGTACGGCCGGAGGTGCATCGCGGCCTTGCAATAGCGGCGGCGAAGCGCGGCGAAAGCCTGAACAAATACGTTTCGGAAATACTCGAAGGCGCAATTAATGCGAGATAAGCTTTCGGACGGTTCGCGCCTTGCGCTTTCCGGTTTTCCTGTAGCAAAAAGCCGCCTAAAATGGCGGCTTTTTTACTAACCAATTATAAAAACGAAGTTTTCGTCTATCGCAATCCTTTTAAACAGGAGGATACGTCAAGGATTAGGCTCTCCTATCGCGCGCTCAAGCCGCAGTCAAGGCAACTGCCGCGCGCTCGAAAAAATACACATGCCGCGCGCAAGAACCCCCAAGCGCGCGCAAAGCCGCAGGCGGCAATTCCACAAAGGGCGGCCCGCGTCCGAAAGAATCCATATTAAAATGACTCCCGCAGCCGAAAGCTTTCCGGGCTGCGCGGCCTTGCCGCAGCGCGCAATCCACCCGGCGCAAATGCCTTTCGCGCAAGCGGGGCGCCCGCCCTAATTCGCGCCGGCTTCGCGCTTCATCTGCTGAATCGTCCGCACGCGCGGCAGGAAATACGCAACCGCACCGAACAGCGGGAAGAACGAGCACAGGTAATACACAAACTCTATTCCGTATCCGTCCGCCAGCTTCCCCAAGACGGCCGACGACACCCCGGCCATTCCGAACGCGAACCCGAAAAATATGCCGGACACAAGCCCGACTTTCAGCGGCAGCAATTCCTGCGCATACACGAGTATCGCCGAAAACGCGGACGATATTATAAAGCCTATCACGACGCTCAAAACCACCGTGCACTCCAATCCCGCATAGGGCATCGCAAGGGCGAACGGGGCGGACCCCAATATGGACCACCATATCACAAGCCGCCTTCCGTACCTGTCGCCCAGCGGCCCGCCCACAAGCGTCCCGAGAGCCGCGGAAAACAAAAACACGAACAACAGCGCCTGCGAAACATGCACGCTCACGCCGAATTTCGCCATCAGATAAAACGTGTAGTAATTCGAAAGGCTGACCGTGTAAAAATTCTTGGAGAACACCAGAAACATCAGTATTGACATCACGAATATTATCGTGCCGCGCGGCAACCCCGCGCCGGGGGGCGGAGGAGCGGCGGATTTGCGCTCCGCCGCGGCCGCGGCGTCCGCCTTTATCTTGGCCGAATACCACCTGCACGCCGGTATCAGCGCGATTATGGCCACTATCGCCAATATTCCGAATTTCGCCACCTCCGGCTGATTGCGCACAAACAGCGCCGCCAGCAGAGGCCCGAGCGAGTATCCGCACGACCCGCCCACCTGAAAAATCGACTGCGCCAATCCCTTCCTGCCCCCCGAAACCATCGACGTAATTCTGGAGGCCTCTGGGTGTATCACGGACGACCCTATCCCGGAGATAAATACCGCGCCCACAAGCCAATATATCCCGTCCGCAAAGGATATGAGTATCAGCCCCGTCATCGTGCAGCACATTCCAAACGGAAGGAACCACCCCGCCGGGCGCTTGTCGAACACGTATCCGAATATGGGCTGCATTATCGACGCCGATATTTGATACGCCAAAGCCACCAGCCCAATCTGCGCATAGCTAAGCCCCAAATTCTCCTTCAACAGCGGATATATCGCGGATATGAGCGATTGCATTGCGTCATTGAGCCCGTGCGCCAGGCTCAGCGCGGCCAATATTCCGAGCAGCAATCCCTTCTGTTTTCGTTCCTGCATAATGCAAATATGTTTTCCCCATTAGACAAAGAATCAAGTCAATTACTCCGATAAAACGCATTTGCGCGAAAGATTATAGTATCCGCGAAAAAAGGCGCAAATCGGCGCCGCCTGCAAGCTGCGCAGGCCAAGCCGAATTTTGGCCCGAGCGCCGCCGGCGCCCCTCCGAATGCCCCTCCGAATGCCACGCCGAATGCCGCGCCTAACAAGCGCAAAAAAAAGCTTGCGCGAAATGCGGCAAATATGAGATGAATAGGGACTGCGCAAGAAATCTCATAGTTGCTGCGGTCAAAAGCGGCTGCGGCATCGTGTGGATTTCGGCGATTCCCACCGGCTCGACCGCCCGCCGCTTCAGCGGGTCGCGAAAAGGCCGGCGGTACGGCGACTTCGCCGGCGAGTGGCTGGCGGAGCGGGTTCGCAGTTAGAACTCCAAATGCAATCGCTCCAAAACGAGAGAAACAATATGTCTAAACACAACTATTTGGACAAGGCGTCCATAATAAAGGAATACGCGACGGGCGACAAAGACACCGGTTCGTGCGAAGTCCAGGTTGCCCTGCTGACCGCGAGAATCGCGCACTTGACGGAGCACCTGTCGGTAAATAAGAAGGACTTTCACTCGCGCCGCGGCCTTCTGGCAATGACGAGCCGCCGCAGAAAGCTTCTGGACTACCTCAAGAGGAACGACTTGGCCCGTTATAACGACCTCATCACGCGCCTGAAGCTGCGCCGCTAAGCCGCCTTGCGCGACAAGCTTGCAATCGTTGACGGAGGACAATCGAGTAAAAAGCCGCTTGTCCTCTTTGTGTAAAATTTAATTTGCCGAACAATCGGGCGTCCGACCCGCCCGGCGGCGCGAAAAAGAAAGAGAGAAATGGAACAGAAATACATGGTTGATGTCGAGGGGCTCGGCATCAAAATATCCACGGGGACGATGGCGAAACAGGCCAACGGTTCCGTAACGATAAGTCTGGGGGACACGAATCTGCTCGTCACGGCCACGGCGGCCGGCGCCCTGCGCGACGGGCAGGATTTTTTCCCGCTGACGGTTGACTACCGCGAAACATACTCGGCGGCCGGACGCTTTCCGGGAGGATACTTCAAGCGCGAGGGACGCCCGAGCGAAAAGGAAATTCTGACCTCCCGCCAGTGCGACAGACCCCTGCGTCCCCTATTCCCCAAGGGCTTCATGAATGAGGTTCAGATTATCGGCCTCCTGCTTTCGGCGGACATGAAGAACGATTCGGACGTGCTGATGGTCAACGGGGCCTCCGCCGCGTTGCTGATATCCGACATTCCCTGGAACGGCCCGATAGGCTGCGTGAGAATCGGGGAGATAGACGGAAAATTCATAATCAACCCGACGCACGAGCAGATGTTCGACTCGACCCTCGACCTCGTGTACGTCGGCAACGAGCGCGAGATGATGATGATAGAAGGCTCGGCCGAGCAGTGCCCGGAGGAGAGGTTTATAGAAGCCCTCGAATTTGCGCAAAACGCCATACAGCCCATCATCAAGGCGCAGAAGGAGCTTGCGGCGATGTGCGGCAAGCAAAAGAGGGAATTTCCGCTGATAGTCTGCCCCGACGAAATTCTGCAAATGTGCAAGGAATACGTCGGCGGGCGGCTGCTTGAGGCGGTGTTTCAGGATCAAAAGCTCAAGCGCCAGGCGGACGTCGACGCTCTCATGAGCGAGACTGGCGAAGTCGTCAAGGAGAAGGTCGGCGAGGAAAACTACAACGCCGCGCACGTCAAAATGGCGTTTGAAATTCTCCAGGAGGAGGTTTACCGCGAGAACATTCTCGACGCCGGAAAGCGCTGCGACGGCAGGACGTACACGGACTTGCGCAAGATTACCTGCGCTACGAACGTATTGCCGAGGGTCCACGGAAGCGCGCTTTTCACGCGCGGCGAAACGCAGGCTTTAGTGGTCACCACTCTGGGTTCCACGCGCGACTGCCAGGATCTCGACGGGCTCACGGGGGGAACCAAGGAAAAGTCGTTCATACTGCACTACAACTTTCCGCCCTATTCCGTCGGCGAAACGGGGCGCTTCGGAACGCCCGGCCGCCGCGAAATCGGCCACGGGGCGCTGGCGGAGCGCTCTCTCCTGCCGGTATTGCCGCCGGAGGACGAATTTCCGTACGCGATACGCCTGGTTTCCGAAATCATGGAATCGAACGGCTCCACGTCTATGGCCTCGGTTTGCGGAGGCTGCCTGAGCCTCATGGACGCGGGCGTCCCGATTCAGACTCCCGTGGCCGGAATCAGCTGCGGGCTTGTGACGCGCTTCGACAAGGACGGCAAGCTCCTGAAGCACGTGGTTCTCACAGACATCATCGGCGCGGAAGACCACTTCGGAGACATGGACTTCAAAATCTGCGGCACAAAGGACGGCATAACCGGATTCCAGCTGGACTTGAAAATCCAGGGACTGCCGTTCGACATCGCGAAGGAAGCCATAATGCGCAACCGCGACACCAGAATGCAGATTCTCGACATCATGAAATCCGCAATCGCCGAGCCGAACAAAGAGTTGAAGCCGTGCGCTCCGCAAATCAAAACCATGCAGATTGATCCGGAGAAAATCGGCATGCTCATCGGCCCCGGAGGCAAGAATATCCGCCGCATAACCGAAATTTCCGGCGCGCAGATAGACATTGACGACGACAATCCCGGTCGGGTGCTGATATTCGCAAGCTCCGCGGAGAGCATGAAGCGAGCCGTCGACGAGGTGGAGCTCGTCATAGGCGAAATAGAGGTCGGCAAGACCTACCGCGGCATAGTGCGCTCCATAAAGGAATTTGGGGCGTTCGTGGAATGCCTGCCCGGCAAAGAGGGCCTGGTGCACATATCGGAGCTGGCGGACTTCCGCGTGAACAAAACCGAAGACGTATGCAAGCTCGGCGACGAGATAATCGTCAAGTGCATAGGCATAGACGACAAGGGGCGCGTAAAGCTCTCGCGCCGCGCCGCCCTCTGCGAACAGCAGGGTCTGCCCTACGAGCCGCGGTCGCGCCAATAGCGCGCCGAGGGCGCGCAGGCGGCCGGTTTAATTCGGACTATAAAAATTTCAAAGCGTCCGCGCAAATGCGGCCGCTTTTTTTTGCGCCCACGCGCGATTGAAGGCGATTGAAGGCGCAAAACGGCGGTCGAATACACGAGCGGCAATTCACACTTTTAAGCGAATAAAAAACAATGCTCCCGCGCCGTCTCGCTCAAATAATTTAAAGCGTTCCCGCGCCCGCTATCCACGCAGCGCAACTTGGGCTAACACGCAAAAAATTTGCAAAAGGCCTTTATTCTCCGCGAGTCTTCTTTGCAGCGCCCCTGGCAAAAATTGGGGGAAAAAATTTTTTTTCGGGCATTCGGTTTTTCGCCCCAACTCTTGCGGCGCGGTGCGAAATCCTAATTCATTTTTTCAAAATAAAATTTCACGGCGGACAGAAAACCGGCGCGTAAAATTCCGCCAAGGGAAAAAAATTATCCCGCCTGAAAATAATAAAAACACCGACCGCGAAAGAAGTCGGCTAAACTTGTCTAAAGCCGCCAATATCGCCGTCGAAAAGTCCGCGCATAAGTCCGCGCATAATTCGCAGATTTTTTCTCAGTAAAAAAGGGCTTTTTAATAAGGCGCGGCGCAAAAATTTTCAATCGGCAGCAAACCGGCATTCAGACAAATACTTCGCCCGCGCGGCAAAGCCAAACGCCAGCGCCCGCGGCAGGCGCGATTGTCTTGCCGTATAAAACGCTGCGGCGCCTAAACGCTACGGCGCGCGAAAAAACGAAAGACTGCCTTTGCGCAATCGCTAAAAAAACCTGCGGCGCGCCCGCCAAATCAGCATTGCGAAAAGAACGCGCCAATCTCTTTCGCCCATTTCGCAAAAGAAAAGCCGGCCTCTTCCGCCGCGCGGTGCGCTACAACTTCAAATACGGGCGCAATGACGAAAAGCACGCCTCAATCTCGTCAATCTGGAACTGCGACAATTCCTGATTGACTACAATCATCTGCTTAGGAGCGACCCTCCTGCCCTTCACAAGCTCAAACTCCCTCGATAGCCTGTTTTTGAAAATCCCGCGCTTTTGCAGGACGTAAAGATGCGGCCCCCTGAGATCGCTGTGGGTATTCCCCTTTACAAAATAACTCAGGTTGAGCATGAGCAGATATTTTGAATAGGCGTCGTTCAAAGTTGCGTACTTGTCCCCGTTTTCCATTTGCTCCCATATGTATGCGAGCAAATCCGAATACGCCGGGCGCTCCGTAATCAATCCCTCCGAACCTATCTGCCGCGACTGGTACAGCCATTGCCAGCCTCCCCACGCGCTAAATACGGCGTGTATGTGGGGCTTCGCCTCTATTTCCCGCTTCATTCGCGCGTTGCATTCGTCGGCATTTCCGGTCTCCTCCTTTATGTACCCAAAGACCTTCGGATTGCGCTTGGCAAGTTCGATCATCATGTCCACGTCCGGAACCGGCCCCCTGTACGGAACGCCCCCTCCCGTCTGTATTATCACGGGACGGTTTACATGCTTTTCCAATTCGAGATAGTATTGCATTACGTCGTTTCGGGTCTTGCCCTCGGCCGGGGGGCGCGATATTATGGCAATGTTCGTCTCCGGATACTTTGCGGCAAGATTTTCGACATGCTTTGCGTAAACGACTAAATCTTCCTTGTTTCGCCCGTTGCAGCCAAACGCGATTGTGGCTTTCCCTCCCCGCATGGCCTCAGCCAAAAGCTCCATGCCCTTCAGCTTCTCGTCGACGGACAAGAGTTCGACGCTGTCTTCGGACTGCGGCCAAATCATGCCGCTCGCCCCGCAGTCGCCGACGAACTTGGCCTCCCGGCAGAGCGTCTCGTAATCCACCGCCCCCGACTCCTCTATCGGAGTCGAGAGAATTGGAAACGGCCCGCGGATTCGCGGATCCCCGCCCCCGTCGGCTTTCTCCACAATCTTGGAGCCTTTGGAATAGCCCTTGGAAACGCATGCCGACAGCGACAGCGCGGCGGACGCGGGAATCAGGCTCTTTACAAAACTTCTCCTATCTATGTCCATAACGCAAAAACAATCCGTTAAATTTCAGAATCTCACCTTTCCTGCGGCGAAAGCGGCGGGGAAAACAAACGCGCCGAACGCTCCGGACGCGCCGCATTCAGACATTCAATATTGACTCCATATCCAATGAGTCAATTATATATTGTTGGAAAGGAAGGCAATTCGCTTTGCAGGATTGCGATATTGCAAGGCGCATTTGGAACAAATTTTCGCCCCGCGGCGCGGGCGCAAATTGAGCTCATAATTCGCATTGTCTGCCGAACGGCGGCGCGCAGGGCGACGGGAGAGCAAAAGGAAAATCAACGCTCCAATGCAGATTGGCTAAATGGCGGATTGGCGGAATGAATCGGCCGTCAAACCCGATTTCTAATGACAGTTATAAGATTTCCGCGCTGCGCCATTTGCCTGTGTAGGCGACGGCTCGCCGGACACAACAGCATTTTGAGAGCAGCATTTTAAAATAAATAACTTCCAAAAGAAAATGAAACGCGAAAATGTAAGAAAAATCACAGCGGCGCTATTGACATTCGCTCTCGCGGCGGAATTAACACTGGCGGACGGCGGGGCGTCGTTCGGCGTCTCGCAGGAATCCCCCGTATTCTCCGGCGCGGCGCTTTCCCAACCCGCGCAGGACTTCGTCCTGACGGGAAAGTTTCTCACAAAGAACCGCGGAAGCGCGAATCTTTACTTTCACACCGATTCAAACCTCTCAAAAGGCTATGCGGTGGCCATAAATAACGATCCCCTGGGAAAATGCTGGTGGCGCGCGTCGGGAAGCCTCGCGTCGGTTAGAAACGTCGCAAAGCATTTCGCCAAGGACGGCGAATGGTTCGAACTAAAAATAAAGGTCCACGGAGCGGAAATATCGACTTGGATCGACGGGCTGAAGGTAGTCGAATACATAGAACCGCAAAAGCCGTTCCGCACGCAGAAAAATCAAAACATGAAATTGGGAAGCGGAACGTTCGCGCTGAAACATTCGGGCGGAGGAAGCGTTCTTGTCAAGGATTTGAAAATCGAGCCCCTTCCGCCGCGGGGCGACGTTTCAAACCAGCGCACAAACGCGATAGACGAAGAAACCGACGGCGTGATACGGCTGCATCAGCGCGACTTTCCCGTGCTGAATTTCCACGTGCACCTCAAAGGGGGATTCACTGCGGACTGGGCTTTCGCCAAATCCAGAAAATTCGGAATAAACTACGCGATAGCGCCGAACTGCGGGCGGGACTTTGAGCTAAACCGCGCGGAAAAGGCAGCGGACTACCTGGATTTTGAGGCCAAAGGCTATCCATTCATAATCTGCATGCAGGCCGAGGGGCGCGAGTGGCACAAGCTCTTCGGCCGGGATATTCGCGGGCGTTTCGCGTACGTGTTCACCGACGCGATGACCTTCGACGACCTCTCGGGAAAACGCACGCACATATGGCGCGCGGACGAAGTAAACTGCCCCGCCGGAGAGGAGCAAAAATACATGGACTTGATTGTCGACACCATTTGCAACATCTTGGAAAACGAGCCCGCCGACGTTTACGCAAACCCGATGCGCCTGCCGGAAATATTGGAAAAGGACTTCGGCAAATATTGGACGCCGGAGCGCCGCCAGCGCGTCTTGGACTCGCTTGCAAAAGGCGGAAAGGCGCTTGAAATAAACCTGATGACGCGCCTGCCGGATTTCGATTTCATAAAAAGCGCAAAAGCGCGCGGAGTAAAGCTTACCTTCGGCTCCAACAACGACGCCCCCGAATTTGGGAAATTCGAGTACGCCTGCGAGGTGATTGAAAAATGCGGGCTCTCCCCCGACGACATATTCAATCCCTATTCGGCAAAAATCTCAAAGTAGCGTATTCCCGGGGAAAATAGCGTATTCCCGGAGAAAATAACGCGCCTAACGGGGAAAACGCTCCCCGGGGAGAAAAAAACGCGCCCAAGAAGCCGGGCCGCGTTTGGCGAAGGGCAGTTTCGGAAGCCCCCTGCCCCGCGTACGGCGCGCTGTGCCCGACCGGCCGCGACGGCGAAACTTTCGCGCCCAAGCAAAGCGGAATTTTCGCCGGTTGAGACACGCATTTTCTATGCGCGCTAAAAGCCCGCCATATACCCGCCGCCGCAAAGTATCCGCTATGATACAGGAAGAAATATAAACGCCAGTTCAAATGCGGCGCAAATTGCAAAGGCGGTAACCCAAAAAATTCTGCGCCGCAAGAGAGTTTTCTCAAAACGCCTGCGGCCGCCGTCTATTTTATTCCTGTAATCGGAGTAAAGTTCGTCGACCGAACGTCCAAAATAGTACCAAAGCCTGCCGCAAACTGCCAGCAGAAGAATGAAAAATAAGAGAATAAATATCAGCCTTTCGTACATAAGCTCGATGCGCAATTTTAACAGGTTATGAAGTCTGCACAGCCGCTCTGCAAGCATAATTTGGCAATATCTCGGCCGGCGGCGCAAGAATTTCCATGCGCTTAACGGCGCGCAAATCCCGCCTTGCCGGTTGCTTCAAAGCGGCTCCAAATCTACACTCAATTTTTTGTCCGACACGTCGGCCCCCCCGCCGCGCGCATTGTTACGCAAAAAACGCCGAAATCAAATCGCGGGCGCCAAATAGAATCCATTCTCACTCCCCCCAATTCCTTCTAACGGCAAAAAAAAGCGGCTTCCAAAAAACGGAAACCGCCGCATAAAAATCCGACCGCGAAACGCTATCTACCCCTGCGGCGCAGCGCGGCAAACAGCACGCAGGCAACACCCAAAAGGACGGCAAAATCCGCGGGTTCCGGAACGACGTACTTCACGTAGAGCCCGTCGTCGTTGACTGCGAACTGAGCGTGGTACGCGCCGTAGGAATTTGCGGTAAAGTCCTCCTCCGAAAGGCCGCTCTTGTTGGCGACGTCCCATGAAATTATCTTAACGCCGTCGCTCGAATCGTCATACTGCGTAAGCCACTCAAGGTTTGTTCCGAAATCAAACGTCACCTTTGCGCCCTCGGCCGCGGAAGCGCCGAACGACAACGTCCCGCCGGCAACGTCAACCCACGAGGAATCCTCCGAATTATACAAGGCGTAGGAAGTCAGATCCAGAGTGTCCATTTTATCGGCGGAATCGAGCCTCAGCTTTATCGTGCCGCTATTGTATATTATATTGGTAAAGCGGAACGAGCCGTAGGAGTCGGAGCCTTCTGTCGAGCCGAATACCGCGTTTGCGCCGGCCGATTGCAAGCCGTCCACAACTGCGCCCATTTCCAAGTCGCCATGCGAGAACTGCGCGCGCGTGGTTCCTCCGTTCGTCGTAAAGGCCGTCACCGTATTGGTGCCGGAATTGTTGTAAGAGTACTCGTTATAACGGGCATACTGGTTGAAATTTATGTACAACCCGCCCGAAACGACTTTCACACCACCCTGAAAAACGGCGGTATTGGTCGTGAAAGACTGGCTCGCGGTGCCGTTCATGACGAAGTTTACCCGACCCGCTTCGGAAGTCCATTTTGAACCGTTTCTCTCGGAAATTGCCCCGGTTGCGGAATAGTCGGCAGAGTTAGTCAGAATGTAATACGATGTGCCGTTCTGGGACGAATAGTTGGCCGGCGCCTCCCTCATCAGCGATCCGCTTCCGGTGACGCCGCTGACTTGAATGTAGTTGTCGGCCGATCCGCTCGGCTTGGAATAAAACATCATGGAATCGATAACGCCGCCGATTTTTATGCTGGGATTGGAAAAACTGGAGGAAGTGCCGTATGCCACCATATACATTCTTCCTCCGTTGCTCGACTTGATATCGCCGGCAACCTCAAGCGTGCCGATGGTCATGGCAAAATTGCCTCCGGGCGTCACAATGTCGCCGCCGACATAGACGCTCTCCGCATTGTTTACAAAGGACGACCTTATGGTGGACTTCTTCAAATCGCCCAAAATGCGAATGTTTCCGCGGTTGCCGGACGAATATCCGAACAGCCTCGACCCCTTGTCCGCAGATGAATATCCGCCGAGAGTGACCGACCCCACCGTGAATGTCTCGCCGGCTTCTAACTGCAGATATGTGAACAAGTCGTTTTCGGAAGTGTGATACGAGTTGTCGCCGAGAACCAAATCAATTTTGCTAAAGTCCTCCGGAACGGACGAAGACCAGACCTTCTCCCCGTCGGAATTAAGGGTGTACCAATAGCCGTTGGCCCAGGAATCGTTCCAAGTGATACTGCCGCCCGAGGCGGTATCGCTTCTAAATATATTGTAATACTGCGTAGCTTCCGGATCGCCGTGCGACGAAAAGGCGTAATACCACGTCTGGTTTGCCTCCTCCTGGGCGGACGCAAAAGCGGCGGAAAACAAACAGCCGCATATTATCGGAAAAATCTTTTTTAACGCTTTCATAAATTTTTGGCAAATATTCTAGTAATGAAATATGAATATAAGAATATAATCGAAATGTCAACCGGTTTTTATAGTACATTTTACAAAAAAACTCCGCCGCCGAACGCTTTTTTCGCGCACCTTTAACCCCGATTTTCGTCCAGACGGGCAACTATTTCATCACTACCTTTTAAGGCCGGCATTTTCCGGCGCCTAAGCTCTCCCCTTTTTTCAAATTCGCAAAGTTCCATTTTTTATCGGGAAAAATCGCGCAATCGAATAAAATAAAGCTTGATATTTCACAGTTTTTTCCGACCTTGGACACAAGAGCCGCTTTTTGCAAAGCGCGAAATTCAAGGGGGCGTCCCGGAATTCGACTTTTCATCGTAGGGCGGGTCTGCATGCCGAAGACGACACTTGGCTTCGTAAAAATGTGTCAAAAAAACATAAATGGCGAAGAATACGCTATTGCCGCTTAATTGACGCGGCACGTCCGTTCCCCGACTCCCGATAGGGGAAGCCGGGCGTCGACATCGGGAAAAGGGGGCAAGCGCGTTGCGCGCCGGCGTTTGCCCGCCATTACGGCGCGATGCTCGGCGGGCGGTTGCCGTTTCCAACCCCGCCGAAAAGATCCAATAACGGCTAAGCATGTAGCATGGCGCGCGCGAAAGTGTCAAGGACGCGGGTTCGACTCCCGCCGCCTCCACCAAGAGCCAGGCCGCAATTCTAAAGGGATTGCGGCCTTTGTTTTGGCTATATAAAAGGGATTGAAAACAGGCACCACCTTCCAATGCCATCGCGTCGATATGTCAAAATTATGGCTTTTTACGCTTGAAAAGTCCTCGCGAAATCCTCCATCGCTCCATCGGAAGAAAGGGAAAATCCGCGACCGTTTTTCAAGCAGGCGCGGCGCTTCAAACGCGAAGCTTAAAACGTGAAGCCCCAAACGCGGCGTTTTAAACGTTGTACCTCAAACGCGCGGCGCAATCAATCGGCCAAGGCCTTCAAAGCGGCATCATAATCGGGTTCCTCGGTAATCTCGCCGTTCATGGCCGAATATGCGATATTTCCGTCCGTTCCGATTATCACCACCGAGCGCGCAAACAGTCCGCCGAGGGGGCCGTCTTTCATCACAACGCCGTAGTCCTCGCCAAAAGCGGACTTATAGCGGAAGTCCGAAAGCATGACGACGTTTTCAATCCCCTCCGCCGCACAAAACCGGCTCTGCGCAAACGGCAAATCCCGCGACACGCACAGAACTACGGCATTCTCAATCCCCGCGGCCAACCTGTTGAATCTCCTGACCGAAAGCGCGCAAACCGACGTGTCCAGACTGGGAAATATATTCATCAAAACCTTCTTTCCCCCCGCTTGGGCGAGGGAAAAATCCTTCAAATCTCCCGTCGATAGCAGGAAATCCGGAGCCTTCATTCCCGGTTTGACGAAATTTCCGGCCACGCAAACCGGCGCTCCCTTGAATTTTGTGCAGTTTTCCATTTGATTCATTCCTTCCATATTTTGCGCAAAAGCGCTTGTTCGACATTCGGCGGATACCCCCCGAGCCCGCGCGGCGGCCGTCGCATTAACGGCAAATGCGCGCCCGATGCAAATTCTGCCCTCCGCAAAAAAAAGAGACAGCAAAAAATGCGAAAGCGCGCATTTTATTTTCGGCGCAGTTCGGCGCAGGCGCGCCTTTCAAAGGTCGCCGCCCGCACTTAAGATTCAAATCCGATTTTCTCGCGCCGCATTGCGCAAGAAGATTTCCCCGCTTCAGCGGCCCGACCGCGCTTTGCATAATACCCCCCCCGCGCCGATTCCGCCCGCCCCGCACGGGAAAAATTCGCAAAAGGCACGGCGGCAATTTTGCTTCCCGCAGTCCCAACAATCTCCGCAATCCCAACACAAAAATTCCACCGCATCGCAAAACACAGAAATTCTCGCCGACAGCAAATCGCAAAATTTGATTTTGAAAAAATGAAGCGCAATTAAGGAAATGCACCTTTCGAGAAATGTCTCCGCCCCCGGCAATCTCCGGCGCAGACTCTAACCGAGCCGCCTAACTAAGCGACCGGTGAACTTCTTCCGCCTTTTTGCGCCAACACGCAAAAAATCTCCACACATTTCGCCCCGGAGCGCGGCAGGGCCGCTTAAGTTTCCCCTTTCATAAAAAAATCTATCCGAGCCTCATTTTATTTTGTGCGTCGCGCGAAAAAATTTTTCTCAAATCCGAAACCTTTTTTCCAAAAAATTCGCCGCAATCTTATTAGGCGCAGACGCCCCGAAATTTTCCATTATTCCCTTCCGTTATTTCCCGCAATATGTCGCTATCGAAACAGCCTCTTATACGGCGGCGGAATCACGCCCCGGCGCAAAAATTCCGCAAGCACAAGGACGAAAACTTCCGCAAGTACCGCAGCAAAAAAGTCCACAAGAAAATACCGGAAAATGCGGCGAGCCTAACGGCGCAATCTCCCCCTAAACGCCGCTTAACGCAGTCCGCTTTTGACGGCCCCTTCGCGCGGGCAGCCTCTTCACGCGCGGCGAAGATGTCAATCCCGCCAGCGCAAAAGTCTCTCCAACGCAAAAAACTTCCGCTTTTGCGCCGCGCGCAGAAGCGCCGGACTCCGCTTCAGAATATGTCCGCGGGATTTGCCTTGCGCAGCTTGCGCGTCGCCAACAAGCCCGCCGACACGCACATGAAAATCGCGAGGAAAAATATCAGCGCAAGGTTCGCAAGCGACATTTGGGTCGGCATGTTTGCCACGTCGCGGGTGAGCTTGTACAGCACCGCCGCCAGCAGCGAACCCGGTATAAAGCCGAACAGCGAGAGAATCAGCGACTCCTGCACTATTATCCACACGAAAAACGAATCGGAAAAGCCTATCGCCTTTAAAGTTGCGTACTCCGGAATGTGGTCCGTGACGTCCGTGTAGAGAATCTGGTACACTATCACCGCCCCGACGAAAATCGCAACCGCCATCGACGCTCCTATTACGAATCCTATCGGCGTGCGAACCGCCCAATACTCCTTTTCGGCTTCGATAAACTCCCCTTTGGTCATTACGCGGACGTCGGGCGGAAGAATTTTGCGAAGTTTGTCCGCGGCGACTGAAGCGTCGGCCCCCTCGCGTATCCGTATGAGGCCGACGTTAGAGATGTCGGGGGAATCGTGCCTCCAAATTTTCGAGAGGGTATCGAGGCTCATAAGGACGTTTCCGTCGGCGGCGAAGGTCGCCCCAATTTCGACGCCCGCCCCGATTCTCGCCCTGTGTCCGGAAAGCTCCGTGCGCGGAAATTCGCCGGCCTCAAGTTTCGACGCAACGTCGCCGTACTGCTTCCGCGACAATGTGTCGAAGAGAACAGTGCCCTCGCGCTTGAGAATATACTGGGAGGAATTTATGGATTCGTCCTCGAATATGCGCTTGGACGGGTCGAAAGCTATTGCGAATATGTCCCTTTCGCGCCCGTCGTCCACGTTTTTAAACGGCATGCACCCGAGCTTTATTCCGTTTGCGTCCACGACCTCCGGAACGGCGAACGCCTGCTTTAAGCGCACGTTCGCAAACCCGCGGCCCACGCCGAAATACTCGTAGTTGGGGCTGACAATCACGACGTCCGCATCGAGCATCGACAAAGGGCCGACCACCTGGCGGAAGAGCGCCCCGCGCAGGCCCACCTGAAACAGCATCATCGCCACCGCGAAGGTAATGCCCGCAATGGCGACGGCAAAACGCTTGCGATCGCTGGTGAGCTGAAGCCACGCCAGCGGGATTCCCAGCGGGATTATGCGCTCGTATAGGCTGCGCCGCTTCACTTGCGTCCTACCGCAAAATAATTCTTACGTTGACCTGCGAACCGATGTAGTTTCTGAACGCCTCGGAGTCGTCGAGCGATATTTTCACCGCCACCACGCGCAGGTTTGAATAGTCCGTCGGGTCCGAGCTGAAGATTTTGTTGCCCTTGACGTAGCTCGAAATTTCCACGACTTTTCCGGAATACTTTTTGTCGCCAAGCAGGTCGCCGAACACTTCGGCGGCGTCGCCGACCTTCACTTTTGGGACGTCCGAAACATATACCTCGGCGTCCACAAACATTTTTTGGGTATCGGCAATCTCGCATATTCCGTCGATTCCCACGGCCTCGCCGCGCCTGATGTTCATCTCCACCACGCGCCCGTCTATGGGAGAGCGCACGACGTATTCGCCCGCCGCCGCCTTCGACACCTCCAACGCCGCCGCGCATTCGGATACGACCGCCTTCTGCGCGGCCTCCACCAGCGGGAGCATCGCCTTTGCCTGCGCTATCCGGCGCAGCAGAGCCTCTTGTTCGTAGTCGATTTGTTCGCGCTCCCGACGCGGCGGATCAGTGCGCTCGATCACGCTCTTGTTTTGGGCGTAAGAGCCTTCCAAATCCGCAATCAGATTTTTTTGCTGGAGGATTTTTATGTCCGCCGCCGCCCTGGCAGAATCCAGCGCGGCCTGCGCCCTGGCCACTTCGGCCTCGGCGCGGGAGAGGCCCGAAAGCTCCGCAACGGGCTCGCCGACCTTTACGGCGTCCCCGCGCTTTACGAACAGTTTTGAGACAACCGCCTGCGCGCCGCCCGGAGCCGCCGCCGAAAGCCGCGCTATTCTCGATTCCGGAGCAATCTTTCCCAAGCACGCCACAAACTCCCCGTCGGGCGACGCCGCAAAAACGGGAGCGGCCATAAAAAACGCCAAAGCCGTCAACCTATTTAAAATTTTCATACGCCAAAAAATTATTTCCCCGAAATCCGATATTACAACATTAAAAAAAAACACGGCCCGGCGAAGGCGTCACCCCCACACACCCTCCGAATGCGCAACCCGCCGCACCCTCCACCTCCCCCCCAGCAAAAATTCCGAAAAAAACACACTCTTCCACC
>CALXMX010000066.1 GCA_944389575.1 uncultured Opitutales bacterium
GGAAGGGAAAGAACGCTCCCGCTCCCGGCGCGAAAAAACTGCGCGTATTGCGCCAAAAAAATTTACTCCCGCCCCGCCCGCAGGTCTTACAAACTTTTGCGAGCAAAGCGCTCTTTCGGCTTGTAAAAAACGATTAACAGGGCGCAAAAAAAACAAAACCTCCAACCCTCGAATGCCGCCGCAAGAATAAACGCGGAAAAAACAACGGGAAGCTTGAAAATCCGTTTTATCCCATTCCAACTCTTGAATGCCGATTACAATCTGAAAAAAAGTCGGGCGAATGCGCCATTTGCGCAAAACCAAGTTGCGGCTTAGCGCATTCACTTCAATGGGAACTTCTCGACGCGCCGAACGTTTCCACGCGCAGCGCAAAGTGCGCAGCGGCGTTCGAGGGCAATGCGCGGCGCCCGGCGGAGTTTTCTATCTTACAACGCCGCTCATAGGCGCGTTCAATATCGCGCGCGCAGCGGAATGAAAATTTTTATCGCAACCGTTCCGGACGGTTGCGATAAATCGAAAGTGGCGGGCGCGCGAAAAAGATTCCTTCAAAAATTCTTCAATCGCGTCCGCGCCGAAATTTCAATCAAAACGCCGCATTGCCGCCCAACTAGCGGCAATTCGCCGGGCGGGAATGGGGGCGTCCGCGGCAAAAGGCCGCAGAAATTATTTTACTTCCAGCACGAGGTCGTTTGCCGTCTGCCTGTCTCTGGCCGTGGAATTCGTGGGCTTGGCGAGAACCAATTTGCCCTCCCGCGAGCCGATTCTTATCGGATCGCCAAGATTGTATTCGCCGCCGTTGACGCGGATGGAGCGCGCATTCTTTACACTGGTCTTTTTGTCTTGAAAATCTATGAGCGTGTATTTTCCCTTCGGTATGGAATCGCCCAAAGTGACGTTTATGTCGGCGATTGTCATATCGCTCCTCTTATAGACGCGCAACAGCGGAAGCGCGCCGTTCTTCTCCTCGAGATTTATCCGGAACGTCCAGGTGTCGGGCTGTTCCGAAATAATGGGGTCCATCATAATTCTTCCGCCGATGTCGAGAACGGACTTGCCCACAAGCGTAATCGCGCAGCCGGGACGCCCCTCAATATCCGTTATGGAAAAGTTTACCGGAATGTTCGATATGACGTTGTTCTTTATGGTGCAAACGGAGTCTTCAAGGCGGAATATCCCTAATCCGGCCTGCTTGGCCTGCGACCAATATGTGTAGTTTATGGAATTGGCCTCGACTTTAGAATTTCTAAAATCCATCAGCGTCTGGGAATTGTTCGAGAGCGCAATTCCCACTCCGAGATGCTTCTTCACCTTAATTTTGCGCCCGTTCGAAAATATCTCGGAATTGTTGCCCACCGAAAGGGAAAGGACGTTCGCGTCGACATCAACCTCGAGCGTATATCCGCCCGGGCGCGCATTCACATTGTCGTTAGTTCCCGGCTTATTGGGGAGGTCGGCAGAGGCGAACTGGATTTCGCTTCCCCAGTTGCACGTGCTCCATTTGTATTCGCGCTGCGAGTTGTCGGGCTGTCCGCAGAAGTAATTGAGGGCAAACGATGCGGACGCCGCGAACGCCGCCATTGAAGTAGCTATGAATTTTTTTGAGGTCATGGTTTTTGTCGCAGAATTATTTTATTTCCAAAATGAGGTCGTTTTTTGTCGATTTATCCTTGCTGGACGGGGATTTTGAGGCGGCAACTTTAAGTTCCGCCTCCCTTCCCCCCACGGTGAAGGTTTCATTGAGCGCGGCGGGCTTGCCATTGAGCGTCACGCTGCGCAGATCTTTCAGGGCGCTGCGGCGCGGCTCCAATTCCAGCAGAGTGTAGGAGCCTTTCTTCAGGGGGCCGGATATGTTGACTTCCAAATCCGCGCAGGCCAAATCCGCCCTCTTTGCAAAGCGAACTTTCGGAACCGCGCCGCCGGAGTCGGACAGCTTTATCTTAAATTGAAAAGACTTCGGATTGTCCGTAATCTGCATGTCGTGCACAATGCCGCCCTCTAACTCAAACAGCGACTTTCCCTTCAGGTCAAGCACAATGCCCCCGCGCTTTCCCTTGTTGTTGAAAAACCCGGCGTTGCCGTCAATGGGAAAGGAGGAGGACAAGTTCCGATTCACATGCAGGGTGCTGTCTTCAAGGTGGATAAGGCCCGTCCCCAATTCCCGCGAATTCGGATAGCAGCCGAATTTAATTCCGCCGCCAACCTTCATGTTGCTCTTTTTCAGATTGAGCGAGGATATTTGGTCTTTGCCGCCCAAATTAAACCCCACCTCCTTGGAAATTTTTATCCCCCGCCGCCCGCTGACATTCATGGACGACCCGTTGAGTATGGCCAGAGAGGCGACGCTTATGTCCGCGTCTATATCGAGATTTTTGTTATAGTACGTCTGAAGCCTATCGTTGGGCCCCGGCTTTCCGGGAAGCTTTTTGCGCGAGCCCCAATCCTTCATTTCGCATTTGCTGTATATGAAATCGTTATCTTTCTCGTCCAGCCCCACGGTGAACTCAAGCGCGTTGCAGTCGCAGACAAAGAGGAATGCGAGGACTCCCGCCAATAAATTTGTTTTTTTCATCGGTTCTTGGATTTTTTAATGTTTGCCGAAGGCGCCGCGGCCAGCTATCGGCTATTTCACCTCCAAGACGAGGTCGTTCGCCGTAGATCTGTCCTTGGAGGTCGGCGATTTCGCGGCCGCGATTTTTATCGCCGCAGTTTTGCCGCCCAAGTCGAACTTTTCGCCGAGGGTGTATGGGCGGCCGTTCAGTTTCAAGCTCCTGAATTTTTCGAGCTTCTGCCTGCGATAATCCATTTCAATGAGCGAATACGTGCCCTTTCCCGGGGCGTTTTTAAGCTCTATTTCCACGTCGACGGGCGCGAGATTCGCCGCTTTTTCAAAGCGCAGCAGCGGAATGTGGCCGTTTTGCTCCGACAATCTGACCGTAAAGGTCAAATCTTTGGGATTGTCTATTAGCTGGAGGTCGTGCGCGAGGCTGCCCCCTATCTCCATCAGCGACTTTCCCTTCAAATCGATCTCAATTCCGCCGCGCTTTCCCTTGTTGTTGAAAAATCCGGCATTCCCGTCGAGCGGGAAGGCGGACACGAAATTGCGGTTTATCAAAAACGTCGAGTCCTCGAGAGAGATCACGCATTTTCCGAGAGTGCGCGACCCTCCGTGACAGGAAATTCTCACCCCGCCGTTGCATGTCATTTTGCTTTTTTTCAGGCTGAGAACCCCCTCGTTGTTTAGGCCGGGAACAATGAACTGCAATTCCTTGTTCAGCTTAAGGTTGTTCTTGTTTGTCGCTGACACCGTTCCGCTCCAGATGTCGAGAATGCCGATGTTTGCCTCCGTGTCAAAATCGAGCGTGCTGCTGCCGACAAGCCTGAGCTTGTCGTTCGGGCCGGGCCGGCCGGGGAGCTTTCTATCTGCGCCCCAATCCTTCATCTCGCACTTGGAAAACAGCAACAGCTCCTTATTCTTCCCAAGACCCGCGGTAAAATCGAGGGCGAAACATGCGGGGGCGACGAAAACGAAAAGTAGTAAGGGTAAAATTCTATTTGTCATAGTCCAAATCTCATGTGTTGGATAGTTATATTTACACTTTTCGCGCGCCATGTCAAACCAGATTTAATTCGCGCCTTTCCGCGGGGCAATGGGGACGATTCCCGGCGCCCGCCGAAATGCGATAAAAACAGGGCGGCCCGAGCCGCCCCCCCCCGGACTCCGCCCCGGCTTCGCCCAAGCCGCCAATTCAAAGCGCGGCAGGATTCGCCCGCGCGCCTTTTTGCGCCTTTTTGCGCCGCGCGGGCCGCTTCAGCAAATTTTCCCCATTTCGAAAGCGGCGGCGCAACGCGCGCAGAGCGCAATTTTTAACGCGCAATTTTTAAATTGCGCAGTTTATGCAAAAAAGCCTTCCGACAAAATTTGCGAAAGGCCGCATTCCGCGCTTCCGCCCGCAAGACAAAAAGGGCTGCTTACAAAGACGTGACAATCTCGTCCGCGAGGCCGTAGTCGATGGCTTCCTGGGCGGTCATGAAGAAATCCCTGTCGGTGTCCGCGGTGACTTTTTCAATGGGCTGGCCGGAGGCCTCCGAAAGGATTTTGTTCAGTTCGCTCCTCATTCGCTCCATCTCCTGCGCCTGAATGTGCAGGTCGACCGCCGTGCCGCTCATCTGCCCCATGATGAGGGGCTGGTGAATCATCACCCGCGCGCTCGGGAACAGGAACCTGCGTCCCTTCTTGGCCCCGCTCAACAGTATGGAACCCATGCTCATCGCGATTCCCGTGACCACCACCTTTATGGGGGCCTTCACGAGCTTCATCGCGTCGTAAATCGACATGCCCGCGCTTATCGAGCCGCCGGGCGTGCTGAGGTAAAAGGTTATTTCCTTCTTGCTGTCGAGCATGTCGAGATAGAGGAGCTTCTCCACTATTTCCGCTGCGGACTCGTCAGTCACTTCGCTCCAGAGAAATATTTTGCGCTCCTGAAGAAAGCGCTTTTGGATTTCGGCCTTGACCGGCATCTTTGCCGAGTCCTCCGTCTTGCAATCTTTGTCCATAATTATTTTTGCGTTTTATCGGTTATGAAATGCCCTTTTCTCCGCCGGAAGCGCGTTTGGCAATCTCGAAAATCGCATAGCCTGCCAGCAGGTTGGGAAGAAAGCCGCATTCGGTCACCCAATCCGCCCTGAGACAGTGGCTTCGCTTTATAATAATATCGTTTTGCGCACAAAATTTCTTAAACGAATTTACGGAGATTTGGTTGGTCGGCCTCGACGCGTCCCAGGAGTCGGGAAAGACCTCGTTGACAATCCTGCTTCCGGTGAGCGCGATCGCTAACCTATTGCGCCAATATCCGTAATTGACAAACCCCACGGCCACGCGGCGAGCCACGCGCAGGGATTCCAATATCACCCGCCGGGCGTTGTCCAATTCGGGCAGGGTGCGCGAACAGATAATCCAGTCGAAAGAGTTGTCGGGAAAAGTCGAGAGCGCGTCGAGTATATCGCCGTGATAGACGCTCAAGCCGCGCATTATGGCTCTCGACGCCTTTTCAAAATCCAAATCCACACCCACCGCATACACGCGCTTTAGGCGGACGAGCTCGTTGAGCAAAATTCCCCGCCCGCAGCCCAAATCGAGCACGCGGTCGCCCTCGCCGACCCACTGTATGAGCGCGTCAAGCTCGATTTTCCTCTTGGCCGAGGACTTCGGCAGTTTTCTTTCGTCAGACATTCAAAAAATATTCCAAGAGCCTGTAAAGTTTCGGAGAGTGAACCAAGAAGGAGTCGTGCCCCAAATCGCTCTCGACCTCCGCGTATGAGGCGCGCTTGCCCAAGCGCATGAGCGCCTTG